>JAYVXT010000514.1:0-5000 GCA_043785065.1 Bryobacterales bacterium | reverse complement strand
TCTGATGAGTCTGCCATAAGTTGCTAAGGCCTCCCGCCTTCGATACAACTTATCAGCTATTGGGAACTGTAGTCACGCACACTTGCCGGAAGGACACGAACCAGACGCTTGTAGGCCTCCACAAGAAAGACGCCGGACCCGCAAGAAGGATCAAGAATGATCTCTTTCTTCTGTTCGAGTCGGTCAAGTCTGTCCCAGCTCAACGCTTCTTCGAGCATTAGCCGCACCAGAAACGGCGGTGTGTAGACGGAGCTGTTCGAATCAGTTACAAAAAGCTGGTAAATATGGCTGATAAGCTCGACGGGTGAATCCTTAAAGGAATAAAGTTGCCAAAGCGTTAGCTGCCCATTCAACTCCTGATGCCCCTTGATGAGCTTGGCAAAGCGGGCGAGTTGGCTGTTGCCTCGCAGGGAATCCTGATCGTCTGCATCTAAGATGAGACATTGCCGTTAAACCTTTCCTCCAGAGCGGAGAGCAAGTTGACGAGTGCGTCGCCGTGAGCCAGAATCTCGAAAAATTTGCTTGCTCCCTCGTGGAATTGGCCAAAGTAGTCAGGTAGTAGAACACCCCGCTCCTCCAGATAGGCGATGAGCAGGGAAAGAATCAAGAGCTTTCGGCGAAGATGCTTCTTGAGGATGCCTTCGTCGTTCAACTTAGTATTGAGTTGCTTCACTGCATCGATAAGACGCTTGTGCGCCGCCTTGCTAGCCGACAGCATTACTTTGCACACTGCGGGATCATCCCAGAGGGCGCCATTACGCAATAGCGAAGCATCCCACCAAGGATCATCGCTGATGGCAACTGCCATTTTGAGGGTCTTGACTGGCTTGCAGACCGTCTCACCACTCGCAGAAATGAAATCCGGATTATGGGCACAGCGGAACAGTTGCACGAGCCCTGGAGTTTTGCGGTAGAGCAACGGCACTCCACCCCAAGACCAAAGGCGCCGATGCAACTGCGCAAACTGCGGATCATCGGCAGGACCGTCTGAAATAAATACAAACGCCTGTGCTACGGGCGGACGGTTGTTGCGACCCGCTTCAAAGAAAACAGCGTAAGCCCGATAGCTTTCGGCTTTCTCCATCATGGCTACTTCTTCAGGCGGACGTCCGGCGCGCAGGTAGCCCTGCACCGGTACCAAGCCGTCCACAGTCAAGCTGCTTGCTGGATCACCAAGTTCGACGAGCCATTTTGCACGATCACTCATTTTCGTCGATATACCGTTCCGTTTGTTGAATGGCAAGGATTTTCATCTCGTCATCGGAACTTCTCCGAGTGCGTGGATTGTTCCTTAGAAGCTTAGGGCTGTCCTTCATGTGATCGGAACTATTCTAGCCGGATGACGAACAAAAAGCGAACATTCTCGGATAGGCTTGGGTAGGCTACCCCTCACCCCGCCGCCGGCGTCACCAACGACCAATCCTCCGGGGCCTGCCCTTCCGGCAACAACTTGCCCTTCTCCAAATAGCGGATGGTCCGGGCGCACTTGGCCGCATGCGGATCATGCGTCACCACCACAATCGTCTTGCCGAACTCCTTATTCAGCCTCGTCAGCAAATTCAACACTTCCGACGCTGAGGTCGAATCGAGGTTGCCGGTCGGTTCGTCGGCCAGAATCAAATCGGGGTCGGTGACAATCGCGCGGGCGATCGCTACTCGCTGCTCCTGCCCGCCGGACAGTTGGCGAGGCATGTGGTCCAGACGGTCGCCCAGGCCCACCAGCTTCAGCGCGGTCGCGGCGTGCTCGTTGCGCTCCTTCTTCGAAAGGTTGGTTAGCTTTAGCGGTAGCTCCACATTTTCGAGCGCCGAGAGCACGGGGATCAGGTTGAACGATTGGAAAATGAAGCCGATGTGAGCGGTGCGCCATTTGGCTAGGGCGCGGTCGCTCATGGCGCGGAGGTTTTCGTTGAGCACTAGGATGTCGCCGTTGGTGGCGCGGTCCATGGCTGCGATTAGGTGGAGCAGTGTCGTTTTGCCGCTGCCGGATGGGCCCATTAGCGCCACGAAGTCACCCTTGTGGATTTGGATGTCTACGTGGTCGAGCGCGGTCACTGTGAAGGCGTCTCGGGTGTACTTCTTGGATAGGTCTCGGGTTTCGATGACTACTTCGCTCATTGGATGGGCTCCTGGGTTGATGGGCTTCTTAAAGATACACGCCGGACTGGCGCCCGGCGGGTCGACCAGGGGGTCCGCCCTACTTTTCTTTTGCCTGCTGGGTGATTGTTCTCTCGTGGGTACTTTTTGTTCCGTGCTGGGTGACTGATTTCCCTAGTGGGTGCTTTTCTGTTGTCTTCTTTGATATCTTATTTGGATCATGCGCATTAACAGATCTATTATCGCTGCTCCTTTTCTGGGGCTGCTGGCTACCGCCTATCTGCTGGAAGGGGCGCCAGATGAGATTAAGAAAATTGCCGAAGGCGTTTGGTTCCGTGAAGGGGACCTGGTCAAAAAAGGCCACTGCAACAACATCATTATTGAAATGCAGGATTACCTTGTTGTGATCGACGCTAACTTTCCTAGCGGGGCTGAGTTGGTGATGGCCGAGGCGAAGAAGATTTCGAAGAAACCGATTAAGTACGTCTTCGACACGCATCATCACGGGGACCATGCTTACGCCAACGCCCTTTGGACGAAGATGGGGGCGACGACGATTGGGCACATCGGCGTGGTGAATGAGATGAAGGTTCGTGAGCCGGAACGCTGGTTGGCTGCCGCTAAGGATCGGAAGGACGTTGCGGCGCTTAATCTGCCGACTGCCGAACCGCCGAAGATCACTTTTTCCGACAAGCCTTATGTGATTACCGACGGCAAGCGGAAGCTGGAGCTGCATCATTTGGGATGGGCGCATACGAAGGGCGATGGGTTTGCATGGCTCCCGGCGGAGAGGATTCTTTGCACGGGTGATGCGGTGGTAAATGGACCTTACAACTACACGGCTGACGGCAACATGGGGAACTGGCCGAAAGTGGTGGAGGCGGCTCAAAAACTGAAGCCGGTGCATGTGCTGCCGGGGCATGGTCCGGCTGGTGGGCCGGAAATCCTGGTGGGGGAACGGGCGTTTTTGTTGGAGCTGACGAAAGCTGTTGGCACTGCGCAGAAGGCGGGCAAAAAGGTTGAGGACCTGGTGACGATGAAGGGCGGCAAGGCTACGGCCACTTCCGTGAAGCTTCCTGATTCGGTGAAGAATTGGGTTGGCGACTTTATGCCGGATCAGGTTCGAGACACATTTGAAGAGTTGAAGCAAGGGAAACCTCGTGGAGACTTGAAGCTGTAGCCGCTATTTCTTGCGCTCCACTTTGGCGCCGTCTTTTACTTCGGCGGGGGGATTCAGAATGATGTCCTCTCCGCCGATCAATCCTTCTTCCACTCGAACTCCTTGGCTTGAGGTTGGTCCTAACTTTAGCTTTCGTTCCACGGCCTTTCCGTTTACCAGCAACAATACCTTGCCATCTTTCGCGGCGGCGGCGGGGATGTAGATAATTGGTTTGGCGGAGCCGCTTGCGGTTGCTCCGCTGTTCGTTGATCCTTCCTCATAAAACGCTACGCTGGCGTTCATTTCCGGGCGCATGAATTCGTCGGGCGTGAGCACTTTCACCTTCACTTGCACGGTTGCTTTTTGGCGATTCGCTTCGGGGGAAATTTCGTCGATGATGCCGTCGTACTTCCTGTCCGGGAACGCATCCGTGACAATCACGCCCTTCTGCTTCGCGTTGAGCTTGCGGAAATCGTTCTGGTTGATGTCGAGTTCCACTTGAAGGTCTTTTAGATCCGCAAGCGATACCACGTATCCTTTCGCGCCGCGTTCGCCGACGAAACTGGTCGTGATGAATTCTCCCTTTTCCACGGCGCGCTCCAGCACGGTTCCGGTGGAGGGGGCTTTGATCACGGTGTTCGATAGCTGGGTTTGGTTGAAGGCGACGAGACCCTTGGCTTGTTCGATCTGGCCGCGGACGGCGTCCATCTGCTCTTTGCGGGGTCCGACTCGGACCAGATCGTAGGTTTTTTCAAGCGAATCGACGCGGGCTTTTTGCGAATCGTAACGACCGACGGCGTCGTCCAATTGTTGTTGCGGGGAGACCTTGGCGGCCACCAATTGCTTAACGCGGTCCAGATTGATGCGGGCGTTTTCCAGGTCGGCCTTGGCGACTTCCCAGTTCGATTTGGACGCGGCAATTTCTTGTGGGCGGGAACCATTTTCTAGTTCGGCGAGTTTGGCCTGCAAGTTTTGCAGGTTGCCGGTGGCTTGTTGGAGTTGGGCGCGGTATTCGTCGTCTTCCAGGCGCGCGAGGATTTGGCCTTCCTTCACGAAGTCGCCCTTATCGACGCCGATCCATGCGACTTTGCCCAACACCTTCGAGGCGACTTGAATTTTGTGATGGGCGACAATATAGCCGGTGGCGTTGAGGATGACGTTGCGCGAGCCTTCCGTACCGGCAGCCGCGGAGCCGAGTTGGGGCAACTGCACGCGATAGACGTCCACGCGTGTGGCGGCATTCAGTTTCGAATAGATGAAATTGGCGGTGCCGGCCAGCAGGAACAAAGCCACGCCGCCGATGATCCACCATTTGGCCCAACCCACGGGCACTCCGGTTTGCTTACGGTTACGATCAATCCGCAGGCTCTTCAAATCGCTGTCCATAATGTCCTTAGATTTTAGATATCGCGAAGCGCCGAAAGGATCTCTTTTTTGGCTGCGGAGCGGGCCGGAAAGAATCCCCCGAAAGCGCCCATAAAGATGGCGAAAGCCATGCCCATGGCGGCCACTTTTGGGCTAATGGTGAAATCAAATGCAATCTGGCTGAAGGTCTTGAAACTAAGCAGGCCGGTGGTTACGCCGTTGAGGGGCAGTACCAGCAGGCAACCCAGCAAGCCGCCAAGAGCGGAAAGAAACAAGGACTCAAGAAAGAAGCTGAGCAGGATGGAGCCTTGGGAAAAGCCCAACACGCGCAGCGTTCCGATTTCGCGGGCGCGGCGGGCAACGGCGGCGTACATTGTGTTCA
>JAYVXT010000513.1:0-5000 GCA_043785065.1 Bryobacterales bacterium | reverse complement strand
CCTCTCCACCCTCGAAAGTTCCACGCATCTGGGGATCAAAGGCCAATCGCGCTGCTACGGGATCGGTAACCATCTTTAGCTGCGACTGAGGAACGGTAAATCGCTCGGCGGTCCGGGTTAAAGCAGGCAACGGCTTCCCAGGGCCCAAATCGCCGTTCAGCATACTGACACTGCCATGACGCTGGTCCTCATGCGGTGAACTCTTGGATAAGTGCGCCACTAGTTCTCCGGCATCAAACAAGTCAAGAATAGTCAGGCCTAGCTTTCGCAAAATGGAATCGGCGATTTCCGGTGAGAACTTTCGAGTACCTTTTAATACGTTATGGATGTGCGGTTGTGAAATGTCTGTCAGTTTTGCAAGGCTGCGCTCTGTTATCTCGCCGCCTTGCACTCTAGCTCGCAGTAATAAAAGCAGCCGCTCTTGCAATTTCTCAAAGAACATGTGGATCTCCCAACGACGCGGAGGTGGCGGACTATAAAAAAGGCGCTAAAGGAAACCGCGTCCCGAATCAGAGTTGCTCATTCACTTAAGTCAAAACCTAAACAAACCAGTTGATCCTCATCTGTTCGATGCGGGCTCCTCGATTGGCGGAGGCACAAACGAGGGGTATTTCTTACGGAAATAGGTCAGAGATATACGGCTTCAATACATATCGGAAAAATCTGATGCCTAACACACAGACCGTTCTCAACTGTACTGTAACACGTTTATTTCAAACAGTATAGCCAGCATATCAGAAAACTCCGATTTCAAATAAAAACGTCCTAAAAGATATAAGGTTGACGAATTAAGTTAAAGCAATATTCTGGACATGGAATTTGAGGACACCCGGGCAATCGGGTGCTTAGGAGATAAAAACAATAAAATGGAATGGACAAGATCGGAAACATTGGCATTAGCCTTGCACGCATGCACTTCCTGCCGCGGCCTTGGTCTGCGCATTGGAAAGCGAGGGGGAATAAACCCTTGTAATTGTGTTCTTAGAAACATCTTCAGAGCCTGCTTTAACCGCTTCCGCCACTGCCAGGAAAAAGAGAAGCGGCTAACGCGCGCCATGATTGAAATGGTTTCGGGAAAAGAGAACCGTATGACATGGGGCCGTAAAGAAGAAGAGTACTGCGCCGACTTTCTATTGGTTACAAAACGCACTCTAACCCCTGAAGAACACCCAATTTTTACGTTTTATCACCTCCTTGGCGCGGATTGGAAGTTGTGCTGCCGCCGCCTAAAAATGGACCGTGGATTGTTCTTCCACGCCGTCTATCGCATTGAACAAAAAATGGGAAAAACGTTCCGCGAGTTACAGCCTTACGCGCTTTACCCGCTGGACGATTACTTCCACAAATCCGCGATGGACGTTACGCCCATTGCCAATCCGCGTCCCGTCAACATGGAAGAGCAGCGCCGGCCAATAGTGGTCCCAATCCGTCCGGCGGCCGCCAATCGTCCCATCCTCAATGCGGAGAACCTTCCTCTTCCACTCGCCGCCTGATGTGGTTTAGGGTAAATACTGTTCACTTAGGTTCCTAGCGTGATTAGCGCTGCTGTCCAAACGGGCATCTTGCTTGACAATCCCCCGATGGAAATCGGAGGATTGTCCGGCGCCCCAACAGCGGACTGGGTTCGGAAGAATCACCCGATTCCATCGGGGGCTAGTCAAAATGCCCGATTGGACAGAAGCGTTAATCACACTAGTAACGTGAGCACTAAATTCAGCGAAAACAAACCACCCACAGTTTATTGGAAACTCAAGGTTTCGGTAATGCTAAGACTGCCAAACGCTGCCGTAGGAACTTCCCACCGTTGAACGCGATGTCCTCGGCCGACGGAGCGAAGTCGCGCCACACACATGCGGCTGCGGCGATTTCCTTTACTGCCGGGCCGAAGCTTTCTATCGTCAGCCAACGGTCGTAACCGGATGCGACGATTGCCTTCAAGACTCCGTCCCAATCCACATGGCCAGTGCCAGGCGTACCGCGATCATTTTCACACGTGTGCACGTGCTTCAGGTGCTTGGCCACTTTGGTGAACGCTGCTGGTAGATTCTTCTCTTCGATATTGGCGTGGAAGGTATCGAACAACAGGCCAATGCGCGGATGATTGATTTCGTCGCAGAGCTTCACGGCGTCGTCAGCGGTGTTAAGCGTGAAGCATTCGAAGCGATTCAGCGGTTCAATGGCGAGGTCGATTTTGTTGGCTTCGCAGACTTCGCCCAACGAACGCAAGCCTTCGACGGCGTGCTTCCATTCGTCGGCGGTGCGGCGGCGGCCGGGGAGATAGCCTACGGCGGAAAAGAACGGGCCGGCAAGCACTTCGGCTCCGCTTTCGGCGGCGGTCTTGATGGCGTCGGCTAGGAATTGGCGGGTTGCGGCGCGGACGGCGGCATCTTCGGAACCCATGTTTTGCTGGCCGGTTAGGGCGGTGCAAAAGGTTGCTGTGATCCCGGTGGCGGCTAGTTCGCGGCGGACTTCGGCGGCCGGGAAATTGGCGAAATCGAAACCAACTAGTTCGATGCCGTCCAGGCCCCCTTCCTTGATTTTGGGGAAGAGGGAGCAGTCTTCTTTTTGGAAGCCGGCGGTCCAGAGAAATGCGTTGATTCCGATTTTCATTTGTGGTTCCTTGTTATTCTTCGATGGGGATGGACCGGACTAATGGGCGGTTGCCAACACCTGAACGGGCCGACCGGGGGGGGCGGCCGCGGACCAGGGGGTCAGCCCTACCTTTACATTCCTGTTGCTTATAAATTTATGAAGATTCGGCCCTACTTCTTAACGCCTACGGCGTCGGGGTTGCCCGGGCCGAAGTGCTTCAACATCACCAGATTTTCAGTTTCGCTTTTGTTCGTAATGCTGATGCCGTGACTGGCGGCGGGGGCGCTTACGAATAACTCGTCGCGCGTCATCTGGCCGAATCGGATCAGCGATGGCGTCTCCACTTCAAACTTGCCGAATTGGCCCCAGCCGCTGGTTAGGATCAGGCCGTAGGCGGAGGCATCCTGAATAGTGACGGTCTGCTTGGGGTAGATGGTCAGTTCTTTGGCCGAATAGTAGCCGGTCGAATAGACCACCCAGTTTTCGTGATAGCGTTCGTCGCCGCCGGCGCGCTTCGGTTCAAACAGTCGATGCTTGGCGAATTCGGGATCCACATTGGCTTCCCAATCCAACATGTCGAGAATGTAATCCAGATCCTGGTGATGTTCCTTGGGCACGTCTTTCACCAGCAAATCCCACGGGACCGCGCGGCCTTCCACCATTGATTGGAACATGCCGAACACGTCGGAATTCACTTGCGGTTCGTAGGTGACTAGCGAGCCGGGAGCGTGTAGGATGCCGGCGTCGATTTGCCAGCCCGAGCCGGGCTTCAGTTTGTAAGCCTTCGAAAGATAGAGGATGCCGTTGTCGCCTTCGTTCCAGCGTTCCAGGCATTTGCGCACATCTTCCCGCGTGGTGCCGGGTTCAAGGCCCATAAAGGTATATGGAAAATTGTTGTCCTTGAAATTGTATTGTGGCGGGAAGTAGTAAGCTTCGGGCTTGCCTTTTTGGCCGACGCGCTTGGCGAACTCCTCATTCTGGTGCATGTGATGCGGGATGGGGCCGGCGTTATCGAAGAACTTGCAGAGCACGTTCCAACCGCCTTCGCGGGACATGACGTCGGCGCCGAGGAATGCATCGCCGGAGGTTTCAACTGCTTCTTTTAAGAGGGCGCGTTTGCCGTTGAAATCGACGTAGCTGAGACCTTCATCGGCGGGAGTTCCGGGGCCGTTGGCGGCGTTGGTGGTGGAGGAGAACCAGCGTTCATCGATGCCGCCGCGATGGGCTCCGTAGGCGTAGAGGTCGCGCGGGTCGAGTTTGAGGCGGCCTCCGGGCATGAGAAAGGAACGGGGGACCCAACAGGGGGCCAGGCGGACGACGCCGTCGCCTGCGGCGAGGGCTTCACGGATCATTGCGGTGTTGGACATGCGTTTTTGGATTGTAACGCTAATGTGGTGGGGTTTGCTTGATTCGAGTGTTGATGGTTCGCCGCGACTTCTCGTACTGCTGGATTTTACGAAGTTACTCTACCGTTTGGCTTCAAGCACCATGTTGAAAGGCGTCTCCGCTGCCCGTCGAATATGCTTAAATCCGCCCTCCGAAATCACTTGCCGCAGCCGAGCCTCTCCGGCCTGAGCCCCCAATCCTAAACCGACTTCCTGAGACTTGGAAGCGGGCGTGCAAATGAAAGTGGAGGCGGAATAAAACACGCGGCCCACCGGGTTAAGGTTATCTTGCACCTTATCATTGGCCATGGGCTCGACAACCATCCAAACGCCTTTATCCGCTAACGTGGAAAAGACGTGGCGAGCCGCGCCCGCTGGATCGCCCATGTCATGCAAGCAGTCGAAAAAGGCCACCATGTCATACCCATTGCCGGGGTAGCTTTTGGCGGCAGCCACATCGAACCGGATGCGATCGGCAACACCAGCCGCTTCTGCAGCGGCGCGCGCTTTTTCGATGGAAGGGGCGTGATAATCGAAACCCCAAAAACGGCTTTTCGGGAATGCTTGAGCCATGAGAATGGTAGAGGCTCCATGTCCACAGCCAACGTCCGCGACTTTCGCCCCGGCTTCCAGCTTCTCCTTTACGCCGTCCAGCGCGGGGATCCACTCGTTGAGCAAATGCCGCATGTAGCCTGGGCGGAAGAAACGCTCGGTGCCACGGAACAGGCACGCGTCGTGTTCGTGCCAACCCACACCTTTGCCCGTTCGGAAGGCTTCCAGGATTTTGGGTTCGTCCCGCACCATGGCTACCGCTACTTCGATTGCGCCGAGGAAATAGAAAGGTCCCTCGTCTTGGGCCAACGCCGCAGCCTGCTCCTCGGTCATTGAAAACCGGTCGGCGGCGCCATCGTACTCAATGAAACCTGAAGCAGCTTGAGAACAGAGCCATTCGCGCACGTACCTTTCATCTGTGTCCGTTTTTGCAGCCAGTTCGCCGGCAGTGATGGGAGCCCCGCCAGCCAT
>JAYVXT010000512.1:0-5006 GCA_043785065.1 Bryobacterales bacterium | reverse complement strand
ATATCTTTGCGGCGCTCTGCGCGGCCACGATATCGCCTTCGGCAAGCAACATCGAACCGTCTTCTTTTTCCGCAACCAGAAAAAGGCTCTCTCCCTGGGTGATGTTCAGCAGCGTGTCTTCGGGAACTTCGTAGAATCGGCTGAAAGCCCTGATGGTGCGGTTAAAGTCGCGGCCATTCTGCAAAAAACATCCGGCAAACAAAATGTTCCCCAACGCACAATCCGTAAAGTCGAAGTGGCGGCCGGATTTTTCTTCTTCATGGAAGAATGCCAGGAACGTTGCGATCAAGGAACGGTATTCTTCCGCCTGGGCCAGGCTTAGCATTCGAAATGCATCCGCCAATTTGGCCGGAAGCTTTCCGCGGTGCCCCTCGGCGATGGCGTCGAGCAAAGCCAACGCGTCCGCTCTCGATATTCCAACCGCTAGCCGATAGTCGGACAAAAGCTGCATACTCTTATGGCAGCGCTCGGTTTGTGGCATCAGACGGCTGATGTTCTTGCGAACGTCTGACGGCCCAAGCATGCCCGGGATGAATTTACGCAGCCGGCCAGTGGAATGCCCGTCGTCGTAGGCGTTAATCAGGATTCGCAAACGGATTTGTGGGTGGCGCAACACGGCTTCGGTGATACTGTGCGTGCCGCTTCCACCCGAAAACAGGACAACATTGATCCGTGTCCGGATTTCAGACATGGAGACGCTCCCGCAGGAACGGCTCAATTCGTTCGGCGTCGGCTACCGAGTTGATGCCCACGGTTTCTTCGATCTCCATAATGTATGGAGTTAGGACTTCGTATCCGTTGCGCGCGGCGTAGGGGATGACCGGTAACAAATTGAATTCCGCTGTCTTCGAGCCCATCGCCTCGGGCGTTCCTTTCAACTTACCGAGCAGTTCCCGCAAGGCATCGGTTTGAAAGCAAAAAAACCCAGTATCGCTCTCGCCCGTTTCGGGCATGCGGTCTCCTTCACGGGCTTGCAGCAGGCGCTCAATCCGTCCATTCTTCCGTTCAAAATGAATGTAGGGCATTGGCCGGATAACCATTGGGATGGTTAACGCCGGGTTTAGAGGACCTTGGTGCAGCCTGATAATTGCTTCGACCGACGCGGGCTGAATCGCGACTTGATCGCCCCATATGACCGCGGTGTGCGGCGTGGTGACTGCGGCGGCTCCAATGTCCACGGCGTCGCCCATTCCCGTCGGAACTTGCTGCACGGCAATTTTATATCGCCCTGGCGCACGGCGCTCCAGTTCCGATTCGATGACGGCTTGGCCGTCCGGAGAAACAACCGCTACAACAGTTTCGCAGTAGGGTAACAGTAGATTTAAAAGCCAGTCGAGAATGCTGCGGCCAGCCACCGGAAATAGTATCTTCGGAAGGTCAAAACCTAACCGTGAGCCTCTGCCGGCCGCGGCGATTACAACACTCCATTGCTTTCGATGCACGGCGGCTGACGCATAGCTGGTCCAATTCGTTTTGTCTATTTGCGCCGGCATGCGTTCTTTCGTCATAGACTGAACACCGCGGCTAATTCCGAAAGCGAACCCACAACCAGCTCGGCCCCCGCCCGCCGCAATTCCTGTTCATGGTCCAGACCCATGCCTATCGCTCGGGCACCCGCTAGCCGGGCTGCTTGGACGCCGGCAGGCGCGTCTTCGATCACCACGCAGCTGGAAGCCGGCAGCCGCAAAGCTTCAATGGAACGTGTGAAAAGTTCCGGATCCGGTTTCGCTTTTATTACGTCATCACCACTTAGTACCGAATGAAATATCGAAGCTGTTCCAGTCAGGTCGAGGAAGGCCTGCACACTCGCCCTTGAACCGGAACTTGCCAGCGCCAGGCTAAACCGTTGCGCGCACCTTTGCAATACTGAAACGCACATGGGGGCGATTGGTGCTTCCGCGGCCAGCAACTGCCGGGCGCGGGCGCTCTTGCGGGTCGAGCATTCCGCTATTTCCACCGCGGTCACTTCCATCTCCGGATGGGCGGCGAATACCGCCCGAAACACTTCCGGTGTCCGCCAACCGGCAAAATGATCATAGTTGAAGTCAGAGATTCCAAAGCCGGCCAGCACTTCTTCAAAGGCTTTCCGATGGCTTTCGCGAGATAAGATCAACACGCCGTCAAGGTCGAATATTAGCCCCAAAGCGTTTCTCATTTACCCATTGTAGATACTAGTCAACGAACTCCATTGGCGTCAATGGCAAAGAGGAGGGATCGGTACCAGCAATGCGGGTTAGGAGGTTAGACCGATGGGCTAACCCCATTTAAATGGGGGTGGTGCGTCGGAATTTGTTCAAGTATCTGACCAGCCCGATGATAATCGAGGATCTGCCACTAACTTTGGATGAACACCCACCTTGAAAACGGTCAAACTGAAACCCCTTGTTAATGAAAAGCTTGAGATCATACTCAGACTAGGGGGCCTTGACAATATTAAGTATGCACCGGTACGCTGGGTCAGGATAGGCTGTAAGGGCCGATCAATTTCAAGGGTGAGAAATTCTACCGCACTGACCTATTGAAGAGCCTGATAGGTAGGGCCGGAATCCGGCTTAAAACGCGCGAGTCAAATTCGGGACCCGTTTCATTTTTCAGAAAAACGATAATCCCGGAATAGGAAATTAAAAAAACATTATGGTTGACCGAAAGCAGACAACCGTTGCGGTGTTCGGGTTGGGGTATGTGGGATGCGTGACATCAGCTTGCCTGGCTGGGTTAGGGCATAGGATTCGAGGCGTGGATAAAGACGCTTTCAAAGTCGAAGAGGTAAACGCCGGCCGGGCGCCGTTTTTTGAGCCGGGATTACCGGAACTCGTGGCCGCCGGACTGAAGACCGGCTGTTTGATGGCGACCACGAACGCCGCGGAAGCCCTTGCTGGAGCCGACATCGCGTTGTTGTGCGTCGGCACCCCCTCGGGCGCTAACGGAGACCTTGATCTAAGCTTTCTGCGTCACGTCGCCGCGGAAATAGCCGCTTGGCAAAAACAAAGCGGGCAGCCGCTTATTGTCGCCACTCGAAGTACGGTATTTCCAGGAACCGGCGATGAATTGGCAGCTATATTCGGGCCCGAAGCTCCGGTGAGGATCGTATCGAATCCGGAATTTCTGCGCGAAGGGGTGGCAGTAAAGGATTTTCAAGAACCTTCCCTGTTGGTAGTCGGCGGAGTGGATCAGGAAGCTGTAGCGGCAGTAGCAGAACTCTACGCCGCGCTGCCGGTAACTCCCTGTCTGGTTTCTCTGAAGACCGCCGAGATGATCAAATATGCCTGCAACGCTTTCCACGCCGTGAAGATTGCCTTCGCCAACGAAGTGGGCGCCCTAGCCAGTCGTATGGGGATTGATGGCTCTGAAGTGATGCGTACGTTATGTGAAGACCGTAAGCTAAACGCATCGGCCGCTTATTTGAAGCCCGGATTTGCCTTCGGTGGGTCGTGTCTGCCCAAAGATCTGCGCGCAATCGTATTCCGTGCCGGACGGCTTGACGTTAAGCTTCCGATGCTCGAAAATGTACTGCCCAGTAACGAGCGGCATTTGGCGCGTGGAATTCAGAGCGTGATGGATTCCCCGGCGCAACGCGTGGCCGTGGTGGGCCTCGCCTTCAAGCCTGATACTGACGATTTACGCGAAAGCCCGAGTGTTCCTTTGATCGAATACCTGCTGGGAAAAGGCCGCGAAGTGCGGGTCTATGACCCACATATCCGCATTGAGGGCATCTACGGCAGTAACAAAAACTACGTTTTGAACGCGCTGCCGCATATTGGGAAGCTGCTTTCCGCTGATGTGGATGAAGTGCTGGAGTGGGCCGAGGTTTTAGTAGTCGCTTCAACGCCAGACAAGGCGGTGGTTGCCAAAATACGCGCTGCCGGCAAAACCGTGATTGATTTGGGCGGTACGAATCTGTTCTAGGCTACCGATTTCCTCCAAAATTTGGCGGTCTTGTCATCGGGCCTTTGCGCTTCTAATAGGGAATGTTTCAAGTGGCGGATTTCAAATCAGCTGAAATATTCCCTTCTTCTCCCCCATCTCAGGTGTTCAGGCGGCAAGATAAACGCCGGGTCTCGGACCCGTGATTGAACTACTGTAAGCTAAAGTAGCGAATATGGATTTACAACAAAAGATCAAGAACGTTGTGCTAAGTGTTGCAACGGAGAGTGGGGCTAATCCATCTCCATCGGAGGCATTGTTTGAGACAGGCGTGCTGGATTCATTTGGATTGACGGATCTGGTAACCGCCTTACAAAAAGAGTTTGGCGTCACCATTCCGGATTCTGACCTGCGGCCAAAGAACTTCGCTTCGATCGAACAGATAGAAAAGTATCTGGAATCAAGGAAGTAACACCCGGTGGCCTTCATTCGCGCCTTTGGTTCGTACATCCCATTGCTCATATCGACCAATGCCGAAGTGGCGGCGCGTTGCCGGTGCGAACCGGATTGGATCCGAACGGCCAGCGGTATAGAAGAACGCCGTGTCGCTTCAGAAGAAGAAACTGTTGCTGAGATGGGAGCGCGCGCGGCTCTGGATTGCTTGAAGCGCGCTGGCGTGGAAGCATCCCGGATCGGGTTAATTCTATTCTCCAGTGGCTCAGCCGAACAGCGGTTTCCGGGCGCGGGGGCCGAGGCGGCGCTGAAGCTTGGAATCGCCGGAACACCCGTAATTGATCTGCCGATGGCCAGCGCCGGCTCTTTGTTTGGAATGGTGTTGGCGTCGCAACTGGTGGCTGCGTATGGGGAGGTGCTGGTTATCGCCTCGGAGAAAATGACGCCGGTGGTGTGGCGCGAGCCGGTTGATCGGAATACTGCCATCCTTTTCGGCGATGGCGCCGGCGCCGTACTATTAAGCCGTGAATATGGAGCAGCTGAAGTTATGCACTCAGTGCTCCACTCCGATGGAGAATTCGCGGCTGATTTGCGTCTGCCGCTTGACGCGCCTCTACAGATGAATGGGCAGGTAGTAATCCTACAGGCATCGAGAAAGATCCCCGTGGTTATACAGGAAACCTTACAGC
>JAYVXT010000511.1:0-5010 GCA_043785065.1 Bryobacterales bacterium | reverse complement strand
ATCGATATTGACGTGCGGGATACCGCGCATTTGTCGAAGGTGATCGCGGGGTTGCGGGGCGCGGGTGGGGTGAAGGCGGTGGAGCGGTCGAAGGGGTGAGGGGGCGACCGTATGCACAGCTGCGCAGGCTGAATAAAATTGAGGGCGAGCGACCCAACCGCGCGAGATCCTCTCTCGGGGGCAGGTGGGCGCGTTGTCGTTAACAACGACTGGTTAATGTCATTTTTGCATATTCATGATTGAATATCTCGTCGATAGGCCAAGTAATGACAAATTTGTTGGGTGAACTTGAAACGAGCTTTTTCATCGACCTGCGACGAACGGGACTTCGGGTGCCTGCTTTGGATGTGCGACGTATCGTGGCTTGTTTGCTCACGAAACGCTTCCTGATAATTTCGGGATTGTCGGGCTCTGGAAAAACCAAGGCAGCACAGGCGTTCGCGCGCTGGATTGGCCCGCGGGCGCTGCCTGGTGACCCCTTCATACCGGGGTTCAAGCTCCGGAGCGCGCAAAATAATTTATATACGGTTGTCAGATCCGACGAAGGCGTGGTCGAATTGGAATCAGAGAACGGAATATTAACTCCCTTACTTCGTTCTATAATCGAGGAATGGGCTGATTACATTGAGGAAAACCATCTTGATGAGTCTATTGGTGGTAAAGATTTACGAGTTCGGGTCGAGGAAAAGAGTAAAATCAATCATTATCTCCATCGTTTGGAAAGTCACTATAAGCCCGCCGCGTTCGCGTTGGTTGAGGCCCGGAAGTCCAAGCAAGCAATCCAGTGCCATGCGGTGGTTCCCGTGGGTGCTGATTGGACCGGGAATGACAACGTGCTCGGCTATCCCAACGGACTTGATCAGATCTCCTATATCACGAAGCCGTCTTTGGACCTGATGTTACAGGCTCTGAAATATCCCGAACTGCCGCATTTTCTGATTCTCGACGAGATGAATCTTTCACATGTAGAACGGTATTTCTCCGATATCCTGTCTGCTATCGAATCGGATGAGAAGATTGTGCTTCACACGGACGATCGACGTAACGCCGGCGGCACTATCGTCCCGGGTGAACTCGCGCTGCCTCATAACCTTTTCGTAATTGGCACCGTGAATGTTGACGAAACAACATATATGTTCTCACCGAAGGTCCTCGACCGAGCAAACGTTGTTGAATTTCGCGTTGGCGCCAAGGAATTTCAGGAGTTTCTGTCTTATCCGGCCTCGTTGGATATGACACGGCTAGACGGGAAAGGCACGACCTTCGCCAAAGGCTTCGTGACGGAGGCGACGGGTCCGGCGCCACTTCCCACTGACGTTGAAGCGGAATTCGAACAGGAGATGATGCTGTTTTTCCATGCCCTGCATCGGAATGGAGCGGAGTTCGGATATCGAGTGGCACATGAAGCCGCACGATATGTGCATTTCCATAAAAAACTAGGTGATTTCGCGGACGGCGACGCATCTTGGTTCCGATTCGCTTTCGATTGCGTGATCATTCAAAAATTACTTCCCAAGCTTCATGGATCGCGCACGAAGCTGGGCCCTGTTCTCAAGACTCTCTGGTTTTTGTGCCTGAATCATCCGACTAACCGGGGCCTAGATGCTCTCAAAAGCGCGGACATCGCCGCGCGTTCGGCCGATAAAAAAATAGAGCCATCAATAGACCCCGAAATCCTTGAAGTGGCTTACTATCGGTTGAGCGCCGAAAAAATAGGCCGCATGTGGCGACTCCTTAGTGACAACGGGTTCACCTCGTTCGCTGAGGCGTGATTCCATGATTCCACTTCGGGATTATTCACTGGTCTTCCGATCTAGGTCTGGTGTGGAAGTCGGTTTTTTAACAATCACGCCAATTCGTGAGTTCGGTGTTGGAGTAGCACCACTCGTCCAAATTGATGAAATGGAGGCACGGGAACATGGCGAAACGGCTGTTCAATTGCGGGAGGCGGAGCGGTACGAATATGAGGTCGTTTCCAGTGACCACGCTGATCTTCGGCTGCGGTGTAAGCTTGTCAGCCGTCGGAAAAGCTTAAAGGTCGGAATGGCCGATGAAGGCCTGATCGAGACTGGTTCCTTTTGCGGTACGCTTCTGATGGAACTGGTCGAGGGCGAGGTAAACGATACGAAGCTCGCCGTAGCGTCGGGCCTGATCGACGTGCGCTCGGTTAAGTTGCTTTACCGAACAGAATATCGCGGGATGCTGCGTCGATTGTCGGACGAATTGGCTGGGCTCGTCGCAGATGCCAGATCTTCGGCGAAGATCAACTTTCGATCGTCGTTTGAAGATCGGACTGATCAGGGTTGGCTGCAGATCCAATTGGAGTTATTGCGCGAAACCCTTGACGGAGTCGATTTCGCTTTAGCGCTGCATCGCATTATTGATTTTCCACATGAGCGTTTGTCGATGGCCAACGATATCGTGCAGACGGACAGGCCAATCCGTTGGGCCCCGTCAGCCGTCCGCGAATTGATCCGGCGAAATCCCCGACGGGCGATACCGCCGCGCCATTCGCTGTGCGCGCTGACTGGAATGATGACTATTGCCTCTCACGTGACTATGCCACGTCGATCGCCCGATAACGATACACCTGAGAATCGGTTTGTGAAGTTCGCACTCAGTCAGTTCAGTGCCTTTCTCTCCCACGCCAACAAGATTTTTCGGTCCAGCGCCGGATGGGGTGCATCTGAGGCACTTTCGCGTCGTCTTTTAGAGACAACAGAGGATTGGCTCGGTCGCGGGTTTTTTCGTGAAGTGGGGAAAATGACATTTGCTCCATTCGGCAGCCCTGTCTTGCAGCGACAAGCGGGGTATCGGGAATTACTGCGATGGTGGCTACGGTTTAGATCCGCGGCCGAATTGTCCTGGGGAGGGGGAGAAGACGTGTTCCGGGCGGGCCAGCGCGACATCGCGAGTTTATACGAATATTGGCTGTTTTTCGAACTTCTTGGTTGGTTTTGTCGAAAATGCCGGGACGGCGTACGACCCGCGATTCAAGAACTTGTTGATGGCTTGGACGACGATTCCCCAAACTTACGTCTGCGTAAGCAAATTCACCTCGGGCCATTTGTCGGTGAGTTCGCCGGACAAAGTCGTCAGCTGAACGCGCGTTTTTCCTATAATCGGCTATTTCCCGTTACCAGTGAACGCCAGAGGGCCGGAAGCTGGACCCGGCGGTTACGCCCTGATTATACTATCACCTTTTGGCCTGAAGGGTTTTCTGAAGCCGAGGCGGAACGGAATGAGTTGCTGGTTCACGTGCATTTCGACGCGAAGTATCGAATTGAGGACTCCAACGCTCTTTTTGGCGCCGATGATCTTTGCGACGCGGATGATGAAGAGGAAGGTAATTACAAGCGCCAAGACCTGCTAAAAATGCACGCGTACCGCGATGCGATCAAGAGGTCACAAGGCGCCTATATTCTGTATCCCGGCCGATCGGATAACTCTGCGATATTTACCGGGTTCCACGAAATACTTCCCGGCCTGGGCGCATTCGGTATTGTTCCGAATGCAGACGGTTCGGCTGATGGAACAGAACTGCTTGAGAGATTTCTGGATGATGTGATGTCTGATCTCAGCAATCGGACAAGTGCCCGGGAAAGGGTGGGTTATCACTTAGCTTTATCTTACATGCCTCATGATACGCTTGTGCCATACGGCGATCTTCGATTACCGGAGCTGGACGTCTTCGGCTCGAACAACAGGAGCCTGCCACCTGATGAACATATGGTGCTAATCGCCGAGCATCAAGACAACGCGCGGATGCAACTCGCGACCTCTGACAATGGCTTGATCTTTGTCCAATTTGGTCACCTGAGCAGCAGCCCGCACATTCATCCAGATCTGGCGCGCGTCCGGCATGTGGCAGTTAGGACCGAGGACGATTCAATTTTGTCAGGGTTGCTTTCACTGCGCGAACCGGGTTTTCGTATCTTCACAGGTGCCGGACTACACCTGATGCTAAAGCAAGACTTTGGAACGCTAGGCATTGACGCATGGGGGAGGACACCGATTCGAGAACGCGCCGATCATATTTATGCCGTATTTCAAACAAAAAGCGACGCTGCATTCAACGCCTCCTCCTGGAATGGGCCGTTTGTCACCGGCCTCATTGAAGCGTTCGAGTTGGATATTCGAACCCGAATGGCCGCAAGCCCAGCATATTCGTTGATCGGTCCAAGAATTATTTCTCTAAGGGGTTTACTGGAAGCTCGTATTTCGAGCTGACATGGGGCCCGTGCCCGTCGGGAGTTTCGTCATTTCATAACGAAGGACAGAATTTTGGAACAGGTGGTGCTGTGATTTACAATCAGTCGATGGGATTGAGCGGAAATTCAGTCAGGCAAGGCGCATTGGGGTGGAAGACGACCCATTCGCATCCGCGGTCAATCGCGTAACGCATGATCATGATCAGCGGACCGATCGAAGCCCCAGGGTAATCGCGCAACTCGTCAAGATCGCCCGTGTAGACCCCAACATGAACAATCCCACCATGGTCAAAAATTCCATCCTGGCCCGCCACAGCGCCAAATTCCAGCCCGCGGATTTCGGTCGTTGTCAGATGCCGCGTCGACACGTCCAGTATCCTCTGGATATTCTTTTCCCGGTATTCTGGATCCAAACGGGATAGCATCCGGCGATAATCCCGGGCATGCCGATCGCGAGGCGCAATTCTTGCCCTGTCGGTGAGAACCGAGCGTAAGGCCAAAATCTCGCTCCGTGTTAATGGGAGATGGTGGATGAAATGTGGTTCAACGGGCATATCAGATCTCCGGCGCAATCATATTCTTTTAATATTCCACATATACGCCCCCGAAGCCTCCAACTGCCCCACCAAATTCTTCCGCATCGCCGTCCGGATCTGAAACTGCCCTACCGGCACATAAGGCACATTCTCAAACGCGCGAAGCTGAAACGCGTCCGCCGCCGCGTCCCGTTCCGCCTGATCGCGGCCCAGAAGCCAGGCCCGCGCGTGCTTTTCGATCTCCTCATCCTGATACCAGCCAA
>JAYVXT010000510.1:0-5011 GCA_043785065.1 Bryobacterales bacterium | reverse complement strand
TTCCAAGGGTGAAACGATTCTTGCCGCAAACCCGGCTTAGCAGTCCGCCAAGAGGCTGCGTGGCGCGCTCCACTGCCTTTCTCGACGCAAGCTACTTGCTGGGAGGGGGCGGCGGAAGCGGTGGGGGTGGGGGTGCAGGCACAGTTGTAGTCGGGGTTTCCGTTGGTGGCTTGCCTTTGTCGGCAGGCGTTCCGCCGCCGTTACCGGCTGTGGGTGCGCCGCCTGTTCCGGAAGTACTGCCACGACCGATGCGCGGACCAACTTGCTGCGCAATTTCAGCCAACTTGTTGATTGCGGAATTCACAAAGCCACCAACGTCTTTCGATGCCTTGGCTAAGGATTGGTTTTTGTATACAATTACCGTATCACCGTCTTTCAACGTAACTTGCGAATGGAAGATTACATGGATTACATCAACTACACCTTCTTTCACGCCAACTTGCGTCGTATCTTCCGTTGCTTCCACAAAAAAGGTCGTGCCTCGAACCGAAATGATGGCGGTAGGCGTATTGACATTATTAGGATTAGGCCGTCCACCCATCATTTTCTCGATGTGGACCTTCACCTTGCCAAGGTATAAATCGAGTAAGTCTTTTGGAGAACTGGGATTGACCCGGAACATGCCACGTGAATTCGGGAAAACTTCAAATGTTGAGCCATCGCTAACCTGGAACTTACCATAGCCGTCAGGACCGGTTAAGATCGTTTGCCGTACCTGAACCGTATCGCCGACATTAAGCGCCCAAGGGTTTCCGTCTCGCAAAACTGAGATGCTGCCAACAGCCTCCACCAGTTTGCCTGCACGGTCCGCAAAGGGGTTGGACGACTGGGCATAGGACTGCGAAAGCGTGCTGGCTATTACCACTAGCACCGCAAATCCGAAATGAATTCCCCTAAGCATGGTCAGTTGCAGCGTCTTTCGCGCCTGATTAGACTATCGGCCAAAACAACACGAACCAAAAGGCTAGTGTACACGATATTTAAGAGCAAGTCATAGGCCGTCGGAAGATTCTTGGTACGAAATTGAAAATTCTCAATGTGATATCAACAGTTTCCGGCTTCAATTGCCGATAATACAGGTTAGAATGGAAATTAAGAAAATGGGTCAAAATTCCACAGTACGGAAAGTTTGGGCAACACAGGGGCTCTTCTTTTTCTTGGCGAGTGCGGCGCTTGGCCAGCCTTTGCTCACTTCCGATTGGCGGCGGATCGGTAATTCGGCCGTCGATTTATCTCTCTCAGGCCCAGCCTCAGGCGCAGTGGATCGGGTTTGGTTTGATGCGGAAGGCGCAAAGATTTTTGCTCGCATGCCATCGGGCTCGGTGTACGTGACTGAGGATTTGGAAGGCTGGCAACTGGTGCCGGAAGGGGTGGCTCCAACCACGAATCCCAACGTCCAAACCAAGCGTGTGCCCATCGGATCGCGCATGACGGTCGCTCAATTCACGAGAGCCAAAAAAGCTTACGCGGCTGGACTTCACGTTTGGCGCTCGGAAAACGGCGGCGAAGGCTGGCAGAACGTTACTTCTTATAGAGGGCAATCGATCCTCGGTGGTGAAGTTTTCGACTTGGCTGTTTCTCCGAAAGAAGATGATGAAATTGTGGCTGGAACCGCAACTGGGGTTTGGCGCTCGGTGGACGGCGGAAAAACTTGGCTGAGTTTGAATACCGGATTGCCGAATCTTGCGGTTCGCCGGATTCTGGCGACGCCCAGCGGTCCCAACGGATTGCGCCTGGAACTAAAAGTACGGGAGCAGGCCGGAACCGTTATGGCTCTGCCTGTGGAATGGCGTCCAGGTGAAAAGCTTTCGTGGAGACCGGCGGCTGATGCGGTGAATTCACAAGAGGCGGCCTTGGTTAGGCTGGCCCAGTCGAAATTGGGCGGAATCATCACCACCGCTCAGGGTCTTGGAGACATACTTTATGCGGGATCCTTGGATGGACGTTTATTCGTTTCTCTAAACCGTGGAATTGATTGGCTGCCCGCCCAGCCTACCGGCTTAGGCCGTGTGGAAGCGTTTGCCATCGACCCTCGCGACGCCCGGCGGGCGGTTGCGGTGATCTCCGGCGGAGAGCGGGGAGCGGTTTGGCGCACTTGGACGGGTGGCACGTTTTGGGAAGAAATCACTGGCGATTTGAATGCTTCCAGGATTCGTGGAGTCACGATCGATCCATCCACCGGCGCTGTTTATGCCGCCTCGAACCTGGGCGTGCACTTCACGTATTTGGAATTGACCGGCGCCGACCCGGCTGGGGCGGTCAAACAGTGGACGCGCATTGGTGGAAACCTTCCTGAGCCTGGAGCCAGCGATGTTAAGTTGGATCCCGCGGGCAATCAGCTGTATGTTGCCTTGGAGGGCTGGGGAGTTTACGCCACCATGGCTCCGCACCGGCTGCGCCAATTGAGGGCCGTTTCTGCGGCGGATGGCAGTCCTCGTCCAGCAGCCCCTGGCTCGCTCATTTCCATTATTGGCGCAAGCGTCGATCAGGCAAGAGCAGGCGATCAAACCAGTCCGATTCTTGCCCGCTCAGCCTCGGAATCGCAAATTCAATTGCCCTTCCAGCTAACCGGCTCCACCGTTTCCTTGCAACTGGAAACGTCCAAGGGGAGGACAGAAATCGGCCTGCCGCTGGAGCCTACCTCTCCTGCGATTTTTGTAGATCGGGACGGCACCCCAATGGTGCTAAACGCCGATTCCGGGGTGCTGCTGGATCTAATGCAGCCCGCCCGGGCCGGCACACGGATTCAAATTTTGGCCGCTGGATTGGGTCGCGTTACTCCCGATTGGCCGGCTGGCGTGGCCGCACCGTTGAATTCTCCTCCTAAGGTCGTCGCTCCGGTCCGCGTATTCCTCGACCGGATGCCGCTAGAAGTCACCAAGGCCACGCTGGCCCCCGGAATCGTTGGCTTCTATTTAATTGAAGTGACATTGCCCCAGGTAGTTAACGCCGGTCCTGCCGAGCTTTATCTTGAGACTGGCCGCGCGGAAAGTAACCGTGTACGAATTTATCTAGAACAGTAGCCCTTTTTGTTCACGATCCGTAACATCAATTAGTTAGAATCTAAGGACGCTAGACCACGTCTTATGTTCCAAGGAGATGGCTTTCCCCTATGAAAAATCTAATATTTCTAATGGCCTTGTCCTGCGGGCTCGTCGCCCAGGACAAAAAGGATGTGGAAAAACTTGCGCCTTATTATCCGACGCCGGAAGTGATTGTAGAGAAAATGCTCGAATTTGGTGAACTTAAGAAAGGCGAGAGGATGTTCGATCTTGGCAGCGGTGACGGCCGGATTGTGTTGATGGCGGCGCAGAAGTATAAAGCCATTGCAACAGGGGTTGAGTTCGATAAGGATTTGTGGCTACAAAGTTCAGAACGGATCAAGCGGCTTAAACTAGAAAAATTCGCTAACATCATTCATGGCGATATCATGGTTCAGGACTACAGTTCTGCTAACTTGATTACCGTTTACCTGTTGCCAATATCAAACGACAAAGTCCGGCCACTACTTGAAAATCAGTTAAAGAAGGGCGCTCGAATTGTAGCCCACGATTTTGAAATTGCAGGTTGGACTCCTGAAAAGACCAAGCACATTGACGACGACGGGGAAGGCCGGAGTCACACGCTTTACCTGTATCGCCGCTAAATGGGGCGGCCCAAGTATATAAAGGATGATCACTTTGTCCAAACAGCCAGCGCAGACAGCCGGCGCCAACATGAATCAGTGGAGAATATGGCTTACGGTATCGAGAGCGATCTTAGCGGGGTTATGCCTTTTAGCATCCTTAGGCGCCGCGCCGGGAAGGGTATCGGGGATCGCACCGCTCCTATGGGGCCTCTACTTCGCCTACGCCGCTAGTTCCCTATTCCTGAAGTCGTTTGAAAAATCCGGTTTCCGCCAATTGGGCTTGTTGGTGGACATGATTTTCTTCCTTTTGTGCTGCAACATGCAGACTCCCTACAACGTCGGACTTACGAGCCTTTTTTATCTGTATATTCTGATGTCCGCGGCCCTCGAACACACCGCGCGGGAAGTGATGGTGGTTGTGATGATCGCCTGTGGCTTCTTGTTTGTTTTTCGTCCGGCCGACACGGTTGTCCTCTCTCCGGCGCTCCTGGTTAGCGGCACGGCGGTGATCATCGTTTCCTTACAGCAAAAATATCTTGAGGATCGCTTGAAAGCAGCTTCGCTGCAAGCGCAGATGTCGCGCGGCGAGGCGGTACACGCGCGGGAAGCGGAACGGCAACGCATCGCCGCCGATTTCCACGATGGGCCATTGCAGAGCTTCGTTGGGATTCAGATGCGGCTTGAAGTCGTGCGCAAAATGCTGGAACGCGACCCGCGCATGGCTACCGAGGAATTGAAGCAGTTGCAGGAACTGACCAAATCGCAATCCACCGAGTTGCGCGCCTGGGTGCGCAGCATGCGGCCGATGGAAATTGACGGGGCGGGTCTTGCTCCGTCCATACGCAAACTGGTGGAGAGTTTTGAAAAAGAAAGCGGCATCTCCGCCACTATGCTGGGCGTGACTTCCGATTCAACGCCCGACCCGCAAACCGCCCGCGAGATTTTGCAGATTGTGCGGGAATCGCTGCATAACGTGCAGAAGCATTCGAAAGCATCTCGCGTGACGGTGGCTATCGGCAAGCAGGACGGGTACTTTGAGGTCTCGGTGGCCGATGATGGCACCGGATTTCCCTTTGCCGGTACTTATTCCCTGGAAGAGTTGGAATTGCTTCGCCTGGGGCCTGAGTCCATCCGGAGGCGCGTGCGCGGCTTGAGCGGTGAGATGTTACTGGAATCGCAGCCAGGCAAGGGCTCTGGCGTGCGTGTTCGCATTCCGTTGTGAATCGGGATTTGTAATGTGGGGCAGAATCCTTCTGAGGCAAACGCGCAAAACGGACTCGTTTCGGCTAATGGAATCAGCGAGTTCCTATAACATTGGGGGCCGCGCCGAAGCGGCCTTTGCGCTTCTGAGGCAAACGCGCAAAACGGAGCTCCGGTGGCGAG
>JAYVXT010000509.1:0-15438 GCA_043785065.1 Bryobacterales bacterium | reverse complement strand
CAATGTTGCGCTGAGCGTAACCGATCCATTGCCGGTACCGCCCAACCCGCTTGCGACCGTTACCCAGGGGGGGCTCAACGCGGGCAGAGTAACGGTCCACGCGCAGGAACTGTTGCTGGGGTTCACAAGGAAAGTGGTGGTTCCTCCGCTGCTTGGTATAGGCGTTTGGTTGGCTGGTGGGTTAAGCGTGAACGTGCATGGAGTACCTGCGGCTTGCGTCAGGGTGACGGTCTTCCCCGCAACCGTAAATGTTCCAGTGCGTGGAGATGCGGACGGGTTCAATGGCACTGACCAACCGGCCGATCCGCCACCTGTTCTTGTAACGCCGCTGCTGCCGACGGTTATCCAAGGGAATGCCGGATTTTGAGTCGCCGTCCAAGTGCAGGTGGGCCCAGTGAACACTAGAATGATGTTGCTGGCTCCGTTCCCGCTGGCCGGAACATCCGTCGGACTGACATTGTAATCACAGCCTGGGGTTCCACCTCCCCCGCCTCCGCCACCCGGCGTTCCACCCGTCGTGACGCGAACATTGTCAAGCGCGGGTCCAGCATTACTACCCGCGGAGCCTAGGCTTGCAAATTCAAGTGTTGTGCTGGCAACTGTTGCCGTAAATACGAAGGTCTTTGTTGTCCAACCCATGTTGGACGGACTCTTCCCCGTGGTATCAAATGTGAAGTCCTGAGAACTGCCGGCCGCTGAAACACGCATCGATTTAACCCCGCTCCCACCACCCGTGTTCCCAGCCATGTCGAACGTCACCGTGTAGTTTGTTCCGGCTGCGGTGGCAAAGGTTTGAGCGATTGCCCCTGGCGTGTTGCCATCTAAGTCGATAGAGTAGCGCCCTTCACTGGGCTGGAAATAACTACTAATATAATCAACGTTGTCCTTTGTCACTACCCAACCCGTTATAAAAGTTGAATTCTTGGGCACATTTAATGAATCACCCGTGCCGGGAAGTTCAAATCCGCCGTTAGTGAAGCCGCCCACGGAAGTGCCGCCCCCTCCAGTTCCGCCCCCGCCCGTTGCGCTGCAACTGGAACCTTGCACCGGCAGACTAAGCGCCGCGGCCTGGAAGCTGAGCCAGTCGGTGGGCTGATCTTGCTTGAACGTTACGGTCATCTGGGTGCTTTGCGGAGCCTGGTAGACGATCTTGTAGTTGAGGTCCTGGCTGGTGCTGTCCCCGACGGGAATCACTTGGTCCGTCAGGCCGTCAATGTGGGCGATGAGCTTACCCGTGTGCGCAGGGTCCCTCCCGGCGACCCCAACATGGAGCGTCAGCGTACGCTGAGACTGATCGGCAGGGGCAGTGAATTGGAATCCGCCATAATCGATCATAATGGCGCCGGCTTGTGACCCGCTGGGCAGCGGCTGTGTGCCATCGGTCCAGCTTAATCCCCGTTGGTCACTGACGTAGTGAACGAAAGGTCCGGGGTTGTTAGAGAGACCAAAGAATTGCAAATCACCAAGCACTTTAGGCCCGTTCTTGCGTTGCGCGGCTACGCAAGTTTGGGTGCCCTGGATCGAGCCGGTGGGGCAATTACTGGCGCTGGGCTGCGCGAAAATCCCGATATGATACCAGTCGGCTGTGCCTTCGGTGGTCAGATTGAACGGACCTAGGCCCTTGTCCGAAGTAACGTTGATGGCGCAAGTGCCACTAGCACCGCCGCCTCCCCCACCGCCGGTCACTCCCGAACCAGTCAAACCGACGCTCCAGGTTGGCAAAGCGCCCGACGCCGTTACACCGGTGAGGACCAACTGTCCGGTAATTGGTTGCGCTGAGATAGAGGTGGGGGTGAACGTAACGGGAAGTTGCACGCTGCCACCGGCGGGCACAGTCACAAGCGAGGGAGAAACGGAAAATGGAGCCGATGCCGTTGGCCTCACCTGGAACGAGTTCCCAGGCGTCGAAAGCGTCACATTCAGAGTCTTCGGCAGATTCAGGGGGGCTTGTCCGAAGTCGAGTGGATTGGGCGAGGTTCTCAGGATGAACGAGTCGCCGCCACCGCCGCCTCCTCCAGTTCCGGAAGAAAGAATTAACGAGATGTTGTCCGCATAGCCGTCGTTACCGGTGCCGTCCGTGCGAGTAAACTCAACCACAATGTCGATGAAACGCGTGCCAGCCGGAAGAGGTCCAGCCGTTGATTTCGAGATCAATCCGGTAATGTTATTCCGCTCGGCGGCAAATACAGGTCCTAAGATCGATGGCGAGCCGAAGCCTCGGAGCGTCGCTGTTATCTTGGCATTATCGTTTTGATTTTGGTAGCCTCCCAGGTAGGCCGAAAAGGTACAGATGATTCCCGCCGCGGAATCAATTTGCGACGCGAAAGCAGAAACGTCGATAGTCTGGCTCATGGTGGAGCGAGTGACATTGCCCCCGGCAAAGAAGTTCTGGCCTCTGTCGGGCGGACCGGGAGAGGTCAGCAGCGGACCGCCGAAAGCCGGACCGTATGCGCATGGCGAAGGATCGCCAGTGATGGTCCAACCGGGAATCGTACCCGCGCCGGTGCAGTTGCTGTTAGGCGGACTGCTGGCCTCGGCATTGCCGTTTTGGACGAGATTCACGTTAAGTGCCGCGGGCGCTCCGCCACCGCCGCCGCCGCCCCCAGCCCCACCGCCGGTTTGAGTCAGGGTGAAAGTCGAACAATTGTCACTCGAGTAGTGAATAATTCTTCCCGTAATCTGATTACCGCTGACCGTGCCGGTAATGTACAAGACCGACTCCCAGGTATCCGGATAAACGACCAAGCCGAAATTACTTCCGCTGTGGAAAGACCTCGGTGGCGTTGGGCTATCGTTCGCAAATCCAACTCCATTCGGAAGGATCTTGGATTTGAGCTGCGGATCGCTGATCATCGTTCCGCTCAGCGTTCCGTCGACCGCCTCGACAAGTGACATAGTCGCCTGCCAGGTTGGCGGATTTAAGAAGCAGGTGTTGGCGGTTATCTGCCAGGTTCCCGTGAGCCCGCCACCTCCTCCTCCTCCTCCTCCAGCCGATGTAAGGGTGAATATCTGAGAGAATATCGGGTTGGAACTGTTGTTCTGATAAACGCGAATCGTCCAAGTCCCTGCAGCTGTTGTCGCGGTTGGTGTCCAACTGGAGCAGAACCAGTTGGACGTGGTTCCAGCCGCTACGCTCACGTTCGGGAAATTAGCAGGAACAAGAGAAGCGCCGTTTGGGCCATTTGCGGTGACGCTGACACTGTCTCCGTTCCGCAGCCCAGCCAAAGTAAACCAAATCGTTATATTCGAATCCGTGGTGGAGAAAGTGTTCGCCGCAGCGGGTGGATTCGAGGTACAGGCCGGAGAGGCAATCTTAGTCATAACCGGGGAGCCAACCACCGTCGCCGCGCTTGAGCCACCACCTGCCCCAGTAACCGCGAAGGTGAGCGTAGCAAGCGTGCTGGATCCGTTCCAAACCAACCGGACGCTCCAGGTTCCGGGTGTCAATATTAGAGGATCACTTGCCTTTGTAAGCCAAGGATCAAAACAAAATGATCCGCCGCTAGGTAGCGCAGCGTAAGAAATGGTTCTTTGGACTTGGCCCGACGGATTCAGCCATTCAAACTTCGGTACGTCGCCTGTTAGGGCCTGATCCACCAAGAAATATGCCCAAACTTCAGTTGCCGAGGTGGGAAAGGATGTTACAGCGGAAGGTGGGGAACATGTACCTGAGGAAGGGGATGCCGATAGTTGAGAGGCCCTAACTGTTACAGCTGTCAACGGGCTTTGCAATATCCCTAACATCAGCACAAAACCAAAGAAAACGGGGGTACGTTGCATCAATGTTGTTCCCTCTACTGGAAGAGTAATTGCTCAGCCCGAGAAACGTGGCGGTTAATGAACCGTCATATGGTAAAGTACTCAGGTGAAATAAAGAGTGTGCCGCTATGTCGCGAGAATCGCAATCAAGAAACAATCAAATTTCTGTCAATACAGGAGTTAGCGGTGCGCATACTCTATGCGAATACAGGTTCATCAACGGATCCATTCATCCTGAAAAGAGAATCTTAGTAAGTAATGGCAATCCCATTACTCCGCGTCCCCGTGTCTTCGAGGTATTGCATTACCTGGTGCAGAATCGTAACCGTCTGGTGCAACGCGAGGAACTACTGGAAAGATTCTGGAAAGACACTCAAGTTTCCGAGAATTCATTGGCGCAATGTATTATCGAAATTCGCAAACATCTTGGTGACAACGCGCGGGATCCTACCTATATTAGGAATGCGCCTCGCGTTGGGTATCAATGGATAGCGCCGGTGGAGGAAATTTATGCCGACGCCGCCCTGGAAGTTGGGGATACTTCCGCGAAGCAACTTGGATGGTCTGGCACTCGCAAATGGTCGCTTGGGGTGCTTTGTTCTTTGGCTGCACTAGTGCTTGCCTACTACTTCATTTTACGGAAGCCCGCGGAGCTGGAACCAGTTTTTCGGGAAGTAGCCTGGTGGAAGCTCGATGAACGAGGAGGTTCAACTGCGGCGGATTCGAGCGGATATGGGGAAACTGGCGCTGTGCGATCTCCCGCCGGTTGGATGGAAGGCAAGCTGCACGGCACACTGCGCTTCGACGGTTTGAACACCGTGGTTAGTGGAACTGGAAACGGCTCGCTTCCAGGCAACGACCAAGCACGGACCATCAGCTTGTGGATGAAACCGGATGTACCGGTGGTGCAGTACATGTCGCTGTTTGTGTATGGCTCGGATTTCCGCGGAACTACCATTGAACGTTTCAACTTAGGCATGGAAGCGAGTGGTGCGGTTTTGGCGGGGTGGGGGGAAACAAGCCACACCAAAACTCCGCGCCCATGGAACGACGGGAAATGGCATCATGTAGCGGTAACCTACGATCCCGCGCCCGCCAAGAGGATTGGCATCTTTGTGGATGGCACCATGGAGGCGTCCAGAGATATGATTCCGCCAGCCCTTACAAACAATCGCGCGGTTTGGCGCATTGGGGAGGGGTTGGCTGGATCGGCATATTTTCATGGGCTGATTGACGATGTGCGCGTTTACAACCTCGCTTTCAATGCAGGCAAAGTTCACGCCCTTTACCGCTGTTCACTTGGGGCGCACGATCTGGACGACTATTTTTATCTGCCCATTGGGGAAGGGGTAAAAATCGAAAACCGGAAGCCCTCCGAAGCCGCCTCCGCCTTCCACAACGAAGGCCTGGATTTCGCCGGCATTCAACTGGCGCGACCAATAAACGATTGCGAATTATGGTCGCTTCGGGGCGCCGATATGGGGCAGGATTTGCGTATCTCCGTAGACCTGATGACGCCGTCCGGCGAGTCCGGAAAACTCACCGAGGCCGGTCCATATTTCCGCAGCCGCAAAGCCGCGGGCGGCGACGGGTTGATGGGAGGAACCACGGCCGGTTACTGGGTCCAATTGGTTTCCAATGGCTCAATCCGGATAAAGCGCCTGAACCCGCTGGCGGTGGTCGCCCACTCTTCGCCGTTGGCTGGGTTCGATTCCAAGATTTATCATCGCCTGGAGACCGAAGCTCGCGGTGAGTTGCTGGAAGTGTGGTTGGATGACCGGCGCATTGGCTTTCAACAAGGCGATAAAGCCGTGGATAGGGTTTCTATTCCCGCGGCATGGAAAGGTCCGCCGGTGATTGGTTACAACCACGGGGCGGCGGGCGTGCTATTTAGCGCCGAAAGCAATCGAGGTTTGTTGGGTGGCCAATGGGCCAAGAATTTTCGAGTTTCTAAGTTGCGGTAACTTAAGGTATGTCACAGCCATTTCTAGTCTCGTTTTAACCAATACGAAGCCGCTCCCCATTGCCCCGAAACAGTGATTCCATCCGTCTTCCACAAGCCTCGCTACAATGGGGGATGCCTACACTAGGCTCTCCAATACAAAAATGAGCAACATAAAAGCCGCCGTTCTCTCCGCCTATGAAAAGCCACTTGAGATGCGCGAGTACCCGGATATCACTTTGATCGATGCAGGAGAAGCCGTTGTCCGCGTCGAAATGGCCGGCATCTGCGGAACCGACGTTCACCTGTGGCTAGGCCAACTCGCCGTGCCGCTGCCCATCGTGCTCGGCCATGAAACCGTGGGCCGTATCGAACTACTCGGCGCTGGGCTCGATAAGGATTGGCGCGGCGCTCCGCTTGCCATCGGTGATCGCGTCTGCTGGGCAAGCTCGCTGGTCTGCGGTGAATGCTATTTCTGTCGCGTGAAGCGTCAACCGACGCGATGCACTTCCCGCAAAGCTTACGGCATTAGCTACTGCGCCGATCAGAGTCCGCACCTGCGCGGCGGCTACGCCGAAAAGATTCATCTGCGCCAGGGCACCGCCATATTCCGCATCCCCGAATCGGTTTCCACCGAAGCGGTCATCGGAGCCGGCTGCGCGCTTTCAACCGCTATTCACGGTGTGGAGCGCTGTCCCATTGAATGGGGCGATACGGTTATTGTGCAAGGGACGGGGCCGGTGGGATTAGCCGCCATCGCAGTAGCCAAGCAGGCGGGCGCGGCGAAGATCATTGCAATTGGCGCGCCCGCGCACCGGTTGGAACTGGCCTCAAGCTTCGGCGCCGCCGCTGTAATCAACGTGGAAGCGGTAACTGACGTCAATTCGCGCCGCGCGGCCGTCTTCCATGAAACCGGACCCTACGGAGCCGACGTAGTGATTGAATGCGTGGGATATCCGGAAGCCGTGAACGAAGGAATCGAGTTAGTGCGCGATGGCGGCAAGTATCTTGTGCTGGGCCAATATGCCAACGCCGGCAACATCTCGTTTAATCCGCATACCGTCACGCGCAAGCAACTTACGGTACAAGGAAGTTGGGGCTTTGAACCGCGCCATGTCGACCGGGCGCTGCGTATGCTGGAAATTGCCGAATGGAGCGCCAAGTTCGCCTCGGAAGTTACGCATCGCTTCCCACTTTCCGAAGTTAACCAGGCAATGGAAACAGCCCGGCTGCACAAGGCCGGCAAGACCGTGTTGATCCCCTAAATCATGAAACCCTTTCTTGCTCTGCTTGGATTGTTGGCGCTTGGTGGCATTGGCTATCTAGTGATACATCGCAATGCGCCGCCGGAGATTCCCTACGCGGAAGTCAAGGTGGAAACCTTGGTGGATACACTCGCCACCAATGGCAAGGTAGAGCCTTTCGAGTGGGTTTCGGTGCGCGCGGAAAGGCCTGGAAAACTGCTCCGGCTCTTTGTGGAGCGCGGCAAGGCCGTGCAGGCCGGCGCCACGGTAGCCACCCAGGATTCAGCCGAAATGCAAGGCGCAATTTCCACTGCGGAAGCCAAGCTGAAGCAGGCCCAGGCAGAGCGTGAGGTGTTAGACGTTAACGGCCGCCCGGCGGAGCTCGCGCAAATCGATGCCGCCGTGTGGAAGGCTACGCTTGATCTGGAACATGCCCGCAAAGAGTTAACGTCGCTGCAGCGGCTGGAAGCACAGAACGCCGTTCCACGCTATGAAGTGACTAAAGCAGCCGAGGCCGTGGCAGCCATCGAAACCGAGATTAGTTCGTTAAGCGCGCGGAGGCGTGCGTTTGGTTCCTTACCGGCGGATAAAAGAGCAGCCGACAGCCGCATCACCGAGGCTCGAAGTATGATTGAGCAGGCGCGGCAAAAGGCTGGACAAGGAGTGTTGATCTCACCCATCGGCGGTACCGTGTACCAAGTGGATCCTAAGCCAGGAGCTTACTTAAATCCCGGTGACTTAGTGGCTAACATAGGACGCCTTGATAAGTTGCGTGTCTCCGTGTATGTGGATGAACCGGAGTTAGGCCGCGTGGCAAAGGGCATGCCTGTGACTATTAGTTGGGACGCAATACCGGGCAAGGAGTGGAAAGGCGCGGTGGATCGATTGCCGCAACAGATCGTCCCGCTGCAAAGCCGGCAAGTGGGAGAAGTGTTAGTCGTGGTGGATAACCCCGATGGCGACTTGGTGCCTGGATCCAACATAAATGCATTCATCCGTTCGCGCGTGGCCGGGAACGCTCTGACAGTACCCAAGGAGTGTATTCGCAAGGAAGGCGATATTAGCGGCGTGTATGTTTTCGAGGGCGATAAGCTGAAGTGGCATCCCGTGAAGGTGGGTGTGTCGAACATCACGAGAGCGCAAGTGTTGGATGGGGTAAAGGCCAAGGATCGTGTGGCGAATGCCGTCGATAAGCCGTTGAAAGATGGCATGGCGGCAGTTGCAGTGGCGCCGGTTAATTAGTACAATCTTCTAACAATTTGGGTTACTGCATTTGGGTGATAGTAATTACTTAATAAGTCATGATGCTTCTTTGTGCAACCTAAGTTAGTTTGTGAGAGTGCCACCGAGGCCAATAGTACTATCCGCCGACGTCATGCAGATCCGCTACGCTTCCAACCTCACCAGCGCGGATTCCTTAATCGACGTCACCAATACAGGAGCTAACGGGGCAGCTTTTGCCGGACCCGGCTTCGGCAGCGCGACCGGCAATATTTGCGTGAACGTTTACGCCTTTTCACCCGATGAACAACTGATATCCTGCTGTTCGTGCCTCATCACCCCCAACGGCTGGTGTCACTCTCGGTGGTCAGCGATTTGGTGTCAAATCTTTGACCGTCGTCCGGCCAAATTCGGTAGTCGTGAAACTGGTCAACACAGGCGCCGGAGCGGGATTTACCGGCGCAACCTGTACCAATAGCGCGGGGTTGGCGGGAACCGCGGCCTTCCCCTTTGTTAGTGGCTTCGAGGCTTTTGGAACTACGGTGCATGCCGACTCAACCGGAGGCTTTGCGACAACCGAGTCGCCGTTCCTTGCCGCAACACTCAGTCCGCAGGAACTGGCGAGCATTACCAATCTCTGTTCAACCATAATTGGCAATGGCAGTACCTTCAGCATTTGCCGTTCCTGCCGGGCCGGCGGATTGAACGCCGGAAGGTAGGGTGTGCGACTTGAATGCGCAAAGGGCCCGATGGCAGGGCCAACAATTATCGAAGGAACATGGAGGGCTGCTCGCCATCGGAACTCCGTTTTGCGCGTGTTCCATAAAAGTGATGAAGTAATTGTCGTGAAGATCCGTCTCCACGATTCAGAAGTGGTTCGAGGACATTGACAGGCTGGCCAGGGGGGCCAGCCGCGGAACAGGGGTTCCGCCCCACCTCACATTGGCTTGCGGAAGGATTTTAGGCTTTTCATTGGGATCTGCATATTTTCACATTTCCATGTCGCGTACTCGGGAAGGTAGGCCCCGGCAGTGCATGCGCTGAGCCCGGTACAATAGGAGTTCATGCGCATTGCTCTCGGGCAGATCAACACCACCATCGGCGATCTGGCGGGGAACGTGGACAAGATGATTGCCACGGTCCGCCAGGCCGCCAGCAGGGATGTGGACCTCGTCGTCTTCCCAGAACTCTCTATTACCGGTTATCCACCGCAGGACTTGATTGAGCGGCCAAGTTTCGTCGCCCGGTCGGTTGAGGCGGTGGATCGCCTTGTCAAGGAATCGAAAAGCCTCGAACCGGCCATGATTGCCGGATCGATTGAACCATCGGAAGACGGCCGCCGGGTGCGTAACTTGGCCATCGTCATTCAGAAGGGCAAGATTCTAGCCAAGCAGCAGAAAATGCTGCTCCCCACTTACGATGTTTTCGATGAACTGCGCTACTTTGTGCCCTCAGAGAAAGAAAAAATGGTGCACATTAATGGAGTGCCGGTTGCCCTCACCATTTGCGAGGACGCCTGGAACGATAAATACTTTTGGCGACACCCCTTATATGACCGCGATCCAGTGGAGGAACTGGTCAAGGAAGGCGCCAAGGTTTTAATCAGCATCAACGCCTCCCCGTACAACATATCTAAGCGCGCTCAGCGCAGCCGGATGTTTGAGGCTCTCGCATGCCGTCATGGAATTCCGGTGGTGTACGTGAATTCCGTGGGTGGCAACGATCAGCTTGTCTTCGATGGGTCAAGCTTCGCCTTAAGCGCCGAAGGCGGCTTGATTGCCTCGGCCAAGAGCTTCGAGGAAGACTGCCCCATTGTTGACTTAAAGAAACTAACGGGCGACAAGAACGGAAATCTTGAAGACGAGAATCAAGCGGCTTACCAGGCGTTGGTGGTGGGTACGCGAGATTATGTCCGCAAATGCGGCTTCAAGAAAGTCTTAATAGGACTTTCCGGGGGCATTGATTCGTCCCTGGTTGCGGCGTTGGCGGTATGCGCGCTGGGCAAGGAGAACGTGATTGGCGTTGGCATGCCTGGGCCTTACTCGTCGGGCCATAGCGTAACCGATGCGCGGGAGATGGCGGAGCGATTAGGCATACGCTTCGAATTGATTTCCATCAACGGGCTGTATCAGGAATTTGTGCGCACGCTTGCGCCGGTGTTCGCCGGAGCGGCCGACGACGTTACCGAAGAGAACATTCAATCGCGGCTGCGCGGCAACACTTTGATGGCGCTGTCGAACAAGTGGGGCGCGTTGGTGCTCACCACCGGCAACAAGAGTGAAATGGCAGTGGGCTATTGCACGCTTTACGGCGATATGTGCGGGGGGCTGGCGGTGATTTGCGATGTGCCCAAGACGCTGGTCTACAAGCTGTGCCGCGTGGCGAACCAATTGCTTGGGCCGGTGATTCCGGAATCCGTATTCACCAAGCCGCCATCGGCGGAGTTGCGCGCGGATCAGAAGGATACCGATTCGTTGCCGGAATACTATGTGCTCGATACGATTCTGCATGCGTACATTGAAGAGTCCAAGCCAGCGGCCGATATAGCGGCGGAGCATAACTATCCAATCGATCTGGTGCGTGACATCGCTCGCAAAGTGGATCGGAACGAATACAAGAGGCAACAAGCGGCACCGGGCATTAAGCTTACATCGAAAGCATTCGGCATGGGCCGCCGGTTCCCTATCGCACAGAGGTTCACGGAATGAATATTAAAGCAATTGGCGGCATGTTATTGACATTTGCAACGGCTGCTTTTTTGGTATCGCAATCCGCGCCGGTGGAACAGGTGGGGCCGCTTTCGAATGGCCGGTTCCTGTTGAACAGCCGCGCGGTGCTGGAACCGGCGGGCATGCAGATTCCGATCGACACATTGCCGATGAACAGCTTGCTGTCGCGGGACAAGAAGCATCTTCTTGTATTGCATGGTGGGTATAAGCCGCCATCGATTCATGTGTTCAACGCCGAAACACTTGTCCTCGAAAGTAAAGTCACTTTGCCCGATGCGTGGCTCGGCATGGTGTTCGCTCCACCCAGCGGCATTCAGGTGGTTACCGGAAATATCGGGGCGATTCCTCAATACTTGTATGTAAGTGGCGGGTCAAAGGCTGCGGTTTATGAATATAAGTTTCAACCCGATCAAGCCAAGTTGGAATTGACCCGAACGTTCCCACTGGTGGCGGAGAAAGATCGCAAAGCGACCGATTTTGTTGGCGATGTTGCATCGGATGGCCGTTTGCTTTATGCCGCCATGCTGTTCCGCGATGAAGTGGCCGTGATCAATCCGCAATCCGGCATGGTGATTGAACATTGGAAGACCGGCAGGCGCCCTTACCGCATCCTGTTTCATCCCGATGGAAAATCCTATTTCGTGTCTTCCTGGGCCAACTCGGCTGTTTACCAGCACGACGCGAATTCGGGTCAGAATATCGGGATGATCGCCACTGGCCCGCACCCCACCGACATGGTTTGGCGAGACCGGCAGAAGACGCTTGAGGAAGGGGACAAAGATGAATCGAGCGCAAGGATTTTTGTAACCTCCGGTAATACGAACAACGTGAATGTGATCGGCATGAGTGGCGGGCGAAGTATGTCGAACGTGGAGACAATCAATGTAGGTTTATATCCTGTAATGCCCGCCGGTATGACGCCCAATGCCCTGTCGCTGAGTCCCGACAACAATAAGTTATTTGTGGCTTGCGCCGATGCTAATGCCGTGGCGATGGTGGATGTTTCGACGCCTAAGTCGCGCGTGGAGGGCTTCATTCCATCCGCTTGGTATCCAACGGCGGTGCGCGTACTGCCCGATAACCGGCTGCTGATTTTTAACGGTCGTGGCACGCGCAGTTATCCCAATCCGAAAGGACCCAACCCGTCGAGGAAGGCAGCGCCGTTGCATGAAGGAATCCGCACCGATGAATATGTGGGTGTTTTGCAAACCGGCACAATGCAAGTTGTGGAACCCTTTGACGATGAGAAGCTGGATGCTTGGACAAAGACCGTCCGCCGCAATTCGCCTTACAATCCCGAGCAATATCAAATCGCCCATCGCAATCCCGCCACCGTGATTCCACAGAATCCGGAGCAAGGCGGCGGACCCATTGAACACGTCATCTACATCATTAAAGAGAACCGGACGTACGACCAGGTGCTGGGCGACTTAGGGATCGGCAATGGAGATGCGAGTCTAACGTTGTTCGACGAAAAGATCGCGCCTAACCATCACAAACTAGCGCGGGAGTTTGTACTTCTCGACAACTTCTATGTGAACGCCGATGTAAGCGCCGATGGGCACAATTGGTCGATGGCCGGCATTGCGCCGGACTATGTGCAACGCATGTGGCCGAACAGTTACGCCGGTCGCCGGAAGACTTACGATTATGAGGGTGGCGAGCCTGCGGCGCGTCCTGCGGGCGGTTACATCTGGACGTCGGTGCTGGCGAAGAAACTTTCCATGCGTAATTTTGGATATTTCACCAATAACGTGAAAGAAGCTCCGGAATCCGGCAAGCAGGTGGCCTCGGTCCGCGATCCGCAACTTACGGCGGTTACTAACTTCGAGTATCGCGGTTTTGACCTTGAGTATCTCGATGTCAATCGGGCCAAAGTGTTTCTGGCCGATTTGAAGAAGATGGAAACGGAAAATACCATGCCACGTTTCATGATGGTGCGCTTGGGCAACGATCATACCAGCGGAACCGCGCCGGGCAAGTATGCGCCACTCTCGCAAATGGCTGATAACGACTACGCGCTGGGGCAGATTGTAGAAGGCGTATCGCGTAGCAAGTTCTGGGCAAAGACGGCGATCTTCGTACTGGAAGACGATGCGCAGAACGGACCGGACCATGTGGATTCGCACCGGTCCCCCGCCTACGTAATTTCTCCTTATGTGAAACGGGGAGCGGTGGACCATACGATGTACAACACTACCTCAATGTTGCGTACCATGGAATTGATCCTTGGTTTGAGTCCACTAACCATGCATGATGCCGGGGCGCGGCCGATGGCCAATGCGTTCCAGACGACTGCGGACTTGAAGCCTTATGCGGTGGAAAAACCGCGAATCGCAATCGATGCAAGAAATCCGGAGAATGCACCTAAGGCCGCCGAGTCGCGACGCATGAATTTCTCAGAAGCCGATGCTATCGATGACGATGAGTTAAACGAGATACTATGGGCCGCAATACGAGGTACGACTCCTCCAGCGCCCGTTCGGAGCTACTTTTCTAGTTTTTCTAAGTAATGATAATGGGCCGAATTCACGTCTGCTTCGTCTGGCACATGCACCAGCCTTTTTATAAGGACCTGGCCACGGGTGAGTATAAATTACCGTGGACGCGGATGCATGCCTTGAAGGATTACTACGGCATGGTGAAGGTGCTGGAGGACTTTCCAAAAGTTCACCAGACCTTCAACCTTGTGCCTTCAATGATAGTGCAACTGGAAGAATACGTTGCCGGAACCGCCGTTGATCCCTTCTTGCGATGCGCCTTGAAACCGGCGGAGGAACTGACGCACGCCGAGCAGAACTTCATCCTGCAATATTTCTTTCAAGCCAATGTTGGCCGGATGATCTACCGCTTCCCACGCTATGGGCAGTTGTACGAAGCCAGCCAACAATTACGGCGCACATTCACCGCGCAGGAGTTTCGCGACCTGCAAGTTCTAAGCCAAGTCGCCTGGTTCGATGAGGAGTTTTTGACGGGCGACCGGGATGTGCTGGATCTAATTCGCAAGGGCCGGAACTTCACGATTGAAGAACAGAGGTTGATGGGCCGCAAGCAGCGCGAGATCATGGCGAAGGTGCTGCCGGTGTATCAGGAATTTTCCGATCGCGGGCAAATCGAAATATCGGCTACGCCTTTTTATCATCCGATCCTGCCGTTACTGTGCGATTCCGATATTGCCGGCGTATCTCATCAAGGCGTTCCGTTGCCCGCAAGCTTTCGATATCCAGAGGACGCGCGCTATCAGTTGGTCAAGGCTCGAGATTATATAAAGCGGATGTTTGGCAAAGCTCCCGATGGGTTGTGGCCATCGGAAGGTTCCGTATCGGACGAAGCAATGAAGATTGCCGCGCAAACAGGCTTTAAGTGGTTTGCCACGGACAACGGAGTATTGGGGCGGACGCTTGGCCGGACGGCGGGCGTGCATGAAACTTATCGCGTCTACAACTGGAAGAATGACGGGCACGAAATGAAGTGCATCTTCCGCGATCATTACTTAAGCGATCTTATCGGATTTGTTTATTCGCAGATGGGACCTGCCGAGGCGGCGCAGCATTTCCTTGATCGCATCCGCGAGAATTGTGGCGGGCGCGACGCTATGGTGCCGGTGATCCTAGACGGCGAAAACGCCTGGGAATATTACGAAAAGGGCGGGCGCGAATTTTTGCGCCAGCTCTACCAACGGATCAGCGATGCCCCGGATATAGATGCGGTAACCGTGAGCGAGGCCATGGGGCTCAATCCGTCGCATGAAATCGGGCACATCTTTCCGGGGTCGTGGATCAACGCGAACTTCGATGTATGGATTGGAGCCGAGGAGGATAATCAGGCTTGGCAAATGCTGCTGCGCGCGCGCGAGGCGTATGAGACTGCCAAGGAAAATGTTCCGGCCGAAGCGCGCGAGATGGCATTTGAAGAGTTGATGATCGCCGAGGGCAGCGATTGGAACTGGTGGTATGGGCCCGAGCATGATTCAGCCAACCGCGTTGAATTCGATCAATTGTTCCGCGGACATTTGGCGAATGTGTATAAATCGCTGGAGATTAGTCCGCCGGAGGATTTATCGCGCACGATTCTTCATATTTCGGTGACCGATGCGCACGATAAGCCAACGGGGCGGATTAAGCCCACGATTGACGGCGCCATTAGTTCTTACTTTGAATGGCTGGGCGCCGGAAACTACCGGCCTGAAGATAAGTCCGGAGCCATGCACAGCCAACGCGGCATGATTCAGAGCCTGTCCTACGGCACGGACAGCCAGAATTTATTTCTTCGAATCGATTTTCATGAATTGCCGCCGGCCAAGAGTTTGGAGTTGCATCTGAAGACGGATTCGGTGGAGATTCAACTAACTTCGCAGCGATTCTGTTTGGATCGCATCCTGGAAGCGGCGATTTCATTGCGGGAGCTTGGCGTGCAACCGGGAGAGTTGCTGCGGTTCCAACTTTCCGTGTGGAAGGATCATTTGCCGGTGGCTGCGATTCCACAGCTTGGTTGGCTGGAAATGGATACGGCCGAACCTAGCGAGTGGCCGGGTTAAATTGCA
>JAYVXT010000508.1:0-5019 GCA_043785065.1 Bryobacterales bacterium | reverse complement strand
TTAAGGAAACAGTAATGCTCGCCGGGACAACGCGGCGGCGATCTTTAGTTGCGCCCGCGGCATCGGCCAATTGTGGAAACCATGGCAGATATGCCCCGGCCGCGGCTAGCGCTTTATGTGTAAAGCAGATCGTGGCCGGGATCATCGCGGCGCTTTCGAATTGTGAGGCCGCCATCAACGTCACGCATTGCCGGAAGAATTCATCTTCGAATTCCTGATCCTTACGAACCAGCCGAAAGATGCCGGGCGCATCGCAATGCAGATAGGCAGCCAACAAAATCCCGCTTGCGGAAGCAATCTCTTTCCGCGAAATGAAGGGCAGGTGCAGTTCACAAGCGCCGGCGGGCAAACTATCAGCCACGCTTTCCAAGAATGACCGGACCTCATCGGCCAGCGGATTTCCCAGCAGTTGCTCCACGGCATCGGTTAGCCGTGAGGCAATTGTGCTGGTTGAAAAAGGATAAGCAAGCGGCGCATGGGCCGAAGCCCGTACCCAATGAAGGTAAATGCAATTTGAAGAATGTGTCGCGTGTGGCATAGGTTTATTGGCGACTTCACTATAGCTCTTCGCTTCAGGAAAACGGTTCAGCTCCAGCTGCCTACCGCGTCGAAAATCACCAACAAGCCCATGAAGTAAAATGCCTTATGAATTTCCGCCCCACTTCGCCAATCACTTGTGACCGGCTATGTTTGCTCCACAAAATAGCGACGCATTTCAGGCTCCAGCGCTGGTGTGCATGCCAGGCAGTTGCCCGCATAAATGCTGTTTCCGCCATCCATGTTGAAGAACTTGCCTCCGGCTTCTTCAATCAAAACCTTGAGAGGAGCCAAGTCCCATGGCTGCGACGTAGGCTCAAGCCAAGCGTCGGATTGACCGGAAATCAACATCATGCAATCGGGCCCGCCGCCTTGACTGCGCACCGCCCAAAACTGTCCCATCCATTCCACCAGTCCCTTGCCCCAGGCAAACTGATTGGCCTTTTGCAAGCTATTGGCGCACAGCACGGCCTTCGAAATATCGGTGATCGCCGACACACGAATGGGCAGATCATTGCAGTAAGCCCCTCGACCCTTAATCGCTGTATACGTTCTTCGGAGAACAGGAAAGTGGCAAATACCAGCCTTCACATCGCCATCTACTTCAAGCGCCATTAACACGGCCCACAAGCCATTACCACGGACAAAGTCGCGAGTGCCATCTAAGGGATCGATGATCCATTTGCGTCCATTCGTGGAAGCCTTGTTCGCGCCTTCCTCGCCTAACAAACCATCGCCGGGAAATTCCATAGTGAGCGCGCTAACAATTAGCTTTTCCGATTCCTTATCGGCGATCGTTACCGGGGAATCATCCAGCTTCTCTTCCGCCGTTACGCCTTGTTCGGCATAGCGCAATAGCAGCGCTCCCGCCTGTGCCGCAATGCGCCGCATGGCTTCCATTTCTCTTGAAAATGACATTACTTTCATTCTACGTTTTCGCGCTCCTTTATTCTATGTTTAAGAACCCCGGAGCGTGATAGCATGTTCGCTTATGGTATCGCGAACAGTATATTCACTCCTGGACGAGGCAGTGGAAAAATGGGGTAGCGCAATCGCGTTGCACCAGCCCATCGGCAACAACAAATACAAAACCTATACGTGGGTTGAATATCGCGAAGCAGTGCGTGAGATCGCCGCAGGCCTTTGGGAAATGGGAATTCAGCGCGGCGACGTGGTTGGTTTGGGATCGGAAACGCGAGCCGAATTCTACCTTGCCGATCTTGGGGTCATCACTTCCGGAGCCGCTGCGGCGGCGTTGTATGTAAACTCTCCCGCGACCGATCAGGTTGGGCTAATGAAACGATGCGGCGCCAAACTAATCTTCGTGGAAGACCCGAAAATGTTGCGGACATTGCAATCCGCCGGCGGCGATAGCCTGGGAATCCCATGGGTTCTGTTGACGGGACATGCCGACGGCATAGCAACCCTGGAGGCCCTGCGCGAAAAAGGCCGGAAAGCCATAAAAGCCGGCCCTGATCTGTTTTCGCGAAAACAAGCCAACATCACCGCTGAAGACTTCGCCATTTTATACCTCACCTCCGGCGCCACGGGCGATCCCAAAATGGTGTGGAACACCCACCGGGCACTTGTCGCGAATGTTGACATGGGGCCGGGCATCCTGCCAAACGTAACGCACAAGGATTGCGCCCTTGCATTCCTGCCCTCAGCCCACATTGCCCAACGCATCGGTATTGAACTGCTTCCCTTACGCATGGGCATTCAAGTGTATTTTTCAGAAAGTCTGGCCCGCATGCCGTATGAGTTCAAATCGGTGAGACCTACCTTATTCCTCGCGCCTCCGCGCGTGTGGGAACGCGTTTACGCAAGCGTCCGCACGGAGATTCGCAAGCGGGGCGCCATCGCTCGTAAGATTTTTTACGCAGCGCTTGGAGTTGGCGCGCAAGTCAGTCACTATAAACAGCAAGGCAAATCCGTGCCCGCTTGGTTGAACAGCGCCTGGAAGCTCGCCGACAGAGCTGTCTTTTCAAAGATTCGCGGAAGATTTGGCGGCCGCATTCGCTTTGCGATTTCCGGCGCCGCGCCGCTGGGGCGTGATTTAGGCGAATTCTATGAAGCCATCGGGATGCCCCTAATGGAAGGTTATGGGCTAACCGAGGGTGGCATTGTTTGCTTGAATGCTTGGGACTCGGTCCGATTGGGCACCGTCGGCAAGCCTCTTGAAGGCATAGAAATCAAGTTGGCGGAAGATGGCGAATTGCTTGTGAAAAGCCCGGCGCTTGCCAGTGGCTATTTTCAAGATCCCGCCGCCACCGCGGAAGTGTTTCTGAACGGTTGGCTGCACACCGGGGATTTAGCGGAAATCTCGCCCGGCGGCTACGCATCCATCACTGGCCGCAAAAAAGAGATGATTGTTTCCTCAAACGGAAAGAAAATATTTCCCATCAAATTGGAAGCGTTGTTTAAGACCGAACCAATCGTAAGCCAGATGCTTTTGGTGGGTGACAACGAGTCCTATGTATCGGCCTTATTCACAATCAACCCCGCTGCCGCCGAAGCCATTCCGGGAATGAAAGGCAAGTCCGTTGAGCAAATGGCAGCGGCGCCTGAAGTGCTGGCCGAAGTGAAGCGAGCTGTACAAAAAGCCAACAAACAACTGGCGCAATATGAGCAGATCCGCAAACACACGGTGTTGCCGCGCGATTTCACCATTGAGAATGGCGAGGTGACGCCAACATCGAAAGTACGCCGGGGTAAAGTGCTGGAGAATTTCAAGGAACAGATTGCGGCGATGTACTCGTCGAAGGAAGATCCGCTATATTAATGTTCCGCGCATCTTCATCGTCCACGTAATTGATCCGCACCTCCACGCGCTCGACCGGCATCAACTGCGGGAACCGTTCGCCCCATTCGATAACCACGATGGCATCGCGGTCGAAGATTTCGTCCAACCCTAACGAGGCTACCTCCCGCGCTTCTTCCAGCCGGTACAAATCGATGTGGTAAAGCTTCGGCGGATCGCCATATTCGTGAATCAACGTAAAAGTGGGACTGGAAACTTCGTCCGCCGCGCCCACCCCCAACTCTTGCACCATGCCCTTGGCAAAGGTGGTCTTCCCCGCCCCCAGGTTGCCGATAAGCAACACTACGGCGCGCCTGGGAAGCCTCCTCGCTAAAGCCCGTCCGGCATCAATGGTTTCCTGTTCAGACCGGCTGTAAAGCACGAATCGCTCCGGGAAGATAATCAATCAACTCACTGGCCAGCAAGCATTGTTCGGTCTTGTCTTGGGCGCCCAACTGGCCACACAGGCCATGCAAGTAGACGGCCGCGCACACCGCCAAAGCAACTTCCTTCGGATGCTGGGCAATCAAGCCTGCGATGAGGCCGGTCAGCACATCGCCGCTTCCGCCTTTGGCCATTGCCGGGGAACCTGTAGGATTTACCCACACAAAACCATCAGGCAATGCAATCAATGTCCGTTGGCCCTTCAGAACGGCAATACAATTGCGATCCGCCGCCAATCTTCGTGCCGCGCCTAAGCGATCGGCCTCCACCGCTCCCACCGAAAGGCCAAGCAGGCGGCCCATCTCCCCAGGATGCGGCGTCAACACCGCCGGCGCTTGGGAAGCTTTCCACTCAATGCTGGTGAGAAGGTTAAGCGCGTCCGCGTCAATCACCATCGGAACAGCGGCGGCTGCCAGTAGCCGGCGCAGCAATACGGAAACCTCTTGCGACATCGCCAGTCCGGGACCAATAGCAATTACGTTCTTACTATTTATGACTGCCACCGCATCCCACAAATTTTGGGTCATTAAGTCGGGCGCAAGTTCCGCCGCTTCCGATGCCACGGTGACAAGACCCGCGCCGATGCGAAGCGCCGAAAGCCCCGACATTTTAATAGACCCGGTTTTTCCAGCCGCTCCGCCGATCAATAGTACGTGCCCAAAGCTGCCCTTGTGCGCGCCTTTCGGTCTTGCAGCAAATAGGCCTGCAAATTCGTCCGGCCCACTGACAGCCAACTTAACCGAATCCATTAGAGAGCCGGGACTTCCAATTTGCTTCACCACCAACGCGCCCAGGGAGTCGCAATTAGGTGGAAACACATGGCACGGTTTCGGAGCGGTGAAGGTAACGGTTAAATCAGCACGGGCAAATTCGCGCTCCGTCCGGCTGACATCGCTAGCCATACCCGACGGAATATCCACCGCCACCACTTTTGCCTGCGGGAATTGGGAATTGATCGCCCGAATGGCATCCAGCGCCGCCCCATGCGCGGGCCCCATGATGCCCGTGCCAAGGACCGCATCAACCACGACCGTTACCTGCGCCGCATCCGATGGCAGTTTAGTTTGAACTGCAACACCCGACACTTTCAGCATTCTCAGGTTTGCCGCCGCATCGCCGGTAAGTTCATCCTCGGGATGCGTCAACATAACGTGCAGCGCCGCAGGCTTGTGACGCACCGCCAGGATGCGCGCAATCACCAAGCCATCGCCTCCATTGTTGCCCTTGCCACAAATCAC
>JAYVXT010000507.1:0-5027 GCA_043785065.1 Bryobacterales bacterium | reverse complement strand
TCTTAAATGGCTTTGCCGCGCGCCGCGCCAACACCGCGGTGATCAAATCGTCGGGCATTCCTAAAAACTTGAAGATCGCCGGAGATGCATTATTGGCGTCAAATTGCCCACCGGTGCTATGTACTGTCGCGACGTCTTTCAGGCCCGGAACAGCCATATATTGACCCTCGGCCGTCCGCCGCCAACCGCCATGAAAAATCTCTGGTGTCATTCCTTGAACCAACAATATTTCCTCGATCTCTTCGAATGACGCATGCCGCGCCCGAAAAGACGGCTGATGGCTCATATAAAACTGATCGAACGGACCCATCTGGTTCGGCCCACCCGTGCGCCAATCAATTACGGCCGCCGTGATTTGAAGCGACTGCTCCGGCGCAAGTCCTAACGCCATAAACAACTTAACCAAATCTTCCCGCGAAGCCTGATTGACGTTCATTTTCGAGCCTTCAGGGATCAGTTCCACAATTACCTCGCCCGCCGGATAGCTGTAACGAAAGCCGCTCATCCCCGGGGCATAATATTTCGGCGAACCATCGGGGTTTTGAGGTCCAATCCAGGTCATCCATTGCAGCGCCCTTTCCACCGACCCCGCAGCCAGATAATAGGCCTTCGCGCCCTCGGCAAGCGACCCCGCCCGTTCCGTCTCCGCACGAACAGAAGTGGCAAGCGCAAATGCAATGGCAGCCAGACCCGCCGTCAGCCACAGCACAGTCAACAATGCTCCGCCGGCTTGTGTCTTCTTTCTCAAAACTGATCCTTTCTCATGGGATCCACCGTCAACCGCACAGGCGAGGTTACAGTCATCACATGCAAGCTTCCCGGACCGGCTTCAAGGGGCGTCATCTCCACTCGAATGGCGGTTGGCAACCCCGGCTTTACCCATTGTGCAACCCATTTTTCCGGATTCACATCAGGCGGCGCATTCGGAATTAGTTCGCGATAGAGAAAGCGGCAAGACGCCAATTTATCGGCCAGGATAAAGGATTTGGACGAAGCTTGCACAGGCCGGAAGCGCGGCCTGGAGCCACTGGAATCAGTTGCAATACCCAAGCACAACCCCTCAGTACTTCGAATGCCCGAATACAACAGTTCATTCACAATCAACCGCAAGCCCCGATTTTCCTCGCCGGTAATAACCGTGAATTCCAGAATTTGAGGATAGCCGCGCTGTGCTTCGGTCAACGAAAAGGAAGAAGCAAACCGCATTGCTTGCGGCTCGCCTTGAAAAAAGGCGATCTGCTGCGGCGGCGCGCCGGAGTTCGCCCGGCAATCACCCACTATGGGCATGAGGTTCGCAATCTGCTGTTCCAAAATTCGTTGCGACCCAACCACGCGCCGGTTCGCCATGATTTTGTTATTCGCCCGTTCCTGGCTACTCAAGCCCAAACGCATGGCGTACAGAATCGCCACGGAAAGCAGACTCATCAGCGAAATGCCGATCAGCAACTCAATCAGCGTTACACCCGCTTGCCGCTTGCGCCGGGAATTCATCGCGCAGACCCGCCCGCGATGGCGGCCATATCCGCCGGCGTAAGTACGCCTTTGCGCACGGCTTCCAGTTCAAACGTACGCAGTTTGCCTTCAGGCTTCCACCACACTTGCAGATCTACGCGATCGATCACCACCGCTCCCACTCCAGCGCCGGGAGGTAAGTCAAGCAGCGTGACCCGGGCCTTCCAGCCGGCTTCAAGCCCACCGGCCATTGCCGGATCAAATTGCCCCGTCATTTCCTGATTGCGCGGCAGCATCACGGCGGTAACCAGTTCGTCCATTTTTTGCCGTCCCAACATTACTCCGCGATCATGATCGGTGAGGCGCGCCAAGTTGCCCAGCGATTGCGTCAGGTTACTCATCAACCCAGCGACGGCAATGGCCAAAATCATCGTTGCCACCAGCACCTCTAGCAGCGTGAACCCAGCTTCACCACTTCTACGGCGGCTCATGGTTTAACCACCTCAAGGGTTTCGATTACCGGCACGCCAGTAATGGGATCCACCCGCACAAAGCGCCGCGACCCACGCCTGTCTCGCAGTTCCACGCCAATCCTTGGGGCCGTGCCACCGGGGTAAACGAAGAAAGTGCGTGGCAGCGACGGGTCAGCCCCAATGGCCTCCGGAACAATGCGCACCATTGTGATTCCTTCGGGCAATTCCAGTTCCTTCAAAAACCCAGGCTCGGATGATCGCGCCATCAACTTCGATTCGTGCGGCAGCAAGATAACTTCGGTCATGACTTGTCTTCGATCAGCCCGCGTCAACGCCCCATCTAAGAACGCCACCACCGTATCCGCGGCGGAGTTCAAGCGAATCGTTTCCAAGCCCGCGCTGATCGAGGGGTAGGAGATGCTAATCACCACGGAGATCAAAGTCACCACCACTAACATTTCAAGCAGCGTTACGCCGCGCTCGCCGTGATGGCTGCGCGGCTTCACTTCGTTTTCCAACTCACTATATCGTCGTTCAGTCCTGTGCCGCCAGGTTGACCATCGGCCCCATAGCTGATGATGTCCGGTTCATCGCCATGGTCACCGGGAAACTTGTAAACAAACTGATTGCCCCATGGATCGGTCGGCAGGTCCGTTTGTAAATAGGGACCATTCCATTGATTAATGTTGCCCGGCTTCTCGCGTAGGGCGCGAAGGCTCTGTTCGGTCGAAGGGAAGAGGCCGGTGTCGAGTTTATACATGCCAAGTGCGCTTTGCAATTGCGAGATCTGATGCCGCGCGGCAACTTTCTTGGCTTCATCGGCGCGCCCCAGCAGCTTGGGCCCAACCACGGCCGCGAATAGCGCGATGATAGTGACGACCACCAGCATTTCAATGAGCGTGACACCAGCCTGCGCCCGCCGCCGTCTATTTATTGATTCTTTCTTAATCACAAGCACACCTCTTTTTGAAAATCGTTTCGAACATTCGCGAAACTTCGTCCGCACTTTCGTAACTTCACGATACGTCGTCTGCAGTAGGGCGGACCCCCTGGCCCGCGGTCGACCCCCTGATCGACCCGCTCGACCATCTGAAATCAGCCGGTGAGTTTACCAATCCCGCTCGAACAGGATTCTCTTCAATATAATTCCGAATCCGGTAAAACTCGGTATCGTTCCTGACCAAGTGATCGTAGCTCTCTTCCTGCCAGAAAGTGGAGCCGGTCGAGGCAAGCATCTGGTTTGCCCGCTTGGCGGTAATTCCTTTGAGCGACTTAGTCAACTTTGGCAAAGTTACCAAAGGCTTGACTAGCAAGTGAACATGATTCGGCATCACGGTGTAAGCACTGAGTTCATAGATTTCTGTCCCTCCGGGCTTGCCGTCTGCTCCGTAACTGATAATCTGCGGTATGCCGGTCTGCAAATAAGGACCGTCCCAATTGGCCACGTCTTCGGGGTTCACCATTAAGGCTTGCAATCTTTGTTCAGTCGAGGGAAACGCGCTAGTAGCCTCTTTGTGCATCGTTAGCACATCTTCAAACTGGACCAGCTGCTGCTTAGCTTCTCTCACTAAAAACACAACCATGCCCAGCACCAACCCATCCACTACCCACGACCTCACAGCGCCACCTCATTAATACTGGTAATCGCCAGCAACATACTCAACACCAGCGCCCCAACCATGATCCCCATAATCAAAATAATCAACGGCTCAAACAGCGTCGTAAATCTCTTAATGGCCGAACGCGTCTCGTTCTCATAAATGTCCGCCATCCGCACGAACATCTCATCCAACCGCCCGGTCTCCTCCCCCACACTCAGCAAATGAGCCGCCAGCGGAGGGAACTGGCCACACTTGCGCAACGGCCCCGCGATCCCTTCGCCACGCTTCACGCCCTGCTCCACACTCACCAGCGCCCCGGCAATTTGCGTATTCAACAACGTTGCCCCGGCGATCTGTAGCGACTGCACCAGCGGCACCGAATTCGCTACTAACGTCCCCATCGCTCGCGCGAACCTCGCCGTCTCCGCCTTGCGCAGTGCATCGCCCAATAGCGGAATTGTCAGCCGGAACCGGTCCCACCACAAGCGCCCTTCCGGCGTACGAATATAGCTGAAGAAAATGACGGTGGACACCACAAGCGCCCCAATTGTGATCGGACCATACGCCTGCGTCACACGGCTAAGCTCTAACATGATTTTAGTCGGCGTCGGAATTGGCATGCGGGACTGCGCAAATACTTGAGCAAACCGCGGCACCACAAAATTCAGCATCAGGAAGATGGAACCCATGCCGACTGTGGCCAGAAGCCCCGGATACACGCTCGATGAAATGATGTAACCGCGCAACTCATCGCGCGTTTTCTCAAACTCGCTCAACCGCGTAAAGACTGTCGCCAGCGACCCTGAGGCCTCACCGGCGCGCACCATGTTCACAAAAAGGTTGCTGAAATAGTCCGGATGCGTCGCCAAGCTATCGGCCAGCGTGCGGCCACCTTTCAGCACCCGCAGCACATCCATGATCACCATGCGAAATGCCGGCCGCTCGGTCAGCTCCGTTGCAATGCCGATCGCCCGGTCAATCGGCACGCCGGCATTAAGAAGCGTTGCCATTTCCTGCGTGAAGTACAAAACATCTTTCTTCTTACCGCCGCCGAACGAAGGTAGTTCAAACTCGAAATTCTTCTTCTGCTCAAGTCCCACGTAGACCGGCGTCAAGCCCTGCCGCCGCAGTTCGCGCGCCACGTCTTTATCGGTTTCGCCACTCAGCGAACCGGTACGGGCCTTACCGTCCGACGCAACCGCTTTGAAGAAGAATGTCGTCACGTTAGAATTCCTGCGTCACCCGCATCACTTCTTCCGCGGTGCTTACGCCAGTCTCCACTTTCATCCAACCGTCTTCGCGCAGCGTCTTCATGCCGCTATGCTTGGCCGCTATCGTGATCTCCATCGCATCGGCGTTGCGCATGATCATCTTGCGGATGTCGTCATTCAATTCCATCATCTCGAAGATGCCCACGCGACCCTTGAACCCCGCACCGAAACAAACATCGCACCCTTTGCCTTTGAAGCTTGGAACGCTGCGTCCATCGGGAGCAATCTTC
>JAYVXT010000506.1:0-5033 GCA_043785065.1 Bryobacterales bacterium | reverse complement strand
CGACATAGTTACGAGTGCCGGCGCGGCCGTCTTCACGCTGGTACCCCATAAATATTGGGATGTTCGCGGGGAGGGCGGGGAGCGGCTTTACGGCTGTTGGAAATTCGTAGTCGAAAGTTTGTTCCTCGAACGCGAGGTTTTGGATGTGGATGTGGTCGCCCGGTTCGATGGTGTATTTGGCGCGGCCGATGATTTGACCGTAGCGGACAATGTTTTCACCGGCGGAGATTGAGCGGATGGCTATCTTGTGGCCGGCGGGAACGGATTGACGGGCGGTGATTTCCTTGCCGTCGACTTTAATGATGGCTCCGGGAGCGAGGGGGACACGGGCCACGGCGATGTTGTCCTTGGCGTTCAGGTGGATGGCGGAATTTTCCGCGGTTGGGAGTTTGGCGATGTCTACGAGAATCATTGGTGGTGTGACTTGACTACTTATAAGCTACAGATTTGTGCCGGGGCAATGCAAGTTATCGTAGGAGAACGGTTTCACAAGCTTGTTCTCCCGTATGCACCACAAACTGGTTGCCTTGAGGTTGGATCCAGAGCCCGGTACCGTCAATTGGGACGGGGATTTTGGCTATTGAATTGACGATGAGGTATTGCCCCGACTTTTCAAGACCGGTGATCATTTTGCCGATATGGATGTGCAAGTGACACTGGGTGCGGACCTTCGCGCCGTTGACGGCAACTCCCCAATTGGGACCCCAAAGCTCCTTGGCTTTATCAATGGCGGCGGTCCACAGTTCAGTGCATTGTGCGGCGGTCATGTCCTTCAGTTCCATCATGCCGCCAGTGTACTTGCGGGGCAGGATGAGCAGGCGATTCGCCTTTCTGGGATTCACGTCCTTGAGGAAGAAATAGGAAATATCCGTGGGTTGCTTTTCTGCTTCGTTGGTTAGGGCGCATTGCCTCAATGCCATGGGCTGGCCGGGCGTAGATTCACAGGGGCATGTGCCGACCGGCTGGGCTCGCGCAATTTGGACGGAAAGAAACAGCAACAATAAACACGGACGAGACATTCGCTCATTTTATACTTGGGAGGTGCTTTCTCGCTCGTCGATTTTAGCGATTGCCTTGCTGGCGGCCGTCTTTTTGTACACATGGAGTCTCAATCGGGTTGGGATCATCACGCCGGATGAGCCAAGGTATGCTGCGATTGCGCGGAACATGGCTGTGACTGGGGATTATGTTTCGCCGGTGCTTTGGGGCGAGCCGTGGTTTGAAAAGCCCGCGCTGCTGTATTGGCTTTCGGCGGCGGGGTACAGGATGGGGTTGCCTGGGGAATTTGCTCCAAGGCTGCCCGTGGCTTTGCTTAGTGTTTTATTCCTTGGGTTTTTCTATTTTGCGCTGAGCCGGGTGTTGGCATCGGAAGAAACGGCGGGGATTGCCACGGCGATGTTGGCGACGTCGGTATTTTGGTTCGCGTTTAGCCAGGTAGCGGTTACGGATTTACCTTTGGCGGCTACGTTCAATGCGGGACTACTTTGCTTATTGTTGGGTTGGCGGTGGACGGCTGCGGTATTGTTTGGCTTGTCGTTATTGGCCAAGGGGCTGGTTGCGCCATTATTGCTGTTGCCCACGTTGTGGTTGGTGCGGCGCGACTGGCGCCAGTGGGTTTTTCCAGCATTGGCCGGCTTGGCAGTGGCGGCTTTGTGGTACGTCCCCATTACTCTGAAATATGGCATGGCGTTCTGGCAGGTGTTTTTCATTGAACATCATTTGGGACGGTTTGCCAAGCCTGAATTGCAGCATGTGCAGCCGGTGTGGTTTTACCTGCCAGTGATCCTAGGCGCGATGATGCCTTGGACGGTGTTGGCGGTTAGTCCTAAAGTATTCCGGGACCCACGGACGAAAGCCTTTGTTTGGACCGCGCTATGGGGTTTGTTCTTCTTCAGTATGGCGAAGAATAAGTTGCCTGGGTATTTGTTGCCGTTGCTTCCATCCTTGTGTGTTTTAGGCGCCGTGCGATTCCAGGCTTCGCGGCATAAGAAATTGTTGCTGGCGTTGTGCCTAGCAAGTTTAACGGTGGTGGCGTTTGCCTGTGAACTGGTTCCGGCGGTTATGGCTTCGGGTTTGAATCGGAACTCGTTTACGACTTCGGGATTTCATTGGTGGTTTTTACTGTTTGGGCTATTGTGCATTCGGTCGAACTTCCAAGTGGTGGTGGCCGCCACGTTCGTTGTTCTGGTTTGGTTTCAATGGTCGAAGTTGGAGCAGATTAACTCGCGTGGGTCGGCGAGGCTAGTTTGGGCGGGGATGAAGATGAAGCCCGTGGCGGAGCAGTGTGTTGAGGCCGGCGTTTCGCGCAGTATCCGTTATGGCTTGAACTATTACGCCGAAAGGACCCTGCCGCCTTGCCCAGAGTCCGGGAAACCGAACGACTGACGAGCGCGTCTCTCTGTCTTAGATGAAAGTTTTGGCTTTACTTTGCGTCTCGGGGCTTGCCGCGCAGGAATTGACCATTCGCACGTCGGTTCCGTTGATCCTAGTTCCCACTGCTGTGACGGACCGGCACGGCAAGATTATTGACGGTCTCACTGAAAACGACTTTGAGGTTTTCGACAATGGGAAGCTGGTGGCACATAAGTTAGAAGTGTCGCAGCGGTCGATTGCGTTGATTGTGGCCGTGCAAACCAATACGATTGCTGGGCCGGCATTGGCGAAGGTTCAGAAGATTGGACCGATGTTTGAGCCGCTGGTGACCGGTGAGCGTGGCGTGTTGGCGCTGCTTACTTATTCCGATAAGGTGAACTTAAGGCAGGAATTTACGACCGATGGGAAATTGTTTTCGGCGGCCATTCGGGGGATTGAGCCCGATGGGGTTGGGGCCACTATGAATGACGCCGTTGCGGAAGCGGTAACGTTGTTTGAGCCGCGCAATAGCCATCGGCGAGTTTTGATTTTGATTGGAGAATCGAAGGACCGGGGGAGTTCGGCGAAGCTTGCGGACGTTGTAAGTAAAGCGCAGGCGGCGAACGTGACGATCTATCCGGTCAGTTTTTCCGGGTACAAGACGCCGTTTACGTCGAGGGGCGATGAGCGGTTTGCTTCGGGGAAGCGTGTTTATGATAGCGGGGCTGGGCTGAACTTGCTGGCGATTTTTGGAGAGATCGGACGGCTTGGGGCGAAGAACGACGCGGAGGCTTTGTCGAAGTTTACTGGCGGAGCGAATCTATCCTTTGCCAAGTTGTCCGGACTGGAACAGGTGATTGGCAAAGTGGGCGAGGATCTTCACTCGCAGTATTTGTTGAGCTTCACTACGGGGGATTCCACGGCGGGTGTTTACCATGAGATCAACGTCAAGGTGAAGGCGCGTGATGTGAACGTGAGGGCGCGGCCGGGGTATTGGGCGGAGTAGCGGATCTCTACAAAAGTGGACTACTGGCTCGGCGTGAAGCCGAGCGGGCTGGCCAGGGGCCAGCCGCAGAGCAGGGGGTCTGCCCCACTCAAATCTAGTCCGTGAAAATCGCCGACAGCGGGACGATTAGGTCGCCTGCTGGGTTGCGCAGGAAGCCGTCTTTTGCTTCGCGGGAGCCGTCGATTGTGTGGATCCATGCCCTGCGAGTCTCAGGGCGGATAACCCAAATGCACGGGATGCCGAAAGCCAGGTAGTCGTCGATTTTGTCCATGATGTCAGCCATGCGGTCGTCTGGCGACAAGACCTCCACGACGACTTCAGGGGGGGCTGTAATGATCCGCCCGGAAGGCTTGCCGCCACGGACGATGGTTACGTCGGGGATACGGAAACGATCAGCTTTAATTTGAACCCGAACTTCGACGCCCGACCAGAAACCTTGGACTTGAGTTTGTACAAAAATGTAAGTCCGGCCTTGCGCGTCGCTATGACCTATTTCTCCCACATTGCGCTCCTGAAGAATGCCTTCAATGTATTCGCAGTCCGGGTCATAGGTTTGTTCGAGATATTCGGACACAGGGACCAACACGGCGGTGGGCATGACTGCATTATAGCTTCATTAAGCGCGCAGGAAAATGCCGCGCTTATAGAGGATGTAGGCGACGCAGTACATCAATCCTACATATAAAAGCGCGTAGAGCAGGGAAGCGTTCACCGGCGCGAGGAACTGCGCGAAGCATTCGTAGATGGCTGTGCGCCAGCCTAGCATGTTGAACAGCGTGTCGGCGAATTCGGAGACCAGGTAGATGGTGATTGGGTTGAGGCCGACGATTACGAAGGGCTTGAATATTTCCTTCTTGCCCCAAACGTCGGCGACGGTTAGAAATGCCGCGAGCATCAGGAAATCGAGGCCGGCCATGAGCAGGACGAACGAATCGCTCCAGAGTTTTTTGTTGATGGGCATCCATTGGTTGAGCGCGTAGGCGGATGCGACGAGGAAGATACCGAGGATTGCCATCTGCTTGATCTTTTCAGGGAGCGTGATTTTGCGGGCGAGCAGGTGGCCCGCGAGGACGCCCAGTAGCATGCTGGCGATGGAGGGGAGTGTGCTGACGATGCCTTCGGGATCCCAGGTTTTGGTGTTGTGGTAGTTGTGGGCGCCAAGGGTGATCTTGTCGATGTAGTGCGCGAAGTTGTGGGCTTCGTCAAAGTGGCCGGAGCCGGAGCCTGGGACTGGGGCGTACGTCATGAGCGCCCAGTAGATTGCCATCAATGCGAGGGCTGCGGTGAGTTGGCCTCGCCAATCGGTGTAAAGGTAGATGGCGACGGTGATGAAGTAGCAGATGGCGATTCGTTGCAGGACGCCGAGGATACGGAAGGTTTGCGGATCGAAGGTGGGGATGGCATATACGAGCAGGCCGAGGGCGAAGATGATGAGGGCTCGTTTGGCGGCGTTGGCTAGGAGGGTGGTTTTGTTGGCGCCTTGTTCGAGGCGTTTACCGAGGGCGAGGGTGATGGCGACTCCGACGATCCAGACGAAGGAAGGGAAGACGACGTCGGTAGATGTCCAGCCGTCCCATTCGGCGTGTCGGAGCGGGGCGTAGGAAAAGTGGCCGTTTCCGGGATTGTTGACCAGCACCATGAAGGCCATGGTGGCGCCGCGGAAGGCGTCGAGAGC
>JAYVXT010000505.1:0-5039 GCA_043785065.1 Bryobacterales bacterium | reverse complement strand
CGATCAATTTGCTCCGGCACTGTTGACCATCACAACGCCCGGCGGCTATATGGCTGCGACGAATCTGACGACGATGAGTGTTACGGTTCAATAGCTGTACCCACGAGCCCCAAATGAAGATCGGGGGCCTGGAGTTTCTACATTTTAAGAACTGAAATGTAGCCTTGGTGGTTACGGACATGAGCCTGTGCCCCGAAGGGGGGAGATTACCAGTGGGGGAAGGACCTACCGAACAATTGGAGGTTAGGTTCAGTCACGGAAAGGTGGGCGAGCAACTTAACTGGCCGTAACGCGAGTAAAGCTTCAGCATGCCTCGAAAAGTAAAATGTGGCGCTGGCCCAGCGCTAAAGCGGGGAAGGCGGAATCGATCCGGATAGTTGGCGTGGAAACGCGCTATGCCGTGAAGTGAAAGCGGCATCCAAAATCTCAGCACGGATCGGGCCACCATAACCACCGCAAATACTATTTCCCAGAAGGCGATAGCACGAGTATCTCGTCGCTTCGCACGGACTGGAACGGCAATGCAAAGCTCCCAGCCCGCAGGTAGCTCTCCCACTGATCTTTGTAGTGCGGAGAAAGAAATTGCCCCGATTGGCCCAGTGTCAAGTTGTACATTGAATTGTCCCATTGCGACAAATCCGCGACGAACCTCATAGAGGGTCCAAGCCGGCGGGACGTCTGTTTCACCGTAGTGCTCGATCCGCGCATCGGCATCGCCTCCGTCCCGAAATACTTACTGAAACCAATGCGGTTCAACATTGGAATACGGCTCAGGATCGGGTGGTTGAACGCCATCTCCGTGTACACGCCGTAGTCCCACTTGTTCACGTTCTTGCCTTGAATTCGCTGTCCCTCCTCCATTGCATCCACAAATTCCCGCACCAATAGTTGATCCCAATCGGGGAACCAACTTGCCGGCCGCTCCCGCAACAGATGCTCGATCACCGCCGGAGCAATGTGATATTCGTAGCCGGTCCCCTTTCCGGGGGAAGCCCTCTCGGCAATGGCTTTCCGCAAATGCTGAAAAATGAAAGTTGCGATCAGCGGCGCCGCCTTACCTTCCACCATCTGGCCATCCCACTCCTTCAGCAACCTCACCGCGTCGGATAGGGCTGGGTTGGTCGCATTGCGTTTTTCCACCGCCGCCACGGCCTGCTGCGCCAGGAACAACGAAAATGAAGAGTAAACGTCGGTTTGAATTGCCGTCATCTGTTCCGGGTTCCAGGTGCGCTGACTACTAAGCCGCATCTCAACCTGGTGCGAGCGGTAATAGGCGGCAAACATGCCATTAATTTGATAGGGCATTTCAGCCGGAAATGGGTTCTGGTTAGAGGTGACAATCATCCCCGATTCGGGGTTGAAGGCACTCGGCAGTTCACCAAAGGGGATCGTCCCTTCCCACTCAAACTCGCCCGACGCGCCGTCCACGGGAATCGACCCGTCGAACCGTTTCCGAATCGGTAAAATCCCCGCCACCTGATACCCGATATTACCCGCCGTATCAGCATACACGAAATTCTGTGCCGGACCCGGGTAGTTTTCCAAGGCCGCTTCAAACTCGTCCCAATTCGTTGCTTGATTGAGTCGCACCAACGGAAAATGAAATGTTGGCAATTCAGCAGCCATCCAACGAAGCGAGTATTGCCGGCTCGGTTCACTCACGATAATCGGACCATGATTGGTGATTTGCTGAATAATCTCCACCGTGCGGCCGCCCTTCACTCGAATCAGGTCTGTTTCAGTTTTGAATGGCTGCGCGATCCCGCGAAATTCGTATTGCGTTGGACTCACCACTTTTTCCAGATATAAGTCTTGAACGTCGTAGCCTAGGTTCGTCATACCCCAAGCTATATGCTCGTTGTGCCCAATCACAATTCCCGGAATGCCGGGCAGGGAAGCGCCGATGACATCAAGCCCCGGCGCCTTGAGATGCGCGAAATACCAGATTGACGGGAAACCCCACTCCATATGCGGATCGCTTGCCAAAATCGGCTTACCCGTGGCGCTGTGGGCCCCATTGATTGCCCAGGCATTTGACCCGGGCTGAATCTCCTCGCCGGTGCGCACGGGGAACAGCCGGTTCACTTTTTCTTGGTCGCCACCGTCCAGCATGGCATGCTTGGCCAAGTCGAACTTCCACGAGGTAGTCATTGACTTATACATCATTAAGCCGATTGCCAGGGTGTCGGAAATGCGCCATTGGCGGGGTTCGTACCGCAGCACGGTGAATTCAATGGGCAGCTTTCCCGCAGCCTTCTCGATAAAATAATTGACCCCACGAGCGTAGGCGGCAATCACGCGGCGATCGGCATTGCTCAATTGCTGCTCCTGCGCCGCGGCTAGCCGGCCGATCCTGAACTGGCGGGATTCGCGGTCATTTTCGAGGGCGGCAGAGCCCACAACCTCGGCCAATTCCCCCAAGGCCGCCCGGCGGAGGTAGTCCATTTGCCAAAGCCGGTCCTGCGCCGTAGCGTATCCTTGCGCGAAAAAGACGTCGTCCAAGCTTGCCGCTTCCACATGGGGAAGGCCCTTGGCGTCTCTTTTGATCGTCAGCCTGTCGCCTGTAATCGCAAGTACCGTGCCGCTGGTTTGCGCCAGAGGCCGCCATACAATCCAATAAAGAAAAATGCTCAGCACCACAAGGCCGGCGGCGATGGCATAATTAACGTATTTAAGAAACCGGTCTAGAGACACTTATCCGGCATTGTAACTCGAATCGAAAACCCTATGCCCACTGGCGGATCCGAAGAACTAAATTATTTTTACCGCTTTCTTATGATCGCCGGTATTATCGGCCTCAACGGCTTCCTTGCCGGAGCCGAAGTTGCTCTACTTTCCTCGCGCAGGCCAAAGCTTTTGGCCATGGCTGAAGAAGGCGACAGCGGAGCCAAGGCTGCGCTGCATCTGCTGGATAATCCGGAACGGCTGCTGTCGGTTATTCAATTCGGCGTCACCTTGCTCAGCTTAATTCTCGGATCGGTTGGCGAGGGAACCTTTCACCGGATGCTGTTGGGAATATTCGGCCGCTTCATCACCCCGGCCACCAGTTCTGGCATTGATCAATTAACTTACTTTGGCGCGTTCTTATTAATGGCATTTCCTCATGTAGTTCTTGGAGAGGTGGTCCCAAAAAATATCGGGTTGGAGCGAGCGGAACGGTTGGCAGCACTCTCGGCGCCAGTTCTTGTGTTCCTTACTCGTCTATGCGCCCCATTTGTATCTGTAATTGAGCGCGCCTCTGCGTACCTTTCAAGGCTGGTAGGCGTTGTGGGGGCTCCCCATACAGGCGGCCATTCTGTTGAAGAGTTGAAGTTCATTATCTCCTCGGTTAAGATCCAGGGACATCTTCGGGAATTTGAAGAAGAAGCAATGCGCAGATTGCTGGAATTAAGTGATTTAACCGCACGCCAAATCATGGTGCCTCGCAACCAGTTTGTTTCCGTACCTGAGGACGCTTCCCTAAATTATGTTCTTTCCATCATCAACGAACATCAATTTTCACGTTTGTTAGTCTATCAGGAGTCACCCGAACACATTATAGGAATCGTCCACCTCAAGGACTTGGTTAGCGTATGGTTGGAACGGCGCGCCGCCCATGACGTTCGTAAGCCAGTAAGTCCATTTAAGCTAAAGCAAATAATGCGAAAACCGCTGGAGGTACCAGAAACGAAACACCTATCAGAGCTGATTGATGAGTTCCGCACAAACAATGTGCACCTGGCTTTGATTGTGGATGAATTCGGAACCGTCACAGGCTTAGTAACGCTTGAAGATGTGCTTGAGCAAGTATTTGGAGAAATAGAAGATGAACATGATATTATACGTCTTAAACCATTAGAAGGAGGGGTATTAACCATCGATGGTACGATGACTATTCGCGATCTTGCCATGCAATATAATATCGAACTTCCCTCCGATGCGGGTTTTCAAACTCTGGCTGGATTCCTTATGTTTCGATTAGGTTATATTCCGAAGCCTGGAGTGTTTGTTGAACATCTGTATCACCGGTTCATCGTTTTGGAGATGGATCGCAACCGGATCGTTAAGGTGCGAATCGAGAAACTGCTCTTGCCCCCAGCACAAGTGCATTAGTTACCCGGCGCCTTAGCAATTCCAGATGATTCCGGAGCCCAACATGGTCTATTCTGGAATCCTAACCTTGAGTTCACTCTCCATAGTCATTCCGGCATATAACGAAGAGAAACGACTTCCGGTCACCTTCGAAAAACTGGAGCGTTTCCTTGCCACTCCGCATGGCTGGGATTCAATTGAAATTGTAATCGTGGATGATGGGTCAAAAGACGCGACTGCATCGATGGTGGAGCGTTTAGCCGCGAGAAACCCCGTTTTTAGGCTGCTCAAGAATCCCGGCAATCGGGGAAAGGGTTTTGCTGTCAAAAATGGAGCCCTACATTCCTCGGGCGATTGGCTTCTGGTCACCGATGCCGACCTGTCCGCCCCTATCGAAGAACAAGAAAAATTAATCACCGCCGCGCGTCAACAATCGGCGGACATCGCCATTGGATCAAGAGCCGTCGACCGCACGTTGGTTCATGTGCGCCAGCCTTTATTCAGAGAATACTCCGGAAGGTTCTTTAATTTGGTAATGCGATTGGTTACCGGGTTGCCCTTCCTGGATACTCAATGTGGCTTCAAGCTGTTTCATCGCCGGACGGTGGAGCCCATTTTTTCGCGGCAAGTGATTGAAGGCTTCGGCTTCGATGTCGAGGATCTGTTCTTGGCGAAGAAACTCGATTACAAAGCCGTCGAAGTTCCAGTGCGTTGGGATAACGTCGAAGGTACGAAGGTTAGCCTATCGAGTGGGGTGAATGGGTTTCTGGACTTGCTACGGGTTCGCTGGTACCAACTGATAGGCTGTTATCGATAGGTCCACTCTCTCCGATCCGCAGTTTTCCCACAAAGGATTCAATAGTGGCAGGGGTTGCGGAGCCATTGGCTGCGGCGACATTCGCTTCTCTGGTTAACCGGATTTCCTTGCGGAAAACGGAGACTTCCTTGGGAGCCCGAATCCCGATTTT
>JAYVXT010000504.1:0-15502 GCA_043785065.1 Bryobacterales bacterium | reverse complement strand
TAGTTGACCAATCCCGCCTTGACGGCTAACACAACCTCAAAGCCCGCCGGAACTTTGATCGAACCTAAACCCGTCGACGAATCACTTGGCCGCGAGCTTCGAATCATCAAACCGGCCCCTGCCGCCAATGCCAAGGCAAGGGCCAATCCAAGTTTTTGCATGTGTCCGCATCTTATCGCAGGCAGCGCCGTTTACGCTATCTGGCCGTGATGGAAACTGGTGAAGTACTTTGAAAGCGCCAACGCCACCGCGCCCGAAAGTGAAGCATGAACGGCATGTTCCGAGGGGAAAATACGCACACCGGCCAACCAGTAATCCGGCACGCGGCTCCGTAGCACTTCCCAGATTGCCGGCTCAATCAAATCCCAGCCACAAGCGGCAAAATCGTCCAGACAAACAGCTGCCGGATTCAAACCCGTAATCACGTTCATCAAGCCCAGTCCCAAGCTGCGGCCAACTTCGGCGGTTGCCGCAAGCGCCGCCGCATCTCCAGCTTTGGCCCTGCGAATTACTTCCAGTGAATCGCGGATCGCCTCGCCCCCATGATCATGATACAGCCGGCAAAGAGCCTTATCACTGGCATACTCTTCCCAACAACCATGATTCCCGCAGAGGCATTTACGTCCGTCGGGATATAACACCGTGTGACCGAATTCGCCGGCCCGCGCGGTTGCCCCTTGCACCAGATGGCCGCCGAAAATCAGCCCCGTGCCAAGTCCTCCACGTAATGTGACAAAAACAAAATTGTCAAGGCTGGCGCTTCCGGGCGCGGCGAACCATTGCTCAGCCAGCGCGGATAGGTTCGCGTTGTTATCCCAATAGAACGGCAGATCAATCCCCTGCCGCAGAATGCGGATCGCTTCCACATTGCGCCAATTCAAATTCGTGGCGGCGATCACTTGCCCCGTGGCTGGGTCCAAAATTCCTTGAATGGAAACGCCAACCCCAAGGATTGGCGCGCTGGTTCCCTCGATCAATTCAACTAACGCTTTGTGGGCGCGTTCGAGGAATGTCTCCGGATCTTTATCGGCGGCAACTTCACGCCTGTCCACAATCTTGCCCACTAAATCGGCCACCGCCAGCGTAGCGTCGAAAGGAGTGATTTCCACCGCAACCACATTGCGCGAACCTGCCACAAGACGCAAATTGCTTGGAGGCCGGCCTACCATCGCCGTGGCTTCAGTCTTCTCATCAACAACTAGTCCCGCATCTTTTAATCGTTCCACTATGCCTGTGATCGCGCTTGGCGACAAACTCGTCGACCTGGCGATAGCTAGTCTGGAAATTCCCGGCTGGCTAACAATATGAGTGAGCACAAGCCGCTCGTTAGCTTCCCGAAGCGAGGCTTTTCCCAACGCGCCTTTTGTTGTAAAGGTTACCGGCCGCATTTACATTTCTTAACAGCGAAATTACTAGCTTAGTCAATTCACAGCAATGCGTGCAATACTAGCGGCAATTGTTCTAGCGCGATTAGCGCAGCTGTCCAAACCGGCATTTTGACTAGCCGCCGATGGAAATCGGGGGATTGTTCGGAGCCCCAGCAAGGACTGGGTTCGGAAGATTCCCCCGATTCCCATCGGGGGCTGGTCATTGCGCCTAAGCCAATAGCGGCTTCACCAGTTCCCCATGCACGTCCGTCAATCTATAGTTGCGTCCTTGGAATTTGTAGGTCAGCTTCGTATGATCAAATCCAAGCAAGTGCATGATAGTTGCGTGCAAGTCATGCACATGAACTTTTTCCTTGATCACGTTGAAGCCCAACTCATCTGTCTCACCCATCACGACACCAGGCTTAACGCCGCCGCCGGCCATCCACATAGTGAATGCATTCGGATGATGATCGCGCCCGTCACTGCCGCCCTGCACCATCGGCGTACGGCCAAACTCGCCACCCCAAATCACTAAAGTGTCGTCCAGCATGCCCCGCTGTTTCAGATCCTTCACCAGCGCCGTGCATGCTTGATCCGTGTCTTTGCAATTTACCTTGATATCCTTCACCAAATTGCCATGCTGATCCCAAGCTTCGTGGAACAACTGCACAAACCGCACGCCGCGCTCCACTAGTCTGCGCGCCAGCAAGCAGTTGTTGGCAAACGATGGCTTGCCCGGTTCAGCGCCATACATTTCAAGAATATGCTTCGGTTCTTTCGAGATATCCATCAGTTCAGGAGCGCTTGACTGCATACGGAATGCCATTTCAAACGAACTGATGCGCGTGGCGATTTCCGGATCGCCCACCGTGTCCAGCCGCATCTGATTCATTTGCTTCACAGCATCGAGTGAATCGCGTTGAAGTTCGGCGTCAACGCCTTTAGGATTGGACAAATATAAAACAGGATCGCCCGATCCGCGGAATTGAACGCCTTGATGCACGGTGGGCAAGAAGCCCGAACCCCAGCAGGAATTTCCGCCGCTGGGCCCTTTCTTGCCGGAACTGAACACCACAAATGCAGGCAGGTCCTGTGTCTCAGCACCCAACCCGTAAGTCACCCAAGCACCCATGGATGGACGTCCAAACTGCTGTGACCCCGTATTCATCAACAGTTGTCCAGGCGCATGGTTGAAGGCATCGGTCTGCATCCCTTTCAAAATTGCGATGTCGTCCACCACCGTCGCAAGATGCGGCAGCAGTTCACTCAGTTCCGCGCCATTCTGCCCGTATTTAGAAAACTTGAATTTCGGCCCTAATAATTTCGAATTCGGATTTATGAACGCCGCCCGGTAGCCTTTCAGTAAATCGGCGGGAGGGAGTGTGCCATCAAACTTCGCCAGTTGCGGCTTGTAATCGAACATTTCCAGATGCGACGGCGCGCCTGCCATGAACAAGTAAATAACGCGCTTCGCTTTCGCTTCATGATGGGGCTTCTTCGGCGCCAAAGGATTCGTGTTCACCGCCGCTTCGGCGCACAGCGAAGTCAAAGCAGCCGCGCCCACACCCACGCCGCATTGTTCTAGAAACCAGCGTCTGCCAATGTGATTCATAACGTTATTCCTTGGTAATGGTCTCATCCAAATTCAACAACACGCGCGCCACGCTGGTCCACGCAGCCAACTCCGGCGAGTTTTCGCCCACCAGATCCGCTGCATTCAAACTGCCCGATGCATAGCGTTTGCGTTGTTTCTCCAGCATCCCCAACAGTGTCGAAGCTTCTTTCTCGTTCGGTTCCCGCGAAAGGCACCGGCGCACCGCAAAATTCAATCGCTGACCATCGGACTTGCCACCTTCAGCCAAAGTCTTCGCCGCCAATGCCCGGGCCGCCTCAACAAACAGTGGCTCGTTCAAAGTAGTCAGCGCTTGAATTGGAGTGTTTGATCGTGATCGCCGCACACAACTCGCGTCGCCATTTGGCGTATCGAAATTCTGTAGAACCGGATACGGAACCGAGCGATAGCGGAACGTATACAGAGCCCGCCTGTACCGGTCCGGACCTTTTTCTTCCTTCCAAATTTTCGGACCATAGCTGAGCGGCGGCTGGAATAGAAACTCTGGCGCGGGGGCGTAAACACTGGGCCCGCCGACCTTCGCATTCAACAACCCGCTAGCCGCAAGTGTAATGTCGCGCACAATCTCGCCTTCCACTCGAACGCGCGGACCACGGGCCAGCAACCGATTGTATGGATCCCGTGAGAGCAGTTCTTCATTCGCCTTCGAGGATTGCCGGTAACTAGCCGACGTCACAATGGCCTTGTGGAGCTTCTTCAGGCTCCAACCTTGATCCATGAATTCCACCGCGAGCCAATCCAGCAATTCGCCGTGCGATGGGGCGTCCGCTTGCATTCCCAAATCCTCACTGGTGGATACAATGCCCGTGCCGAAATACTGTTGCCACACGCGGTTCACCATCGCTCTGGCCGTGGTTGGCGCACTACGGTCCGTCACCCATCGCGCGAAGGTCAACCGGTCAAGCGGCCCATCGGTCTTGGGTAGCGGATTCAAATAAGCCGGAACACCCGCTTCAACCGTTTTCAAAGGCTTTAAAAAATCGCCGCGAAATAAGATGCTGGTAGGCCGCATTTCTTCCCTTTGCGATAACACCAATTGCGATTCCCCTTCAGGATGCCCAGCCCACAGTGCATCAATCTCATCATTTGAAGACTTCCATTCCGCAAGCGTAGTGCGCCAGTAGCGGAAGATAGCTTGCGTTTGCGCCGCTGAACGCTCAGCTCTTGGCCGGGCTAGAATCTCGCGTACGCTAGCCGGCAACGGATCAGCTTTGGGTTCCATGGCGGACGTAATCGACAGCCGCATCCGCCCCAAGTTAATATTCTGGTTATCATCGCTATTCCAACCACCAGACTTCTGGCTCAAATAGATAATCAGTTCCGTACCGCCCGCATTTTCAATCGGCGATTCCGGCACGAAGACCGCTTTGCGCGGAACGTTCCGGCGGCCAGGCCCAACATCCATCGACCACGCCGTTTCGTCCTTGCCGTCAATCGCTAACTCTATCGGACCCGTCACGCGGCGCTTCTTGGTCTTATCGAAGAACTGGCTTTCCAAATCCTTCTCCGTGGGGTTCACATCGGCCGTGGCATGCGCGATCTTCACCGGCTTCGGTTTATCCCCGCTGCCCGCTGCCCGCGCTTCCACCGTAAATTCCGTCAGAGCACCCAAGCCTTTGGTGGAACGTCCCGGCCCATTCAAAGGCAAATTCGGATCGTTCAACAGCTCCAGCCGGAATCCGCCCACTCGCTTCAAATCCGTCTTCAACGTGAACTTCGCCGTATGCTTGGTTGGCGCATATCCGGCAGCCAGAAACGACCCATCCTTCATCGGCAAATACTTCTGCCCGCCGGTTGAGATATCGTCCACATCCGGCCGCAGCACCAACCACTCAGGCTGATCGTTACGGACCGCATCCTCCCACCGCGCCATGCGTTCGGCCCAATCGGGAGCGCGGTGCTGCAGTTCAGCTTCTATCTCCCGCGTCTTGCGAAAAATCTCCGCCCTCTTCTGCTGCTCAGCCGCTGTATAAACCGCAACGTTTGATTCATCCGCATTATTGAAGAAAGCGAAAAGCTTGTAATACTCTTCCTGCTTCAGCGGATCGAACTTGTGATTGTGACACTGCGCGCAGCCAATGGTCAGGCCCAACATGCTCTTGCCAATAGCGTCCATTCGGTCGAACATCGCTTCCATGCGGAACTGCTCCGGGTCCACTCCGCCCTCTTCGTTGATCATCGAATTGCGAAGAAATCCCGTAGCCACAATCTGATCCTGCGTCGCCTTCGGCAAAAGATCTCCCGCCAGTTGTTCAATCAAAAACCGGTTGTAGGGAAGATCACTATTCAGCGCATTAATCACATAGTCGCGATAGAACCAAACGCTGCGTTGCTTGTCTTTCTCAAAGCCATCGGAATCGGCATAACGCGCCGCATCCAACCAATGCCTTCCCCAACGTTCGCCATAATGAGGCGACCGTAGCAGCCGGTCAACCTGTTTTTCATAGGCGTTTTTGCTTTTGTCCGAAAGAAACGCATCCACCTCGGCCGGCGTTGGCGGCAGCCCAATAAGATCAAGACTCGCCCGCCGCAGCAAAGTAACCCGATCCGCTTCCGTCGACGGAGCCAGCTTTTCCTGATCAAGCCGCGCCAACACAAACCGGTCAATCGGATTGCGCACCCACTCTTTTCTTGAAACCGCGGGTAAAGCCGGGCGCACGGGCGCAACATAGGCCCAATGCTTCTTCACCTCAGCGAGCTTACTCTCCGCCACCGCGCCCCACTTAGCTCCATCATCGATCCAAGCTTTGATCGCCGCAATCTCCGACGGAGCAAGCGGCTTGCCACCCATCGGCATCCGCGCCTGATCGCCAAGCCCCGCCACGCGTTGGTAAAGCGAACTCCCCGCCGCATTTCCGGCGCGAAGCGCTTTGGCGGCCCCAGCCTGCAAATCCAAGCGGAGTTCTCCCATCTGCATTTTCCCGCCATGGCAAGACAGGCACGACTTCTCAAATATGGGTTGGATATCGCGAGTGAATTCGGCAGGTTGCGCAATAGCGCAGACAGCGCTGAGCGCCGCTAACTTACAGAGAAACATTCAAGGTGACCTACTTAGAATGTACACTAAAGTGGGCTAATACGTGACCGGCGCGCCGACTCTCAAAAGTCGCTCTCCACAAGAACCGGAAATATCCTGACTCCAATTAGTTTGGATACGCGGCCTAATCTAACATGGTGGTTACGGGTCTTTAGCCCATCACGCCGGACGCCAGTCCGGCGCCGTTACGCAACACTCTTCGGAGGATTGTAGAACAGCATCCTGCTGCAACTCTCGCAACACATCACCGTGTCCGCTTGCCGCAACTGCTGGAAGTACTGCAGACGAAGCATCATTTGGCAACCCATGCATCGACCGTCGGTAACTTCGCTAATCACCAATCCGTTCTTGTGCTTCTTGCGCAAGCGTTCATACATCGCGGTCAGTTGCTGAGTCAACGCAGCCATTGCTTTCTTGCGCTCATCCGCCGCCACCTGCAGGAATCCCTTACTCTCCGTCGTGCGCGCCTCGGTCCGGTCCTTCTGCGCGTCCACCTGCTTCTTCTCTTCCGCGAAGGCCGTCTCGGCTTTCTTCACCGCGGCCTCCAATGGCTCGGCCAACGACAAAAGCTCGATGGTCCGATCTTCGCACTTGCCGATCTCAGCCTCGGCGAATTCAATCTCATGCTGAAAGGCGCGCAACTGTTCGTTGGTCTTCGCCTGCATGATTTGATCTTTTAATTTGGTGATCTTCGCTTGATGAGTCTGGATGTCCCCCTCAAGCTTCTTGCGGTCGCGAACGTTGGCCGTCAAACCGGATTTGTCCGCTTCGATTCGCCGCTTATGAGAATCCAGCGTCTTTTCGATCCGCGCCAACTCCAGTGGCAAGCTTGCTATTTCTTTTTCAAGCTCAGCGATTCTGAGGTCCATCTTTTGGACTTGGAGTACCAGCGATAACTCGGATGTCATTGTATTAGCCAATTTTAGCACGTAGGCGGCTAAGCGGCCCCATTATTGCCCGGGACGCCGTTTCCAATTCCGCCACCTGCAATGCCCGGCACACCCAATAATAAGCCACGGCCCCAAGTGGGATTGTGAGTAAAATATTCGCCCAGTAAAGTGTTTTGCCCGCGGGCGCAAGCCGTCCAAGCCCCGCGCTGCAAAGCCAAACCACCACGGCCATCGCCGCCGAACCGACCACAACTTTTGTCGCAGTGGAAAGCAGTTGCGCCCCCCCAATCACGCCCAACCGCCCCCTCAAAATCCAAAATTGCGCAACCGCGGCAGTCAGCGCCACACCCGAAGTCGATAACGCCAGTCCCGCGTGGCCAAAATGCTTCGTCATCCGCGAGGCAATCGCATAGTTGACCACAACAGAGACCAAGCTAATCAGCATAGGGGTACGCGAATCCTTCAGCGCATAAAACGCCGGAGTCAAAACCTTTAAACAAGAATAGGCAGCCAGTCCAATGGAAAAGAAACTTAAGGCATACGCCGTCTGCTCGGTATCGTAATGGTTAAACTTCCCCCCTTCATAAATTACCCCCACAACCGATTGTCCCAAAATCGCCAAACCTACCGACGACGGCACGGTCAACAGCAATACCATCCCCAGGGAGCGGCCCAGCGTGCGGCGAAACTCAGTCATGTCACCCAAGCTGGCGGCTCTTGAAATGGCGGGCAAAGTGGCGCTGGCAATGGCCACGCCAAACACGCCCAGCGGCAATTGCATAAACCGGAAAGAACAGTTCAACCAACTCATGGCGCCATTGGACCCGCGTTGGGCATCCACAATTTGTGAAGCGAAATTGCTATTCACAAACACATTGATTTGCACCGCCGCATTGCCGATGATGGCCGGCCCCATGGTTTTCAGAATCCGCTTCAACCCCGGATCCGACCAGTCGAAAACGGGTTTAAATACGAAGCCATGCTTCATCAAGCTGGGAACTTGAATCAGCAGTTGCATTGCCCCGCCTATGACAACACCCCACGCGATTCCTTCAATGTGCGAAATCCCTAGAAACCCATTTGCGACGAAACCAAGAAACAACCCCGCCGCCACTGAACCCACGTTAAACAAGGTGGACGAAAATGCCGGTAGCGCATAAATATTCAGCGCGTTCAACACTCCCATCGCCTGCGCCGCCAAGGAGACCAGCAGCAAAAATGGGCTCATGATCCGCGTCAGTTGTACTGCCTTTTCAAACTTGCCGGGTACGTTATGAAAACCAGAAGCCGAGGCATCCAACAACGCCGGAGCCTCAACCATCATCAACAAACACACAGCCCCCACAATCAGCATGATGCCGGTGGCCACCAAGTTCGCCAGTCGCGCCGCTTCTTCTTTGCTTTTGGTTGTCAGATACTCCACGAACACGGGAACAAACGCCGAAGATAGCGCCCCCTCGGCAAACAAATCGCGCGTCAAATTCGGAATGCGAAAGCCCTGCAAATAGGCTTCGTACTCCATGCTTGCGCCAAAACGGCGTGTAAGAATAATCTCTCGCGCCAATCCCGTAATCCGGCTGGCGAAGACCGCAATCGAAGCCGCTCCCGCGGCCCGCGCGATTTTATGCGTGCCGCTAGCTTGCTCGGACGATTCCGGAGGCTGCTCCACTTGAGTGCTACTGCCCATAGAGTTCAAAAAAATGCGCTACTGTTTTTATCCCAGCATAGTAATTGGCGATTTTGTACTTTTCGTTCGGTGAATGTAAACCGTCATCGGGCAAACCAAAACCCATCAACACGGTTGGAATTCCCAGATGCCTGGCGAAATCTCCAACAATGGGAATCGATCCACCAGAACGCGTAAACACCGTGGGCTTCCCCATAACATCGGCAAACGCCGCGGCCGCAACCGAAATCGCCTTGTGATCCGGATTCACCGAAATCGCCGCCCCCGCACTCAACACCCGAACCTCAATCTGAATGCCCGCCGGTGTCACGCCGGCAACATATGCTTTGAACGCAGCCACTACCTTTTCGGGATTCTGATTGGGCACAAGCCTCATGCTAACCTTCGCCGTTGCCTTGGCGGGAATCACCGTCTTCGCCCCCGCGCCCACAAACCCGCCGGCAATGCCGTGAACCTCCAGCGTGGGCCTCGCCCAAGTGCGCTCCATTACGGAGAACCCCGGCTCGCCCGTCAACTGTGTCGAACCAACTTCCTTCGCCAAGAATGCCTCTTCCGAAAATGGCAGACTCTTCCAACTGTTCAATTCAGCCGCCGCCGGTGCCTCCACATCGTCATAAATTCCGGGCACGAGGATCTTGCCACTAGCGTCCTTTAACTTCGATAGCAACTCCACCAGACCAAAAACCGCATTGGGCGCGGCCCCTCCATATAAACCGGAATGCAAATCACGCATCGGCCCCGTAGCTTCAATTTCCATATAGACCAAACCACGCAGCCCAATGCACAATGTGGGCAACCCTTCGGCGTAAAGATTCGTATCGGAAACCAGCGCCACATCGGCCTTCAGCTTCTCAGGATTTTTCGCCACATACTTAGCCACCGATTCCCCGCCAACCTCTTCCTCGCCCTCAATTAAAAATTTCACATTAACCGGCAACGTTCCATGCACGGCGCGTAAGGCTTCAACCGCCTTTACGTGCATGTACATCTGTCCCTTGTCATCGGCTGACCCACGGGCATAAATATTTCCGTTGCGCACGGTAGGCTCAAACGGCGGCGTTTCCCACAACTCCAACGGATCAGGAGGCTGCACGTCATAGTGGCCATAGCAAAGCACCGTAGGCTTGCCGGGCGCATGCATCCAATCGGCGTAAACCAGCGGATGCTTGGCCGTCGCAATCACTTCAACATTTTCCAAGCCCGCCGCACGCAAGCTGGCTGCGGTAAACTCCGCCGCGCGCTTCACATCCCCGTCATGCTCGGGCAAAGTGCTAATGCTGGGGATGCGCAAAAACTCCTTCAATTCCTCAAGGAATTGCTGTTCATGCTGGTTTACATACTGATCAATTTTGGCTGACATGGAGAACTTTCATTATAGTCCGTGGTAAGGCGGACCCCATATCCACGGACGGCACTGGTGGGGAAGGCCGAAAACCCGTCCTCATTGCGTTACGATACATGTGATGCTCAACCGCCGCACCTTCCTTAAGCAATCCTCCGCCAGCCTCCTGCTGCTCCCAACCACTCTTGCCCAAGCCCGAAACCTTTACGCCGATGTCGCCATTCTCGGAGCCGGCGTAGGCGGCTGCGCGGCCGCCCTGGCCGCCCTCCGCAACGGCATGCGCGTTGTCATGACTGAGGAAACAGACTGGGTCGGCGGCCAACTCACCTCTCAAGCAGTCCCGCCCGACGAGCACCCATGGATTGAACAATTCGGCGGAACCCAGCTCTACCGCCGCTACCGCACCGAAGTCCGGCAATACTACCGCCGCAACTTCAAACTCCGCCCTGAAATCAGCGCATCCGAGTGGCTCAACCCCGGCGGCGGCTCCGTATCTAAGCTGACTCACGAGCCCCGCGTTTCCCTCGCCGTCCTCGAACAAATGCTGTCCCCCTATATCGGCGGCGGCCAACTTACCGTCCTCCTTCAACACAAACTCACGCGGGCCGATGTCACTGGCGACAAGATCAAGAGTGTCGCCGTAAAAAGTTCGCTCACTGGAACCGAAAGAATCCTCGAAGCCCCGGTTTTCATCGACGCCACCGAACAAGGCGACTTACTGCCACTTACTCATGCCGAGTATGTAACCGGCTTTGAATCGCATAAAACAACCGGTGAACTCCATGCCCCGGAAATCGCCCAGCCAGCCAATATGCAAGCGTTCACAATGTGTTTCGCGGTCGACTATCAAGAGGGCCGTGACAACACAATCCCCAAGCCGGAAGACTATTCATTCTGGCGGGATTATGTTCCTGCCATGAAGCCCGCGTGGCCAGGTAAATTACTAAGTTGGTCCATGAGTAACCCCATAACACTGGAGCCGCGCGCCGTGACTTTTGACCCACGCCCCAACGCCCCAGTTACTCCTGGTGTATTAAATTTGTGGCTCTACCGCCGCATCGGCGCCGCCGGATTCCACGAACCAGGCTCCTACGGAAGCGACATATCGCTAGTAAACTGGCCCCAAAACGACTATTGGCTTGGCAATTTACATGAAGTAAGTGAACAAGAGGCCGCAATGCACGTGAAACGAGGCAAGCAACTCAGCCTGTCGCTTTTATACTGGATGCAAACCGCGGCTCCTCGCGCCGATGGCAAACAAGGATGGCCCGGCCTGCGCCTTCGTTGTGACCAAACCGGCACCGAGGATGGCCTTGCCAAATACCCCTACATCCGCGAATCCCGCCGCATCCAAGCAGAGTTCACCGTCCTCGAACATCACGTCGGAACCGAAGCCCGCATGAAGGCCACCGGCAAGAGCCGCGAAGAAGTTACCGCCGAAAACTTCCCCGATTCCGTCGGTGTGGGCAGCTACCGCATTGACCTTCACCCCAGCACCGGAGGCGACAATTACATCGACGTCAGTTCCCTGCCCTTCCAAATTCCGCTCGGCGCACTGCTGCCGCGCCGCGTGGAAAATCTAATCGCCGCGGCAAAGAACATTGGCGTGACGCACATCACCAATGGCTGCTATCGACTGCATCCCGTGGAATGGAGCATCGGGGAATCCGCCGGGTGTCTGGCCGCTGAATCCGTTAAAGCAAAAACATCACCCAAATCATTCCGCGGCGACAAAAAACAACTGACTGCGTTCCAGACATCGATAAGAGCTCAAGGCATTGAAACAGCATGGCCCAGGGTGTCACCGCGATAAAACCGTGTTCTTCCCCTTCACTAGAATGTGGGAACGATGATGCACACCTAAATCACCTTGGTCAGCCGCGCTAGCGTCTTGGGTGCGCAAAGCAGGTAGCTGCCTAACAATAATTCCGAAACCTCATCCCAATCCACTTTGCCTTGATCCAGGCGCAGGGCCACCCAACCTCGTGGGCCGATGTATGCCGGCAGGTAGTAACGCGCGGGTTCTGCGGCAACTAGAGATTTGTTGTCGCCTGGAAGGACTTTGCAGGCGATGGAGATGATGCCATCATTGTGGTGGTTGTTGAGAAAGTAGGCGAATACTTTATTGCGGACCAAGAAGCTGGCGTGAGAGCCTTGGTCTTCGCGAACGGTCTCGGGGAATTTGGCCGCGATTTTGGCGAGATTGGCTAGAAGGGCTTTTGGCACGGTCTTGTTTTAGCACAGGAACAGTAAGCAGTGCAGGTGAAATCCCCCAACTTTCATTGAGTGCCGGATGGCGCTCTTAAGGGTTCGAAGAACAGATCCTTGAACATTTCCGGTCGTGCGCCAACACCTACTTTCGCGTTGTGATTCAAACCGGGGGAAAGTTGAGAGCGGCCTTCTTCCGGCTTCTCTTTCTTGATGCGGATCGTTAGGTTTTCCCAGACGACCACCCGCGGGTCAACTAAGGCCACGGCGGCCAGAGGATCCCAGGCCTGGTAGATGCCCTTGTCCACCAAGTCTTTTTCAGTCCGCAGGATTGCCAGGACGGTATCGCCAAACTTGTTGCGCTGCATTTGCTCCAATTCGGCCAGGAATTCCGGGCCGATGGGGACGCGGCTGGTGGCGTCGAGAGGAACGAGACGGATCGGAAGTCCCGCGTTGAAAACGCGTTCTGCGGCTTGAGGGTCGATGTAGAAATTCCACTCGGCCGTGATGTTATCGGTCTTGAAGAATTCACCATCCGGTAAGTTACCCTGAACGCGAACCGCGCCGCCCATGATAACTAAGTTCTGAACAACCTTTGCCGCGGTCTTGGAGCCTTCTAAAGCTTCCGCTAAGTTAGTAAGTGGGCCCAGCGCCAGGATGATGACCGGGCGTTTTATTTCTTTCAGCCGCTGCTGCAAGAACGCGGCCGCGGATTGATTTCTGGGAGCGCCTTTAGCCGGAGGAAGTGGTGGATTGTCCGAGGTGTCGCGCCAAGCTTTGGGGAACTCGGCGCTGCCCGATAGGGGTTTGCCCCGGCCGATATAAACGGGGATTTCGGGGCGGCCCGCTTGTTCGAGCAGACGAAGCACGTTTTGGGCGCCCTTATCGACGTGGGCCAGCCCGTTTGCGACGGTTATGGCTTCAATGTTAATTGCCGGTTGTGCCAGGAGATAAGCGATGGCCATCATGTCGTCGACGCCGCAATCCGTGTCTATGATGACAGGGAAGTTGAGCGCGGCCGCTAGGAGTAGGGGCAGCATCGCTAACTTACTGCCTTTTTATCTAGTAACACAGCTACTAAGTCGGGGTCTGATGCGGCTAACACATTCTTTGGGATATAACAGTAACCTTTGTCGCCCCAGTCGCTCCCCCATGAATTTTTCACTATATAGAAATTGCCGGTATAGCCGCACATCAGCATGGCATGGCGGCCGTGCATGCCGCTGGGATCCTCGGCCGCGTTCACTTGCCCGTCGCGGCCAACCTGGCTAAACAAAGGGCCGGTGTTCATGGACACTTGCACGGGGCAGCCCGCGCTTAGCACCTTCTTTGCGTCATCTAAATTGATGGGCCAGGGTTTGGCCGGTAGGCGATGCTGTCCGGCATCGCCCGCCATCTGACTTTCGTCGGCCAGAGGTTGGGGAGAATCGTCGGGCCATAGAACTTGACGGCATGTCCCGGCTTGGGCCAGCACTTGGCCGGGCTCGGGGCCGGGCACAGTGCCATCGCCGCCTTGATAGGCGTAGCGGAAATTCTTGGCGTCGCCCTGCATTTGCTGGAATTGAAGCATGGTGTAGTTGGGCGAAAGTCGCGGGGCTTCGCCGCCCATGATGCCGTGGGCCATTTCGTTGGCGTGTGTCCAGGCGAAAGCGGCGCAACGCGAGGTTTGCTTTTGGTCGGCGACGGGCGTGGCATATTTGCGGAGGTCGACCGCGTCGGCGGGCTGAATGCTTTCGAACGCGGCCGGCAGGGGTTGGGGTTGCGTTCGTTCGCCGATCGGAGGCACCGACACGTCGAGGTTGCTGAAGTCGATCCCCGTGTAGCGCGATTGCAGGATGCTGAGCAGCGCCATGGGCAGGAAACCATAGGCAAAGAGTTTCCCTTCCTTTTCGAAGAGCGTGACGGTTTGGGTGCTGCCCGGAGCCAGGTCTTCAAAGTTTCGTTCGAAGTTGGTGTCCGTGAATGGCTGATACCCTTCCTGCGCCATTTTGGTATCGAGGGTATCGCCAAAGAAGGGGTGATCGCCGAAGATATTTTGGGCGGATTGCTGATAGTCGGACGTGCTCCAGCCGCCATCGTCGTCATCGAAGTCGACATCGGCGGCGTTAGGGAAATCTTCGGCGGCGGCGTAGACGTCGTTGTCGACTTCGGGCAGGTCGTCCTCGGCGAAGTCGTCTTCAGGTTGATCTCCGTTGGGGCCGGCGGAGGAGTCTTTTGGATCGGGGTCTTCGCCGTCGCCTAGTTCCTGGTCGTCGTCTTTCTGGTCATCCTCTTGCTGATCGTCCTGTTGATCGTCTTGTTGATCGTTGGGATCGTCGCCGTCGAAGTCGTCGTCATCCGGAGTGCAGAGGTAGCGCATACTCTTACAAGGTACCCGACGAAGCAGGGGGTTTGGGAAGGGGTGCGCGACAGGAAAGTGACAGATCACCCGATTCACAAGCATCCTCACATGCATTCATGGTGGTTCCGGGTCTTTAGCCCGGCCCGTCGACGCGCGGCGCAGCCATCAGAGGATGCGACCGGCACACGCCTATGAAAAGATCCTTCATCACTTCTATGTCGCACCCGTTGGGAAAGTTCCATGAGATGAGTTAGCAAAATATTGGCTTCCAGTTTTCCACGGAAGGCTTTCAGCAGCTACAATGCGAATATGGTTCGTCTTGAGACAGTTTTGGAGTCGTGGAAATCCATTCGCGCCGATACGGTGCAGGCGCTCGAAGATTTTCCTTCGAACGAGCTCGATTTCCGCCCAACGGCCGATTTAATGACTTTCCGCGAATTGGCGGTTCACATTCTGCAATCGGGCGAGGCGCTGGCGGGGATGGTGGCCTCAGGCGATGAATCGCTGCAAGGCCCGGATGCGCGGAAAAGGATGGAAACTTTCGCCAGGACTTTGGGCGAAAATCCAGACTCGGAAGAGTTGGCGCGGAATTTGCGGGAGAGCATTGCGACGCGAATTGCGGAGTTGGCGGGTAAGAGTAGCGACTTTTTTGCCGGGACCATAACCCGTTTCGACGGGGCGAAAGTTACGCGTTTGGAAATGTTGCAATTCGTAAAAGAGCACGAATTAACGCATCGGGCGCAGATGTTTTTATGTTTGAGGTTGAAGGGGATTATTCCTCCAACCACGCGGCGCAAGCTTGCCGCACAAAAATAACTATAACTGGGCCTTGCAATTGGCTTCGGGTTTTGTAGAATAACCCGTAGGCCGGGGAGAAAAATCATATGGTGAAATGTCCTCTTTGTGACGCAAATATCGATGTTGAAGAAGACGAACTCGATGAAGGCGATGAGTTGAATTGCGACGAATGCGCCGCGCTTTTGCGTGTAAGCGA
>JAYVXT010000503.1:0-15526 GCA_043785065.1 Bryobacterales bacterium | reverse complement strand
GAATTCCAGAAAGCGTGGCCAAACTACCCACCCGTCTCCAGGCTAAGTGGTCAACTTCTCGTGAGCATACCCGGGTAACTTCTCGCAAGCGCCGAAGTACGCGACCGCAATCGGCAAGATTTGGGAAAACGTGGCCGGCAAGAAGCTCTACATTACCGGAGGAATTGGGGCCACCGCGGCGGGCGAAGCATTCGGACGAAACTACGAACTGCCGAACATGTCAGCGTACAACGAAACCTGCGCCGCGGTTGGCAACGACTACTGGAACCATCGGCTGTTCCTTCTCTCCGGAGACGCCAAATACATCGATGTGATGGAGCGGACTCTCTATAATGGGCTGATTTCCGGCGTATCACTCGATGGCAAGTCATTCTTCTACCCCAATCCGCTTGAGTCGAAGGGACAGCATCAACGGCAGGAATGATTCGGCGTCGCCTGTTGTCCCGGAAATATTACACGGTTCATGGCGTCCGTGCCAGGTTATGTATACGCCCAGCGCGGCGACGCCCTCTGGGTTAACCTCTTCATGGCCAATCATGCGGAATTAAAACTGGATGGCCCAGGCGGTCTCAAGATTGCTCAAACCACTCGCTATCCTTGGGACGGGAACGTGAAGATCCAACTGGATCCGGAGAAGTCCGCCCCATTCACCGTCAACGTGCGGATTCCCGGTTGGGCTCGCGAAGAGCCCGTACCCAGTGATCTTTACCGTTACGCGCAAAAGAATAGCGAACCTGTGAGCGTCAAGGTCAACGGCAAAGCTCAGCCGATGAAATTAGAGAAGGGGTACGTTGCCATCAATCGTACCTGGAAGAAAGGCGACTCCATCGAATTGGCGTTGCCCATGCCTGTACGCAGAATTACGGCCAACCATGAAGTGGCCGCCGACCTGGGGCGAGTCGCACTGCAAAGAGGCCCTATTGTCTATGCGGCGGAATGGGCCGATAATCCCGGCGGCAAAGTTCGTAATCTGGTGCTGCCGGATAACCAACCACTATCGGCGGAATTTAAACCAGCTTTGCTGCAGGGGGTAACAGTGGTGAAAGCCAAAGCGTTTGCACTTTCGCTCGACGGCCAAAATAAACTCACAAAGCGAACCGTGGACATGACTGCAATCCCTTATTACGCTTGGGCGAATCGCGGAGCTGGGCAAATGATTGTTTGGCTTCCAACTACGGAGGCCTCCGCGATTCCGTCCAAGCCCCCGGTATTGACCAGCACCGCCAAAGTGACTTCTTCCGGACGGAAGAATCCTCGGGCAGTGTCCGATGAAGACGAGCCGCGCTCCTCAAGAGATGGAAGTTACTCTTTTGATTGGTGGCCCTTGGGCACTGGTTCCGGACCCACGAGTAACGTCACCAATGGATGGATCGAATACGCCTTCGAGAAGCCGGCGTTAGTTTCCGAATCCCAATTGTATTGGTTTGACGACGCTCCGAGAGGAGGAGTTCGCGTGCCGGCCTCGTGGCGAATTCTTTACAGAGATGGTGCTGCGTGGAAGCCCGTGGAGAATTCCGGTTCATGGCCGCCGGAAAAAGACCGTTATAACAAGGTGAATTTCAAACCGGTTACCACCAATGCCTTGCGTCTCGAAGTTAACTTTCAGCCAGGATACTCGACCGGCGTACAGCGTTGGAGAGTCAGGTAGACTAGTGAGTAAGAACATCGTCAGCAAGCTTGGGTGACTTCTGAATCTTGCATTTTTTTTGAACTACGTTCGTCGAACGAATCAAACCACTTCGATTTCGTGAAGAATATCCAACCAAATTATGTTAGGGCATCTTGCGTAGCCCAACTTATTGAGCGCAAGTTCTATATAGTGCTCACTAAACAACTGAAGCTTGCGAGAGGCAGCTTGCGGACTAGTTGGCCACTTCCGCAAGCCAACTCTGATTCCTGCTACGCTTTTCGGGCAATTCTCTTTCTGAACTAACTGATCGAGAGTCGCAAGTAGTTCCCCAGCAATCGCAATTTTCGGAACCCTTGAAGAAATTCTTGTCTTGACGACGACGCACCGAATGAAAATCCGTACGGGATCTTTATGGAACCGATGAAAGTGTGAGGATGCTATCCGAATTTTGAAGGGCCAGAAGTCTGCAAAACCGGAGCTTTGCTCATCATTGCACGTCGCGAGAGACAAACCGTAAATCATTGAAAATAAATAAGATACTGGCGGAGAGAGAGGGATTCGAACCCTCGGTAGGGTTTCCCCTACACACGCTTTCCAAGCGTGCGCCTTAAACCACTCGGCCATCTCTCCGGTTTGAGAAGATTCCCTCGGTGATTCCGTGGAAATGAGGCGTTATACTAAAGCCTCTTTCAGTTTACCCCGGAGCGGTAGAGAAAGTCACGCACGCTCAAGAACCACTCCGTCGGTAGCGCTTCAAGCACGCCCCTTTGCTTAGCTCTGCACCAACGCTCAAGTTGTGCATTGCCCATTGGCGCAAGAAAGACTTGAGACATACTGCCCTTAGAAAGCCGCCGCCCCAACGCCATATCCTGCGCGATATTCCGGTCTAGCAAAGAAAGAACCGTCGGAGAGGACAGCTTCGCGCCACTCGCAATCGCCCCGCCACAAAGCAGTTCCTGCATCCGCGGATAGACCACGCCGTCCGCCCGGAAACCCGGCCCAGGAAGCTTAGCCATCTGATACGTGTGCTTGGGAACAATTAACTCCAAAATCCGTACTTCCATCGGATACACAATCCACCGGTCAGACACCCACAACTGTGGCTCCACTTTAACGCGCTGCACCGTGGCATCCTCATTCACCCACATGTCCAGCAGAAAATTCAGCGCGCCACTTTCGGGAATCTTTCCATTAAACGGTAGCGGCTTCACTTCTTCAAGCCCGTTCGGCTCCCCACCAGCCAAATGATTTTCAAGATAGAGCGTGGGCTTAATAGCGTCCTCCGGATTCAGCCCAACATACAACACCACAGGCGTTCCAGCCCGAGCCTCAACCGTTACATGCAATGTGGTAAATGCATTGCGCAAAGCGGGAGGCGAAAGCACCTCGCGTCCACGCTGGTTCATCTTGTCCGCCGCAATTACAACCCCGTTAGGACCGGGCCGCTGAAATTCGGAGCGAACATAGATCTCCTGTCCTAACGACAGAATCGGAATGAGCGATAGAGAAAATATCCGCATACAAGACGAAGGGCGGGCGCATCACCAGTTTTCCGGTGAAGGCCCGCCCTGTTTATTTTGCCACTGTTTTAGGACGCCATGTCGAACTTCTCTTGATGCACCGCCGGGTCGCCCTTCACCATTACCGGCTTGCCCAGAATCTCTTCCAGCTCCTGCAGGAAATGCGTCTCGGTCGACTTCAGCACCTTGGCCAATTCCGGATTCACGCGCAAGATCACATCCTTGCCGTCGAACACCTTGGCCATCTTCGTCGCTTCAGTCAGAATTTCGCCGATCACCGTCTGCACGCTCTTCACGTAACCCGCACCCTCGCAATACGGGCATGGCGCGCACAAGGTGCGTTCCAGGCTCTGCTTCACGCGCTTCCGGGTAATCGCCACCAAACCGAAATCGTTGAACTGCAGAATCTTGTACGGCGCACGATCGCTTCGCATCGCCTCTTCCAGCGTCTGCATAACCTTCGCGCGATTCTTCCGTTCATCCATGTCGATGAAGTCAACCACGATGATGCCGCCCAAATCTCGCAGCCGCATTTGCCGCACAATTTCCTTCACCGCTTCGGTGTTGGTTTTGACGATCGTGTCTTCCAGCCGGTTCGACTTACCGACGAACTTACCTGTGTTGACGTCGATCGCCACCAGTGCTTCCGTCTGGTTGATCACGATGTAGCCGCCGCTCTTCAGCCAAACCTTCGGCCGCAGCGCTTTTTCAAGCTCAGTGGTAACCGCGAAGTGATCAAATATCGGCGTCTGGCGCGTGTAGAGCCTCACGCGGTTCATTAGTGCAGGTTGGAATCGTTCCACAAAGTGTACGGTCGATTCGTACAATTCTTCATTATCCAACCAGATGTTCTTAAAGGTGGTGGTAAGTTGATCGCGAATGATCCGCTGCACGATATCCAAGTCATGATGCACCAGCACCGGAGCGGGCTTGCGCTCGGCTTTCGTCTTCAAATCCATCCACAGGCTATGCAGGAACAGCATGTCCGAGGTGATCTCTTCCTCGCTCTTCCCTTCCCCCGCTGTTCGGATAATAAATCCGCCGGACAGCGATCCACGCTGTGCCTGCAAGATTTTTTTCAGTCGCAACCGCTCGTCGTCGCTGGCAATTTTGCGGGAAACACCCATGTGCTCCACCGTCGGCATGAACACACAGTAACGGCCCGGCAGCGCAATGTGCGAAGTAATCCGCGCGCCCTTTTGGCCAATCGGCTCCTTCGCCACTTGAACAAGGATTTCCTGGCCCGGCTTTAGTAAATCGGTAATCGAAGGCATTGGAGGACGGCCTTGACGCCGATCCCCACCGCGGTCGCCACCGCGATCTCTATCCGGACGTTCAGCGCGTTGCTCCGGCCTTTCGCTACGTTCCGGCCTATCCCCGCGTTCCTGTCTGTCGGGCGCACGGTCAGTGCGTTCCACCACCTCTTGCCCCTCAACAACAGGAGCGGCGGCAGCAGCTTCCCCTTCGGGACGCGGCCCTCGATTATCCCGTTCTCCGCGGCGCCCACGGCGTCCACGACGGCCACGCGATTGTTGAAAGCGGGCATTGCGATCACGATCACGAAGGGAGGCAGTCAAACCTTGCGGGGTTCCCGCGGCGTCAAGTCCTTCTTCGCTTGCGCCAGGCTCTGCTTCACTTCCATCTTCGGAATCACCTAGTTCTTCGGCGGTGCTGTCAAAGGAGCCTAGTTCATGAAGATGAATCTTGTGACGATGAGCTTCCGCTTCGGCGATATCCGCATTTTCCAAAACTTCCGCGACAGACAAAGCCTCGTGCGAACCGGCGGCCGCAACCGAAGTTACGCCACTTTTCTCCTGTTCGAGCGCCGCGTAAGCAGCTGCTTCTGCCGCCTCCATACGATTCTCTTGAATAACCTGAATCTCGGGATGCGTAAGTTCGCGCATCTCCGGTTCCAGATGATGCAATTCGGCTACATGGTGCGGATCTGCATGATGTGCCAAAGGTTGGAGTGCGGGAGCTTGGCGTGTGGCAACCAAATGGGTATCGGAGTGATGCGCTTCGGCCGCCCTCGTCTCTTGGGGTGAGGCCTCAATTGGATGCTGATCGGCAGGGTGTAACTTGGTGTGTTCCGCCTCGGCACGATGAGGCTCTGGCGCCAAGCGATGCGATTCCGCTACAACCGCCGGCGCTACCGCTACCGGCTCGGATCGGACGGCATGCACTTCCGCTTCCGGGCGACTCCCGGCCACAGGGACACTGCTATGCTCGTTGCGGGCAACCTGTTCGCGTCTTGGTTGATCGCGGCGAGGTTCGCGATGACGGGAAGGTTCGCCATAGCGCTTGTCTACGGGAGCGGCAGGCTGTCCGCCGCCACTGTACTTGCGTAACGTTTCACCAGGGAGCAGAAATACTTCTTCCGTTGCGGCGTGGGCTTCAACAGCTTCCATTACTTCTACCGCGGCTGATTCGTCCTCGCCAGCCTCTTCGCCCTCTTCCGCTTCACCAGTCACGCTGGCATACTTTGATTCAGGGAATCCACCGGTGCGGCCTCTGCGGCCACGGCGCCGGCGGCGGCCACGGCGGTCTTCAGCCGATTCGACCGTTGTTCCCGCCACAGCAGTTTCCGCGCCGGAAACAACTTCCCCTTCCGCAAGAGCGCTGACTTCCACCACTTCCGCGGGTTCGGAAATTTCAACCAACGGTTCCGCAGTGGCAACCGGAGCGGCAACGAACCCGCCGCGATCTCTACTGCGGCCGCGATCCCGATCCCTGCCGCCGCGATCTCTTGACCCTCGTTCCCGATCCCGGTCTCGATCTCGCCCACCGGCCGCGGAAACAATCGATGGCTTAGCTTCGTCCATGCTATCCACATCTTCGTTCTCTTCAAAGAAATCGCTGACGTAGAGGAAGCAATCCCGCTCCAGTCCAAGGTCGACAAACGCCGACTGCATACCTGGTAGCACGCGCGTTACTCTGCCTTTGTGAATGCTGCCGGCCAGGGAATATTCATTGGCCCGCTGAAAAAACAATTCTACTAATTGATCGTCCTCCAGGACCGCCACTTTTGTTTCGTGGCGATTCGAGGAGATCACTAATTCCTTGCTCATTGCAACTCTCCGTGCTTGGGCGAGGAGCTCAACTACGGGTGAGTTTGGAATCAAACTTCGTGGCTAACTACTAAATCCTGATTCGGTCAAGCCTGGTGGAGATATGCTCAATGACACCAAACAAAATGCCTCAGTCTTGGCGGATATTTTTCATCCGCGCCACAGGAGAGCCCATAAGGCCCATCCACTGTTAATCCCAAAGTCTCGCATGCGAGCTACCGCCGCTTGCCTCTTATAGTATTCAAAAACCCTAAGCCGATTACAGCTTAGTTAACAAACCTGCGTAGCCGGACATTATTGACCAGCCCCAACATTAAGAACATACTCCAAATGCTCGACCCGCCGTAAGAAAGAAGAGGCAATGGAATGCCGGTTACCGGCATCTGGCCCACAACCATTCCCACATTGACCAGCACGTGCAACAAAATCACCGACGCCACTCCCATGCAAAGATACATGCCTGCCCGGTCGGGCGCTGTTTGCGCGTTTTGCACAATCTGCATGAGAAGTAGAAAATACAAGCCCAATGTGACCACTACGCCAACGAACCCGTGCTCCTCGGCGAAAGTGGAGAAAATAAAATCGGTGTGCGGAACCGGCAGAAATTTGAGTTGTGTTTGCGTTCCTTGCGTTGCGCCCCTGCCCCACATTCCGCCTTGCCCAACCGCGATTTTGGATTGAATGACTTGATAGCCCTCGCCCTGCGGATCCAAGTTTGGATTGAGGAAAACTTCCAAACGAGACTTCTGGTAGGGTCTCATCATCATATAACCCAGGGGCGATGCTATGCCCACCAACAACAGAAAACCTACGATATATTGCCATCGCAGTCCTGCTAAAAATATCCCGACAATAAGCGGAGGCAGGTACGTCAACGAAGTGCCCAGGTCTGGCTGTTTCATCACCAGCACCATCGGCAAACCCACCAACCCGATCATGCGTATCACGTCCCAAAATTCAACTGTATCCTTCTTGAGCTCGGTCAAGTACCGGGCCACAAGTAACACGACTACTAGTTTAGCGAATTCCGAGACCTGAAAATGCAACCCAAACGGAAGCGGAATCCAACGGCCCGCTCCTAACACTCTTTTCCCGATCACAAACGTGGCCACTAATAAGAATAGTGTAATGGCATAGAACACTGGCGTCTGCCCCAAAAGAGTGTGGTAATCAACCATCATAATAAGCCACATCAGCAGCAGGCCTGAGAGGAGAAACAGGATCTGTTTCCACCACGCGTCCTTCCACGCGGGAGTTGCATGGGTGACGCTGTAGATTTGAAGAACTCCAATCAGGCACAAACACAGGGCTAGAAACATCATTGCCCAATCAACGTCCCTGAAGCTGCGGTAAGTCGCCATTAGTTTTCTCCCGGCCTTGCGGCAAACGGTAACAGCGCCACTTGCGGAGGCTTTCTTGTGCGAGCCTTTTTATCGAAATAGGCTTTCACTACATTGCGCGCAATCACCGAAGCGTCCTTGCCATGCTCGCCGGCCTCAAACAATGCTGCCACAACAATCTCGGGATTCTGACGCGGAGCAAAGCCTACAAACCAGGCGTTGTCTTTCACCTTACCGCCATGTTTTTCCAAATAGGCGTTGGACACAAGTTGCGCCGTACCCGTCTTGCCACAGAATTCAATACCCGGCAGCCGCGCCGCTGTCGCGGTGCCAAATCCGTCATTGACCACACTGTACATCCCGCCCACAACACTTAAAATGTGCGCCGGCGACCAGGAAGACTTGCGCGCCGCAGGCAGGTCTTGTTGATCCTTCAGCAAATGAGGCCGATGCCAAATTGCGCCCATCGCGATCCCTCCAATGGAAGACGCCAGTTGCAGTGGAGTCACAATCAACGCCCCTTGCCCGATGGCCACCGAAATGGTTTCCCCGGCGAACCATTTAGTACGGACGCTACGAGCCTTCCAAGCGGTGGAGGGCATGATCCCCGCCTTCTCGCTCGGCAAATCGATTTCAGTCTTTTGGCCAATGCCGGTCATCGCCGCGTATTCGGCCAGGCGGTCAATCCCCAACCGGTCCCCCACATTATAAAAATAAACGTCACAAGATTGCGCTAATGCATAACGCAAAGACACGCTCCCGTGGCCGGCTTTGTTGTGGCAATGACGATAGGTTCCGTAGAAATATTGCCCGCCCGCGCAATGGAAAGTGGTGTGCTCGTCAATGACGCCCGCCTCCAAAGCAGCCATGGCCACAATCGGCTTGAATGTGGAACCGGGAGAAAGTTGCGCCTGAATCGCGCGGTTCAGCAGTGGGTTATCCGGATTGTTGATGATCTCGTTCCAATCGGTTTTGTTAATGCGCCCCGCGAATTTGGTTAGATCGTAGGCGGGGCTGGAAACCATCGCCAGCACTTCTCCGGTGCGGGGATCAAGCGCCACAACCGAACCGCGCCGGCCACCCAACGCAAACTCCGCCGCAATCTGCAAGTCCAAATCAAGCGTTAATTGGATCGTCTTGCCGGGAACCGCCTGCGTGTGAGATAGCGTCCTCTGGATCTGACCTCTGTTGTTGACCTCAAAACTCCGCAAGCCGTCCTGCCCCATCATCATGTCGTTGTAATAGCGTTCAATGCCCGCCTTTCCCACCACGTCACCCTGATTGAATTGCGCGAAATCGGGATTTCCCAATTCAACTTCGCTAACCTCGCCCGTATAGCCAATCAAGTGCGCGCCCAAGCCGTGCTGAGGATACATGCGGCGGTAGGATTGGATTAATTCCAGTTCCGGAAAGGTATCCGGGTCGTTATGCGATTCCACGAATTGCACTTCTCCAGGCGTCAACCCTTCTTTGATTTCCACTGTTTTGTAGCTAGGCTGCTTGCGGAAACGGCTTAGCCTGGCTTCCAGTTCCTCCATATCCATGTGGAGGCCTTCGGCGATCGCCGGCAAATGAGCCTCGTTGTATGCGGATCTCGAAAGGATGGCCGAAAATGAAGTATGGCTGTCGACAATGACACGCCCGTCACGGTCCAAAATCTTTCCACGCGGAGCGCGAATAGGAATCGACTTAATAATATTCTTGTCCGCGGCCTCTCTGTATGTGGCAACTTCCAAAACCTGCAGCCGCCAAAAACCAGCGATGAGAAACAGAAACACGGCAATCGTGACGCCTTGGAAAATTACAATCTTATTGTTGGCGAACTTCGGATCGTCACGCAGCAGCGCTTTGTCCTTAAATTCGATTTCCCGGTTGTTGGAGCCAAAAAGATTAATCACCGCTAAATTCTTTATCCGTGAAGAACTATACTCTCTGCTTTAGTTTATCTAAGATCGCAAACAACGGGACGGCCGTCGCGGCATTAAGCACTGCCGCCAGAAGAGTTTCCTTGAACGCGAACGCTCCTGATTGACCAAGCAAGGCGCTGGTTAAGACCCAATACATCAGCGAATGAAATAGGAAAAAAAACAAGGCAACTACAAACCGCAGCATGTGATTGTCTACATCGAATCGCAGACTTAAGGACGAAGCGAAATACCCCACCAAGGTCTTTGTGATGCCATACATACCCAGCGGATACTGTGAAATTGCCAGCGCATCCTGTACTAATCCAATCACGGCCCCACTCAGCGTACCCATAATCTGGTTATGCTTCATCAACGAAAAATACACAGTAACCAGCAGCGGCAGTTCCAAGTAGGACAAATACTTGAAAAACATGGGCACGTATACCCAGAACAGAATCGCCGCCAACGAGACCAACGGCATTACTATTGGCCTAAACTTTGTTGCCGGATCCTTGCCTCGATGATCGATCAGCAATTGATCGGAATATTCACTCATCGTTGCCCTGCCGCTCCGGATCCTGCCGCGCCGGGCCGTGCTGCTCCAGATCCCTGATTTGGCGGGACGGAACCTGGCGCGGGCGCTTGCGCTCCCGGCAAAATCGGCTTGGGAGGAGGCGGCTGTTGATTGTAATCGGGCGCGGGCTGACCAGGCGTGGTTTGCTTCGATCCGATTCCCAAGTACCGCTCACGCAGCCTATCGGCGTCGGTCTTCATGCTGTTGATGATCTCTTCACGTGGTCGCGGCTTCTCGCTCAGGGCATCCGGCAGTGGCTCCTGTAAATAAACCGGAGCCTGCAACCCAGGCAGCGCATCGGGAATCCGCTGATGAACCCCTTCCGTCACGATCAACACTTCTTCAAGCAACGACTGCAGGGCAGTAGGTACAAATTGAATTTCCTTGAACGTTGGGCCGGGCCGCACAATTTCCACCTTGCCCGCCGGCAGACCTTTCGGGAATATACGATCTTCACCGGACGTGAAGAACTCCTCATCTTTTTCCACCTTGTCTTCGTTTTGAACATGATCCACCATCACGCGGCTCTGCCCAAGTCCGCGTAATGTGCCATGCACGCGGCCTTTCTGCGATATCACGCCGGCGGCGAAATTCGGATCGGTAATCAGCAGCACTTGCGAGGTGGTCGAAAAGGCATTCACCACTTTGCCCACAATACCGTCTTGCGTGATTACCGCCATGCCGCGCAACACGCCGCTGCTGGTTCCCCGATCAACCACCAAGATCCGCGAATTACTGCCCGCCCCGGTGATGATGATCCGCGCCGCAACCGTCCTTGATGGCGTCTTGGCTTGAAATTTACTGAGCGACTGCACGCGGTCAGCCATCTGAAGTTCGTTCTTTAAGAACTGATTCTCCAGCTTGAATTTTCCCAAATCGTCTTTCAGCCGCTTATTCTCTTCCCGCAGATCCACCAGAATGAAATAGTTGTGGAAAAATCCGGTTGTGTTACGGTGAACGTTTTCGAAGAACTGCGCCGCCGGTGCGATTGCAGTCATGGCCAGGTCGCGCACAACCATCAACTCGCTTCCGCTCCTCTGGTAAGCAACCAGCAACAACTGGGCCAGAATCACGGTAACAAGTACGGCTAAACTTCGATAACGGCTAAGAATCGCGTCCATCTTTTAAGGAACTCGCGCAAAACGGATCTCCAGTGGCGACAAATCTTAGTGTTCCTCCAATATTTGGCGGCCCTGCCACCGGGCCCTTTGCGCTTTTGACTAGCTCGCGGGTTAAACCCAGCGGATCCGTTCTACCACTTTACTCGATGGCGATGCGCCGTAGCAGCTTGAAATCAGTCAACATTTTACCCGTGCCAAGCACCACGCTGGCCAAGGGATCTTCGGCGATCGAGACCGGCAGGCCCGTCTCTTCGCGAATCCTCTTATCAAGGTTTTTGATCATAGCCCCGCCGCCGGTTAAAACAATACCCTTGTCGCTGATGTCCGCCGAAAGTTCGGGAGGCGTCCGCTCCAGCGCCACGCGAATTGCGTTCATAATGGTTGCTATGCACTCGGAAAGCGCGTCACGAATTTCCGAATCGTCAATCGTCAACGTCTTTGGAACGCCTTCAATCAAATTGCGGCCCTTAATCTCCATCGTTAGCGGACGATCCAGCGGATAAGCGGATCCAATTTGCATCTTGATCTGCTCGCCGGTGCGTTCGCCAATCAAAAGGTTGTACTTCCGCTTCAAATATTGAATGATGGCCTCATCCATTGCATTGCCCGCAACACGTACGGAACGCGAGTAAACAATGCCCGAAAGGGAGATGACCGCAACGTCCGTTGTACCGCCGCCGATATCAACCACCATGTTGCCCGAAGGCTCGGTGATCGGCAGTCCCGCGCCAATGGCCGCTACCATCGCTTGCTCCACCAAATGAACTTCAGACGCTTTGGCCCGGTAAGCCGAGTCGATGACTGCCCGCTTTTCCACCTGCGTAATTTCGCTGGGTACCCCAATGACGATGCGCGGATGAACCAGCATCTTCCGTCCGTGCGCCTTCTGAATAAAATAATTCAGCATTCGCTCCGTCACCTTGAAGTCGGCGATAACTCCGTCTTTCATAGGGCGGATGGCAACAATGTTGCCAGGAGTGCGGCCCACCATTTCCTTGGCTTCTTTGCCAACCGCTTCCACTTCGCCGTTGGTTTTGTTGATGGCTACGATGGATGGTTCGTTGACAACAATTCCCTTACCCTTGGCGTAAACCAAGGTGTTGGCTGTGCCAAGGTCTATGGCAAGATCGGAGGAAAATAGGCTAAACAGTGATCGGAAATTCATGTACCTGGAAAAACTCCTCGATCCTTGCTGGAGAAGGCTTTTGGAAAGTTACTGTCCGGCCGCTGCGATCAAAACCAGCATGTGATCGAATCCACCTATAAACAGCAACATATCATAGCTTGTTGAGGAGTTGGCGGAGAACGGCGTAAGTCGGACCAATCTGAACTGTAGCATAGGAGATAGGGACGGGCAACAGAATTGCATCCAACTTGTTAAATAAAAACCTGAATCAGTTGACCTGTGTAACGGCGAATAGCTTCAATCGCGCGAAAACCAATTGCAATTGTTTGCGATGGACATCCTTGTCTGCTAAGTTCGCCGCCCCTAATTCCTTGGCCAAGATACGCCCTTGCTCCGCAACTGCCGGAAAGCGCGCTTCCATCAAGCTCAGAAAATCTTGTCGATATTTCCAATCTTGTTCCTGCAACCCCAGATCCACATCAAGCCATAAAGAAATTTGAGCCAGCATTTGACAGCGCGGCGTTTTAGCCGGCTCATCCGCCAAGGGCTCCCTCAGTTTCACCAGCGCGGGCTCCAATTGATTCACCAATCCACTTCGCCAAACAATCCCGCGCCGGTCCATTTCGCCACGCATTAGAATGTGCTGCAAAGCATCGCCGGTGACGACGGAAAGACACCCCGCCTCGCCAGTGGCGTATCGCGGCGTCGGATACCCGCGCGCCCGAATCCATAGATGCCCCAACTCATGCCCCAATAGCGCATTCAAGGATTCCTGATCTTGAGGCGCCAATTGAGTATTGACGAAAATGTATTGGAATGTACCCGCCGGACCGTTGGGATTCAAACTAAGCGCCTGCGACGCTTTAAACATTTGGAGAAACACCGGGTCTGAAAAATGCTGCCTCGCCATGGAACGATGTGGCTCCCCAACAGGCAACTCGCCGGGACTTAGCCGCATCACAATAATTCTCGATTTGGTGAGACCCTCAATTTCAGCCGCCCAATCCCCAACCAGTCCCACAAGACTCAAAATCTGCGCAAGTAAGAACACCTTTCCGAGCATACCCGAAAGCATCTGGCCCCCGTTACAATAAGAGGTTCATGCGACGACGCCACTTTCTCACCTTGTCAGCCGCCGCCGGCCTCGAAAGCTGTTCTAAAACAAAAGTTTCCGGCTTCCCCGGTTACGCCTTCGTCGCAAACCAGGAGGGAAGAGCTATTGCCGCCGTGGATCTTTCCGCCTTCGCCGTAGCCCGGCACATTCCGGTCGACGGCAAACCGAGTGAAATCCTGGCCCATCCCACCGAACAAAAGGTTTTCGCCCTAACCCCGGAAAACGGGGCTATCCACGAAATCGACTCCGCCAACTTGAAATTCAGCAGAGTCTGGAAAGCCGGACAAAGCCTCACCCACATCCGGCTTTCCGCAGACGGTGGCACAACCTGGGCCCTAGGCAAGAGCCCCAACCGGCTGCTCGAAATCAACCTGCCCGATTGGAAAGTTCGACGCACCGTCCCTTTGCCGGCCACACCCTTGGACTTCGATGTGGCGCGAGAACAGGTCTATGCCGTTGTAAGTTTCGGCCCCGCCGCCGCGCCTCTCCTCATCGATCTGGCGCAAGCAAAAGTGACAGCGAAATTATCCGGCGAAGGCCAATACTCCATTGCTCGATTTCAATCCAACAGCAAAGCGATCATGGCCGGTGATCCGGATCGCAAACTACTCACCATCTTTTCCATTCCCGAAGGCCGGGTGGTCAGTCACCTGTCCCTCGCCGTCCGTCCCGATTATTGGTGCTTCAAGAATGATGGAGGCCAACTCTTCCTAGCCGGTGAAGGCTCGGGCACCGTCGCCATTATCTACCCTTACCGCACCGAGGTCGCCGAGACCATCCTCGCAGGAAGTGCACCTCGCGGCATGACCACCGTCACCACCGCGGAAGTCGATTACTTGTTTGTGGCCAGCCCTCAATCCGGCGACGTGACCATCATGAACATCGCCAACCACAAGGTGATCGCGGTAGTGGCGGTCGGCAAGAATCCAGGCTTTTTGATGCCCACTCCAGACAACGAATTTGTGCTCGTGCTGAATCAGGACTCCGGAGACATGGCCGTCATTCGCGTCAAGTCCATCACCAGAAACCGCGCCAAGCTGGCCCCGCTATTTAACCTGATCCCAGTAGGGTCAAAGCCAGTGGCGGCCGTGGTGAAACGAGTCTAGTATTCAGAATTAAGAAAAATCCCGTATGCAGTCCGTGTAGGTCTGCGGAGGGCCCCCTGGCCCGACTGTTCAGGTACTGGAAGCAGCATCAGAGCAACCAGACAATTCAGTTTTCGAGGTTCTATGCTATTTAGTTTTAGTTACCAGCAGAAGAACCAATGTCCCCATCCGATGAACTTGTCCAAATTATCGACGAATAGAATCGCGAAGCCGCCGTCGCGCCACGTCATGAAATGCGAAGCCGGCGGCTTCTCCATCGCTGCACTTGAGAAAAAACCACACCCGACTCCAGGGAAGCCTTGCGCCACTACTTAAGCCAGCTCACTGAACGCTAACCTTGTTCCCGACTCGCGTCACGCTGGAAGCTCCCGAAAAACTCTCCACCACGTGAGCAAGAAACATCCAATAACTGCGCGACTGCGATTCTCCGGCATCAAGAAACGCATATAGCGGCCGCCCCAGCATAGTACCCTTCTTGACTAAAACAGGAAACGGCTGATGCAATCCCGTCGTACCGAATTCCAAACCGCGCGCCGCCGGCTTACCATTTTCCGAATGACGCCAAATGTTCAACCAGGGATAATCTTTGGTGCTCCACGAATAGCCAACCAGCAATTTCTTCGACGGATTCGCCGCCGTCACCCACCCTGTTTCGCCATCAATTACAAACGAGACTACATTGGGATCAGGATCGCTCCCTAGCCGGCTGACATTGACTCTCATGTCGTTCTTCGGAGCCCATGGCCAACGCATTCCTGTGCTCTCCGGATCTGATTGCGGAAATCCCATGCCGGCATTGGAACTCACAACAGTCGATTCATCCAAGAACGGTGGAGCAATAGAAGGGTGCTGCACCCAATTGTAAATACGCCCCAACGGATTCAAGTTCGTGACAGTCTCAGAAACGTCGGCCACCGCCGCGCCTTGCTCCATCCGCACTCGCCGCAAAATCTTCAATTTCGCCATCGGCAATTCCGCCGTCATCTCCACTTCAAGGGCCGATTGCCTAGCTACTTTCCA
>JAYVXT010000502.1:0-5060 GCA_043785065.1 Bryobacterales bacterium | reverse complement strand
AGCCCGAATCCCTTACCAACTTACGGTAACCGTCCACGAGCCGTGACCATAAGGGAGCGGTTCCAAATACGAAAATTGCACTTAGAGCTTTGGATATTTGAGACCTGGACCCGCCGCGGCTGTCCTAGACCAAGCCAGCCACGCATTGCTGTAGATAAAGCAACAAATCCTCGGGTAAAACGCTCGCCTCGCACGGCAAACGTAGTATCCCGGCAGGCGTGAATTGCGCTCCAGGCGTTCCGCTAACCAAGGCCATCAACTGGTTCGGATCAATCCGCGCTCCCTGATGGAATTTCACGTTCAGCATTCCCTGCCGCCGGTCGATTGCCTCAATCCCCGCATTCTGCGCCAGTGTCTTCAATTGCGAAAATTCCACTAGCAATCGCACGGAACCTGGAACCGGACCATAACGATCCTCCAACTCCTCCAACATCTTCGCCGCGCCTTCGGCATCCTTCAAATCCGCCATCCGCTTATAGGCGCGCAGGCGTTGATTTTCATCGGAAACATATTCTGAAGGAATCCGCAGGTCAAGCCCCAAATTCAGCGACGAATGGACTTCGGGAGGCACTTCTTCCCCGCGCAATTCGCGCACTGTCTCCTCCAGCATCTTCATGTACATGTCGTAGCCCACCGCTTCGATCTGCCCATGCTGCTCACCACCTAGCAAGTTACCCGCCCCGCGCAATTCCAAATCCAGCGCCGCGATTTTGAACCCCGCTCCAAGGTCGCTAAACTCCTTCAGCGCCGCCAACCGCTTGCGGGCAATCTCGCTCAATTCCTTTCCTTCAGGTACCAATAGGTAAGCATAAGCGCGCCGGTTGGAACGTCCCACGCGCCCTCGCAACTGGTACAGCTCGCTTAATCCATACCGTTCTGCATTCTCCATAATGATCGTGTTGGCCAGCGGAATATCCAGTCCATTTTCGACGATGGTAGTGCAGACAAAAACATCGTACTCCTTGCGCATAAAGCCCAGCAGTACTTTCTCCAAGGCCTCCTCACCCATCTGTCCATGGCCAACTGTGACCCGGCAATTGGGCAGGGCCTCCTGAATGGAAGCCGCCCGCGCATAAATACTCTCCACGCGATTATGGACAAAATACACTTGCCCACCACGGCTCAGTTCCTGTTCAATGGCCGTCTTGATCAGGTCTTGATTAAAATGCGCTACCACCGTGTGAATTGCCAAGCGATCTTTTGGAGGCGTTTCGATCACCGACATATCGCGCAGCCCCAATAGCGACATGTGCAGCGTTCGCGGAATCGGCGTAGCGGACATGGTTAGCGAGTCAATATTTGACCGCACCTGCTTCAATCGTTCCTTGTGCCGCACCCCAAAGCGCTGTTCTTCGTCGATGATCATCAACCCCAGATCGGCGAACTCCACGTCCTTTGACAGCAAGCGATGCGTGCCGATAACCACGTCCACCTTTCCAGCCGCCACATCTTCCAGTACTTGCGATATTTCTTTAGCGCTGCGGAAGCGGCTGAGCATTTCCACGCGGGCAGGGAAGGGGGCGAAGCGCCGTTTGAAGGTCTCAAAATGCTGGAAGCACAGTACCGTAGTCGGGGCCAATAGCGCCACTTGCTTCCCGTCTCCCAATGCTTTGAAAGCGGCGCGCATCGCCACTTCCGTCTTGCCGAAACCAACATCGCCGCACAGAAGCCGGTCCATAGGCTGGTCGCTTTCCATATCGTTCTTGATTTCGCGTACGGCTTGCAGTTGGTCCTTCGTCGGCGTGTAGTCAAACGCGTCCTCGAATTCACGCTGCCAATTGCCATCGGCTGAAAACGCGTAGCCCGTGGCCATTTTCCGTTGTGCGTACAGCTTAATCAACTCATCGGCCATATCGCGCATCTTGGCTTTAACGCGCGATTTGGTTTTAGTCCAGGTGACCCCGCCCAGCTTGTCCAAGCCTGGTTTGTTGTCCCCCGCGCCTCTATACTTCTGAACCAGATCAAGCCGGGTAAGAGGGACGTAAAGCTTGGCGTCGGCGGCATATTCCAACACCATGAAATCGCCCTTCTGATCGCCTTCGCCAAGTTCTTTTAACCCGGCGAAGCGGCCAACGCCATGCGTGACGTGCACGACATAATCGCCGGGCTTCAGGTCTGCCAAATCAGCGGCAAAAGCTGCGGCTGCGGACTTATTCGTCGCCGGATGGGCCACCAGGTCTGAAGAATCGAACAGGTCTTCCGATCCGAAAACCGTCAGCTTCTCTTCGGGAAAGCTGACGCCCCGGCGAATAGCGCCCTTGGCAAGCAGAATATTGCCGGCCGATGGGCCGCTCCATCCACGGTTCGTTGCCGCATAAGAAACAGTCTCGGAGCTATCGAGACATACCGTGAAGGGCAAACTGTATTCGGTAAAGACGTCAGCCAAGCGTTCCACTTCACCGGTTGATGCCGCGAAGAAAACGGCGCGCTCAGACTTCTCCACCAGCGAACGTGTTTCCGCGATGACGGCTTGAATGTTTCCATGGAAGGCCATCGCCGGGCGCGTGGAAATATGACCAGAGCTTTCCTCCAACGAAAGCTGACGGAATTCCAGTTGCTCCTTGCCCTTCAGTTGTTGCTCAAAATCATCCCACGTGTGAAAAATCTTCTCTGGAGGAACAGGCTCAAACACCGCGTCGTAATCCTTCGGCGGAGTATCCAGCCGGATCCACAAACGCTCACCCGCGGCTTTAATCTGCTCAGGTTCGTCTAATAAAACTACGGGCCGATCAGCAATGTCAAAAATCGAATATTCGCGAGGTTCATCCACCGCCTGCCGGAATTCCCATCCCGACGCCGATAGTTCAGTGCGAGGATATTCCACCAACGGCAACAGCGTGGTTTGATCCACCTTCAACACGGAGCGCTGCGTATCGACATCGAATTTGCGCATCGATTCGATCAGGTCGCCGAACATTTCCATTCGTATCGGCCGGTCGGCTTCAGCGGGAAATATGTCGACAATGCCGCCGCGAATCGAGAACTCACCAACCATCTCTACAGGCTCGCGCCGCTCGTAACCAATGGAAACAAGATGCGCCGCCAAATCGTCCTGGGCGATCTCTTCCCCAAGCCGGATCGTCAGCGCCAAGTGCCGGTAATAGTCACCCTTGCGCGTGCGAAGCATCGCCCCTGTAACAGGCGTAATGGTGATGGGTGCGGTCCCCATCGCTAGCCGCCATAACCCAATGGCGCGCTGCTCGCTGATTTCCGAATGCGGCGAAAGCTGCTGTGCCGGCAAAACGTCCAGTGCCGGAATCAGTTGCGGCCGGCCGATGGTCGTCGATTCAGCAAGAATGTCGAAGAAGGTGCACGTCAGCTCGTATAGCGTTTCCGCCGCGCGTGAACCATCGCAAACCACGATTACCGGCTTTCCAGTTGCATGCCACGTGTGGACGGCGTAAAGCGCCTTAGCCGCTGGGACCAGCCCCGCAAGCGATGCCTTCCGTGTGGCCGCAAGACGCCGCACGACGTCGTGAAACGTCATGCGTTTCCCTAGCGCTTGGAACAGTTCGCGAATTGCTGGATGTGTCAAACGTTAATTACCGGGAAAGGATTTCTTTTTCAATGTTGGTGGTGGAATAGCCTGGTTCCAGCGGCAGCGCCATCACCGTTCCGCCGGCTGATTCCACCTCTTCACGGCCGGCAATGAAATGGGACCAATCGGCTCCCTTAACCAGAAAATCCGGCAGCACGGCGGCAATTAGTTCCCTGGGCGTATCTTCGTCGAAGCTAGTGACAACATCGACGGCCTCAAGCGCGGCAGCCATCGCGGCGCGCTGATCCAGCGTCAGTAGCGGGCGCGACGGCCCTTTCAAGCGAGCAACCGAATCGTCCGTATTCAGGGCCAAAATCAGAATGTCGCCCAAGGAACGGGCCGATTCAAGCAGGCGGATGTGGCCCGGGTGCAGCAGATCGTAACAGCCATTGGTGAACACAACCTTCCGTCCGTCACGCTTCCAGCCGGATCTGGCGTCAACAAGTTCTTCGCGATTGAGAAACACACCCATGTACTGCTAGTTTAGCGTAGGGCCGAAGCGTCTTCGGCGGGCGGCCCTCAAGGACGCCCTGCTCAGTTGTTGGAGACACTACGAAATTCAATAATCCTCGTTAAGCTCAGACTCTGCATTTCTAAATCGCACCCCATCGGCGGCAATAGAGTCCTACGAGGTTCATATGAAGATTATTCTTCGACCAGAGCATGAACAATTGATCGCCGAAGCAATCCAGTCAGGAGCATACCAAAACCAAAATCAGGTCATAGAACGCGCTTTGGAAGTGCTCCGGTTGGAGGAAGACCAACTCCACGATGACAAGGATTTGATCCACCAGAAGATTGAGCGGGCATTCGCTCAGTTTGAGCGCGGAGAGTTTTTCCCAGCGGACGAGTCGCGGGCCAACATGGAGAAGCATAAAGCCAATTGGCTAGCTGAACATAAGCTTTGAAATGGCGCTCTACCAAATTTCAGCCGAGGCCGGGACGACCTCTTTGAGATTTGGTCCCGGATTACCGGCGACAGCGTTGATCTTGCAAACCGCATCAACTTGTTTTGCTCGCAAGGGCGAATGCCACCTTGTTCGAATCATCGCAGTTCTACGCGTAAAACGGAACATCAAACGCATCCTTCGCAAGAGAGTGTAACATTGATGAAATTCGCTACGCCGGGACACTAACCCGTTAAGCAGGGCGGCACGACCACTAAGCCGAGCGCCGGACGGGAACGAATCTGATTTGGACTTTCTGATTCAACACTGCTCCGATCCTGCGCAGCATTACCAGAGAGTGCCCTTCGTAATCCGCATCCTCAAGGCGGCAGATGACCGATGCCGTGGTGCCGATCAGATTGGCAAGTTTAGTTTGAGTAAGGCCTGCCGCTGTCCTCAACTCGCGGATCTTGCGGGCAATATCCTCGTTCGCTCGCGCCTCTTCAAGGTTTTTCAGCCGGTCTGGCCTGCCTTGGTAGATCCGGCGGTGAAGGATTTCCAGTGTGTCACTGGTTGGTTTCGTAATCTTCGCCATATCACTTCTCCTCGTAAGTATGTCTCTGTGGATTAACTTC
>JAYVXT010000501.1:0-5067 GCA_043785065.1 Bryobacterales bacterium | reverse complement strand
GGCGTTGCGGTGTTGGCGAAGGCGTTGGCCTATTTGGCGGAGTGATAGTAGGGCCGACCCTCGGTCGGCGCGCGACTCTCAAGTCGCGCCGTGCGAGGCCTGCCGAGCCAGTGCACCGAACGAAATCTACCGGTCACAGACCTAGCTGAATAGCAATTCCAAATCCTCGCGCTTCAAGTTGCCCACAAACCGGTTGTCCTCGGAAATAATCAAATCAGCCAATTCGCGCTTCGATTTCTGCAAATCCAGCACCCGCTCTTCCACCGTGCCTTTCGCAATCAAACGGTAGGCGAATACGGGCCGCTGCTGCCCAATGCGATGAGTCCGGTCAATGGCTTGGGATTCCGCCGCCGGGTTCCACCACGGATCGACCAAAAATACGTAATCGGCGGCAGTCAAATTCAAACCAAGGCCGCCGGCCTTCAAACTAATTAGGAATAACTTACAATCCAGATCGTTCTGGAAGTGATCCACGCAGGCTTCGCGGTCCTTGGTCTTTCCATCCAGATACTCATACGTTACTTTGTTCTTATCCAGCTGCGTCTTTACGATGGAAAGAAGCGAAGTGAACTGGGAGAACACTAGGGCCTTATGCCCTTCGGAAAGCACCTCCTCCAGCCTGGGCAACAATGTTTCCAGCTTGGCGCTCGTTTCCCCAATTCTATCTTTGTCGATCAATCCCGGATGGCAAGCTGCTTGACGCAGCCGCAGCAGGGCCTCCAAAATCATGATCTTTGACTTGCCCATTCCTTCCGCGTCTATCTTGCCGAGTAAGCTGCGGCGGTAGTAAGTTAGTAACTCGTCATACATCTTGCGCTGCTCGCCTTCCAGTTCGCAATAAATGGTCTGCTCACTCTTGGATGGAAGCTCTTTCACAACCTGTTCCTTGGTGCGGCGCAGGATAAACGGACGCACCGCGCGCGCCAGCAACTGGCGCGTTTCCGGAGCCGGATTGCGTATCGCGCTTCCGGCCAGCGCTCCGGTGGAACCGCCCATCATGCCGGGATTCAGGAATTCAAACAGGCTCCACAGTTCCCCCAAGTGGTTTTCAATCGGAGTGCCGCTTAGAGCCAAACGGTGATTGGCCTTCAGCAAGCGCGCGGCCTTCGCCGATTCGCTGGTTCCGTTCTTAATGGCTTGCGCCTCATCCAAAATCACGTAGTCAAACACATGATCCTTCAAGTTGAAAACGTCGCGCCGCAATGCGCCATAGGTTGTCAGCACCAAGTCGTGATCTTGCAGCGCTTGGGCATCGCGGGCGCGGCCTCCGCCCGAGTTATCCAGCACTCTTAGTCCAGGTGTGAACTTGGCGGCCTCCCGTACCCAGTTGTAAATCAGCGACCGCGGGACAACCACCAGCGAAGGCCCGCGCTTTAACTCACGTCTCGATTCCAGCATGGCAAGCACTTGCGCCGTCTTGCCAACGCCCATATCGTCGGCCAGGCAACCACCCCAGCCGGATTCTTCGAGGAAGCGCATCCATCCCAGTCCTTCACATTGATAGCCGCGAAGTTCGCCATTGAACCCTGGAGGCTGCGGCAAGGGAGTTATGCCGCTGAACGACCGTAGCCGCTCGCGGGCTTGACGGAAAATTTCATCCACCTTGATCTCGCCTTCCCGTTCGGCGAGGAAGACATCCAATAGTCCGGTTTGCGATTTCTTGAACTGAATGTGGTCGCCGCTGGCTTTGCCTAGTTGCAGCAACGTACCGTACTTTGCAAGAAAGTCTTCTGGCACCATGCCATAGGATCCATCGGAAAGCGGCACCAGGTTTTCACCTTTTTGGAGAGCTTTAATCAACTGCGGCAGATCGACAATACTCTCCCCGAAATCGATCACTCCACGAAGCTCAAACCAATCGACGCCGGAGGTGAGTTCCGCATTGAACGAGGACGCTTGCCGGAAGGTCTTGCCTTCGGCCTCAACGTGCCAGCCCCCGCTCAATAGCTCGCGCACGATAGTTGGTAACCGCTTGGCCGGGACTTCCCATTTGACGTCACGTTCACTGTAATAGTCCGTGATCCTCTTCAAGGAAAGAGTATCCAGACGAGTGGCAGCTTCCAGTTCAACAGCGGGATCGCGCCGGATGAAGATGTTCTTGTCCTCCACGAAAGCGCCATTGCCGCGTTCGCCAAAAGCCATCGTGGCTTCCCCATAATTGAATGATAAGCGTCCTTCAAGCGTGGTGGCTTTGCGGCTGCTATAGCCGAACCTTTCGATGGGAGCGAAGCGGACGCAAAATTGGGGTTTCGGCGATACCTCTTTATAGGCCAGTTCCTCCGGCCACTGGGTTGCCGGCACAATCCCTCCGCTAAGGATTTCCGCACGGAATTGCGGACCATCTTTCTTGGTGATGGATACCTTCCCTTCGCGCCGCAAGGCTGTGAGCCAGACGATGCAATCTTCATGGTTGAATCGTGAAATCTGATTATTGGCGACGAAGAATCCGGGTTGAAAAAGGACAGCCGGTGCGGTGAGTTCCAGGAAATCGTCCCCACGCCGGAATCCGCCGGACAGGACATACTCTTCGCCCATATCGTCCATCTTCATTGCCAAGCCGAATGGCGGCAACGGATCCCAGGCCAGGACGGGCATTGCCTCCAAAGGCTGATCCTTATTGGAGCGAAGCAGGCATTTGCCGGATGCGCATACCTTCGGCATCAGGATTTCCACCAGCGGAGGCGGCATGAGGATTGCCGAGGGAATGCGGTCGCTGAACACACCGTAGGAGTATTCTACTTTTCCGCCAAGGAGCCCGACCAACTCACGATCCGAGGGATCGGGAATCAGGGACACCTGCCCGCGGCTGATGGAATGATCCTTCAGCTTGCCCCACTCACCGGATTGCAACTTCTCCCTTACTTGAATATTGAGGCAGAACACGGCGCCCCAAGTTTGCTGGCCGCCATCAATGACGTAGTAGATTTCGCGATCATCGCGCCAGGTTTCAACGGGAGGAGTCACAAGTTTTGATGCCTCCTGAACGCAACTAATGAGCTTTTTCCAAGCCGGGGGTGGAGGTGGAGGAAGCGGGACGATGCGCGGGCGTGGCTTTGTTTTTGGGACCGGAACAGGCTTATTGCGGCTAGGTGATTTCACTGGCCAGGACAATCGTTCCTCCTCCTCCTCTTCGTCCTCATCGAAATCGTCCATAAACTCGTCGCCATCCTCGTCATCGAGGACCGAGATGTAAGCCGTATGGGTTTCCGCCAGATATCCTTTTTCATCCGCCTTGAGAATCATTCCCCAAATGTGTTTGCAGACGCCGTGATCATCGTATTCAGGACAATCGCAATAACCGAGAATTTCCTTATTCGCCGATGACAGCTCAACATGGTAAGTAGAGGTACTGATCGATTTTCCCGCCACTCTGCTGATGCCGCCCGATGAAATGCGGATAGAGCCCGAGCGGCAGAGGGCTTCCCCTTTTTGCCGGATCACTTGGGAAAAGTATTGCTTCAAGTCAGTTTTAAGAGACATGGGGAAAGTAATATCGTCGCACGATAACAGGAAGCGCGTGGACACCCCATCTCCCGGCACGGTTAAGGCTGATCCCACCGGTTCTTGTTAACGATCTGCCGCCGATGCGCCAAGCTTGTCTTTCAGCAGCGCAAGCACTTGCACCATTCTGATTCTGACGCCAATACGCCCGCGCGGAAGCTTTAGACTCAAACAACAAATTAGCGAATGACGAGTATCGCGGTATCCCCCAATTGCGATGGTGGGCTGGTGCGTGGTTGCGTCCCCCAACGGTGAAATACCCCTTACGCGGAACTGCCTTCGCCTCAAGCAGTCTGCGTCTTTCATGTCAATTCAACCGCCGTTTTCACGGAATTTAACCGCCTGTATTTGAATGGCCTTCTTCTTTTGCGGACTGAGAAATCCTATCTAAAGCCAATGAAAATATCCTCAGGAAAGTCTTCCGTTTTCTAATTCAAAACCTCACGATCCACATAGTTCTAATCCTTTCGGGTGACTCCAAACGGGTGACTCCCTTTGGGTAGTAGATTCGATCCGGATTTGCATTTATTCTGCTAATACCTCTAGTTACGAAGAACTCTATCCATGGCAAGCATTCATGCAATTGTCCTTCTCCGGGTTTTTTAGGCCCCTCCGTGCCAACATAGTTGAGACAAATCCCCTGGCCTTAATTACTGAGTAGGGTGAGAATGGATATCAACTTGAATACACAGAAACAGAAGCATAATGGACTTCCCTCCATCCCCGCCGCCGGTCGAACGCCCCAACCCCGAAGTGGTTGCCGACGCCAAACGGCGCACTTTTACCGCCGCATATAAAATCCGCATCATGGCTGAGGCCGATCCCGCCAAGACGACCGCCGGAGGCGTCGGCGCTTTGTTACGCCGCGAAGGATTGTACTCATCGCACTTGGCTACCTGGCGGCGCGAACGTGAGGCGGGCATGCGGCAAGGGTTCACTCCGCAAAAGCGTGGGCCTAAGTCCAAGCTCAATCCACAAGAGGAGGAGATGCGCAAACTGCGCCGTGAGAACGATCGTTTGAACGAAGAACTGCGCAAAGCCCAGATCGTCATCGATGTTCAAAAAAAAGTGGGCTTGCTGTTGGGGTGGGATCTGCCGGCAGATGTCAAGGAGAAGCCGTGATGGATGCCGTCAGCACTCTTTCTCCCACTGTCGGCATCCAAGCCGCCTGTGATTATATGAACGTTTCCCGCGCCACTTTTTATAGGCAGCGCCCTGTCTTCGGTCCCCTCACCGTGGCCGAAGCGTTGGCTGTCACGCCCAGCATTCGCCCCATTCCGGCGCGAGCTCTTCGCCCTGAAGAACGCGCTCAGGTCTTGGCCGTTTTACATGAAGAGCGCTTTCAAGACCGCTCTCCAGCCGCCATTCAGGCCACCTTGCTCGATCAAGGCCAATATATATGTTCGACCCGAACCATGTACCGGATTCTGGAACAAGAGGGCGAATCGCGCGAACGCCGCGAGCAAAGGATCCACCCGCCCTACAAAAAGCCAGAGTTGCTGGCCACAGGGCCCAATCAGGTTTGGAGTTGGGACATCACCAAACTGCGCGGGCCCGTCAAGTGGA
>JAYVXT010000500.1:0-5067 GCA_043785065.1 Bryobacterales bacterium | reverse complement strand
AACTTCCCAACGATGTATTTTCCACATTCCCTTTTATTGGGGTATGGTCGCTACCCCATCCAAAACACTACTTCGGGCCTCCACCGGTACGGTACGGCAAAGGCCCCCAAGAATTAGCGGAGAAGATGTATACGCAGTTGATCGAGAACGTGGTCAGAACCAATAACGTGCAGTGCTGGATCCCGGAAGAGTCGGGAATCAACATCGATGCCTACGGTGGATTGCCCGGTGAAGTGCAGGTGTATCGCGGGGATAAGCCGCCGACACAAACCGTTCCGCAAGCCATCCCGCAGCACATGACCCAGATACCTGAAGTATTGTTGCAGAAGGTAGCTCGCTATATCGGTTGGAACCCCGAACGGCAAGGCCAAGCAGGACAGGGAAATATTTCGCCGGAATTATTTGATGCCGCGGTATTCCAGTCGCAAAGTCTTTTACGCATGAAAGCGCGCATGCTCAGTGAAACCTATCAGCGGTTAACGCTCATGGCGTTTTACATGATGAAGCGATTCAAAACCACTGAAGATAATCTCCGGCCGCCACGCGCCAAGGATCAGGAATCGACTACCTGGAAACCTCTGGATGTTGACGATGAAGTGGATATGGAATTGGACGAAACCAGCGTGGACGCGCTCTCCGGCCAGATGATGAAAAACCTTGTGGTGGCGTTGGGCAAGACCGGCATGGTCCCGAATAAATTTGTACTTGAGACACTCAATATTCCGAACGCGGAACAAATCGCCGAAGATGCCACGCGGCAACAGGAACTTGCGGCGCTAGCCCGTCTAAAGAAACCACGCTGATGGCAGAGCCTCAATTACTTACGGTCACGCAAGCGGCCAAGTACTTCAACCGCACCGAGAGAAGCATCCAGAAATGGTGTCGCACCGGCTATCTTTTAGCCTTTAATTACAGTGTAATCAGAGAGCGTTCCGGCCGCTGGATCATCGTAATTCCCGCCTCCTAAGTTGGGTATCCGAATACACACTATTGACAGTAGTACTATCGGGCACCCACTCTCGCATCGTGCATGGCATACCGAGAACTCATCCGAATCAAGGAATTAACGCACCCGCAGGATTTTTCCCGGCTCTATCTTTGTCAGGTGGCAATCGGCGGGAAGCCGTGTGTTCCTTTTTATTCTCATGCGATTCAGCGTGCGGAACTCGGTGAGGACGCCTGGATTCAATCTTTGTTTGATAACGCCGAAGGGTTATTGAAAGAACACGGACCAGCCCCGGCAATGACTTAGGGAGCAAAACAGATGGCTCGCAAACACAAAATTCGCGGCAAACTTCGCATGGTTCATAACAATAACCATCAGGCGCACAACCTGAAGCGCGCAACACGAAAGTCCGGAAGGGCGTAAACGATTTTTTGCGGGTTGGGGGTCTCTCCTTTCAGTTCAGGATGCCCAACTCAGAAAGGAGACAACTTTTATGGGTCGCCGACACAAGGGCCGTAAATCGAAGCGCAAGTAGTTAAAGCGCGGGGGAAGGACAAAAACCGAATCGGGGAGCTTGCTAACCGCTTTGCTCCCCATATTTTCTAACGAGGAATTATGGCGAAGATCAACGTAAACCAGATCAATCGAAACCGGCAAATCATGGATGACAGCACCATTGATTCGCCTTACGTTACTTCGCTTGGCGACACGGAAAACGATATTCCCGAACATCTGTATTCCGACACCATGCCCGCCGACAAGGTTGGTTTGATGCCAGTAAATGAAAAGAATCGCAAGGGGTAAATCATGGCCAAAGAAAAGAAAGATTATTTCAGCAACTTCGATACACCGTACCAGACGCAGCCGCCCAAAGGTTCCGCAGAAGGCCCGCTCGATTACGGCAAGGTCACTTCCATTCCCGAAGCAAACGATCCGATGGGTGTTCTCCCTGAACAGGCCAAGCAGCATAACGTCGGGCCGAAAGGCGGAGAAGGCCATTAAATAAATGGGCACTCCTGCAATGCCGATGGGTGGCGCGCCTCCTGGTGGTCCGGGAGGTGGCGGAGCCCTGCAAGCAATTATGGGGGCGTTGCAAAACAAGACGGCCAACCCTGGAGAAGATTTTTCAAAGCAAGCCGCGAACCTGGCGGGCGCTGATCCGTCGATGATTCTCAGGCAATTGGAATCGATCAATAAAGTTTTAGGGGTAACGTTTGTAAAGAGTTTCGAGACGTTGCCGAATGTCGCCAATGCTATCAGCGCGACGATGAAAGCATTATCGAGGGCGATTAAAGAAGCGCAACAAGCCGGAAACGTTTCAGAAGTGATCGGTAAAAGTGAAGAGGGAGTAAGTGGTGGACAGTCGAGCGGTCCTCCGCCAATCAACTTCTCCCCGGCAATGACGGGACAAAATGCAGGACCGCCCAGCCCGGGCATAGGAACTTAGGAGAGAGTAATGAGCTTGGACCAAATTAAAAAGTTTTTAGAATCAGCAACCGAGTATCCCGATAACACTCCGATTACCATTGGGGATCAACAGATACCTCTCGGCTCGTTGCGCCAGTTGAACGCCTCGGAACGCAGTTCGCTTGAAACCCGATTGAAAAGCGTTGCGGAAAAAGAAACCGAACTCGAAACCCGTCAAGGACGAATCGTTGATCTCGCACAAAAAGCGCAAGCGGCTTATGAAGCCGCCGAAGAAGCCAGAAGGAAGGCCGGCACGCCAGCAACGGTGGCCGGGGCCGATCCGTTCGAAGATCCTTGGCTGAGTCCGGTAAAGAAGGAACTCGAAAAGCGCGACCTTAGCGCCAAAGAACAAAAGGACATGCTGGCGCAGGTAGTGAACATGGTGAGAAACGCCGCCACGATTTTCAGCGAAGACCGCTGGGACCGCGAATACGATTCACTGGACTTCGGCAAGCGCGACAAGAAACCAACCCGGGATGAAATCCTGAAGTTCGCCACCGACAACAATATCGTTGACCGCCACAAGATGCCTTCCATCCGCGCCGCATGGAGCAAGATGAGCGAATCGGACAGAATCGCCGATCGGGAAGCAATTGCCAGAGAAAAAGGCCGGGAAGAAGGGCGCATGCAGGCCATTGCCGCGCGCATCCCACAGCCCGGGGTTGCTGGACCGGGACAATCCACCGGACTTCCGAAAGTCAGCAACAATGACGATCCACTCGGGGATTTGTATACCAAGTCGCTTGAGGATCCGGAGCTTCGCGCGCTTTTGGAACAAACGTCAAACGGAATTATGTAGGAGTTTTACCCAGGAGAATAAGTTATGGCCTTCGTCGCCGGTACAGCGATAAATCAACCTTCAGCGTTGCTGGTCAATACGCTGTCGTCCATTTCACAAAAACTGATCTATCCGAAAGTCGCGGACCTGGTGTTTCAGCCCTCGCCGACTTTCTCATTCTTGAATCAGTACGCCAAGAAATACAATGCGGGCGCCGAAATCGTTTATCCCCTTTTGACCACAAAGATTACTACGCGCGGCGCGTACTGGGGCGACCAGCTTTTGCCGACTTCGGCCATCGACGCCATTCAGCCGGCGGATCAAGTATGGCGCGGATATTTCCAGGCCGTGACTTTGCCGGTCATGGACATTGTTATCGGACGCGGCGGGCCTGTGGGCCTTGATCTGGTAAAGACGTATGTGCAAGCGGCCGCGGGCTCCATGCTCGATATGCTCGCTGAAGCGGTAGCGGGAAATTCACCGTTTAACTCTTCCATCGATTTGGACAGTCTTTCGTCTTGGGTAACATCGACCACCAATACCATTGCGGGCATCAACCGCTCGACAAACACTTTCTGGCAACCCGCGGCGAACCAGGCCGTTGGCGGCCACTTGTCTACGACTAAACTATTGCCAGCCTATTTTCTGACCACGTTTGGTTACGACGAACCCAACATGCTGATTCTGAACAACACCGACTTTGCGAACTTCGAATTGCAATTCACCGCGACCTCAACGGCCGCCGCCACCACCAACATCATTCGCGCCACGGACAATTTTGCCGATACCGCGCCGATTCAAACCGCGTTGCGTTACCACATGCGTTTCAAGAATGCCGTGGTTCTGGCCGATCAACACTTTCCCGCGGGAACAGGCTTCTTGCTGAACACCAAGTACATTTGGATGATCTACAACTTGGGCTCCTATTTTCGGATGACGCCGTGGATTATGCCGTCCAACCAGGACGTGATTACCGCGCGAATTCATTTAATTTGTCAACTCGGATGCAACCGCCCTTTGGCCCAAGTTGCGTTAACTACAATTTCGTAATCTGAGGAATTCAGTAATCGGGAGGAAACCGTGGCATTCAACAAGAGACTGGATTCAATCTTTCCGGGAATGGGCGTACCGTTTCGCAATGATGCGATATTTATTCAGACTGGTCTTGCGGTCACTACCGCTGGCGGGCCATTGCAACTCTTTCCGGCTCCCTTGACGGGTGTGCTTTCTCCAGTGACTACCTCTGGAAGAATGCGTATCAAGATTTATAACCCCACGAATACGCCTACCCTTACCGCACTTCAGGTTAAGGCTTCGGACGGAACCAATTCCGTCTTACTGGGGCAATCAGTAGTTGCTCCAACCGGCGGTTTGCTGCTTTCCGCTACGCTATGGTTTGAACATGAATTTGAATATATTTTGGATACTGCCGGATCTGGTGCTGGCGGCGGAGTTTCCGGACAATTAAGCAGCGTCATAGGCGGCGCCACTTCGTTCTCTATCGCTGTTACCATCACCGGAGCGGCCGGGACTGCTTCGATGGATGTTGAACTCTGCCCCTTGATCTAAAGGGACAGGAAAAGAGTTTTCGGGCGGCAATTTGCCGGGGCTGGGCTGAACGCCCGGTTCCGGCAATTTGCTTTTTTAGGAGAGGAAAATGTTCACCAAGAAAACCAGTAATTCAGCAAGGTCCGGAGAAGGTGACAAGCCAGCACGCCTTCGACCCGATGAACAGGTAGAAGGAAAGTCCGATGTAAGCGCTAATGACCGCTTACGTGGAACAAAAAAGAAATTGTCGAGCAGGAACAAGAAGCATCACGGACGCAAAAAATCACGGAGATATTAACGCATGACCGCAACCGTAGGACAGGCCATC
>JAYVXT010000499.1:0-5068 GCA_043785065.1 Bryobacterales bacterium | reverse complement strand
TCTCCTGTTTGCTCTTTCATGCCCAAGGGCCTCCCGCCCTTGGCACACAGTAACAGTTACATCGAACTCCAGTCACGCACGCTTACCGGAAGCACACGTCTAGTAGCACTAGGGCACCGCTTGTTCAAGCAATTAGCGGGATTAGCTGACGCGTGAGAACATCAAGGCCATACTGTGCAAGGCGGTCACAATCCGCTATGGAGATTATGGGATTAAACGACAAGAGCATGCTCACGATGAGTGAGGTGGCGAGAGAGATCCGCTGCTCCAAGGCTCACCTCAGCAACATCATTCGCGGCAAGGTGCCGCGCCTACCTGCTTTGCCGGTTATGCGAATCGGTCGTCGCTTGTTAATTCGCTATTCCACTCTTGTTCAGTGGCTATCAGCGATAGAGGATCAGGCCATCGGGATGAGATAATGCTTGCAGACCTGAATTCATCGCCTAGGCGCACAAGGAGCATCGTGCGACGAAAGCGATATCAAGAAGGAAGTTTGCAAGTCAGATCACACGGCAAACGGAAGATGTGGGTTGTGCTCTACCGAGAGGGAGGCGCAAGGAAATACAACACCCTTGGTCTGTTCTCAAAGATGAGCAAGAGCGAGGCGCAGAAAAAGCAGGCCGAGTTCATGGGAGAGATCAATGCCGCACAGGCGGTGGCTCCCGATCCCGCAATCACGTTTGGCGATTATTTACACAACGTGGCGCTACCCTTCATGCGTGAAAAATGGAAGCGATCCACGGCAGCAACCAGCGAAAACCGTATCACGCACCATCTGGAGGAGTTTCGCGAAACCCGGTTGCAGGCAATTACGCTGAAGGCCCTTCAAGCCTTCCTTGGCCGCAAGGCAGCGGAGTTGTCGCGCAGCATGGTGGCGCATCTTCGCTGGGATCTGCGGTCTGTGTTCAAGCTGGCTTTGGCAGAAGGCTATACGCAGCGCGACCCGACCGCCGCCCTCTTTACCCCGAGGGAAGCGGAAACGGAACCAACCCGCGTCATGACAGGAAAGGAGGTCGAGCAGTATATCGGTGCGCTCGAATTACGCGAGCGCGTCATCGCGCATCTTGCGATCTTCGTAGGCATGCGGCCTGGAGAGATTTTAGGACTCCAACGTGAGCATGTGAGCGAGGACTGCCGGGCGGTGACGATTTCGCAGCGGCTCTATCGCGGTGACATCGACACACCGAAAACCAGATCGTCGCGGCGAACCGTCGCCATCCCGACCAAGACCGCATCGCTGATGCAGGAATGGATGGGGTTGGTTGCGGACAAGCCGGAAACGTGGGTGTTCTCTTCGGAGAATGCCGAGACGCCGATGTGGCGCGATAACATCTGGTACCGAGGCATGAAGCCCAAGCTCAAACTGATCGGTTTGGATTGGGCGAATTTTCAGGTGCTACGCCGGACGCATGCCAGCCTTGGACACGAGGCGGGTATTGATCCGAAAGTAGCAGCCGACCAGCGCGGTCATGGAATCGGGGTAGCGTTGGATGTTTATACCAAGGCCAGTCTCACCAGACGGGCCGAAGCAGCAGAGGAGCTTGAAAACAGCGTCTTTGCGGCTTAATGGAGTGTAATGGAGTGGAAGAAGTTGCTGGATCTTCGCAAGTCATTGAAAAGTTGGAGCGGGAGACCGGGGTCGAACCGGCGACGTCCAGCTTGGGAAGCTGGCATTCTACCACTGAATTACTCCCGCCCAGGGTTATTTTCAACTACTTCTTTACTCTTGAATCCTAAATATAGCAGAAGCGTAGGACTCAGTGACTACTGACGCTTACGATTTTCCTTCCAGGCCATAAATTCGCTGTTTATTCGCCTAAACTTACACTACGAAGTGAAAAGTTATAGCCACTCGTCTTAACCTCTGCTACGCTACCTTGGGGTACGATTTTAAAGCTATGAGTCAATTACTAAAAGATATTCAATACGCGTTCCGCAGTATGGCGAAAGTTCCTTCGTTCACCCTCACCGCACTGGCCGCACTGGCTTTGGGAATTGGTGCCAACACGGCAGTTTTCAGCGTCATCAACGCCGTCTTGCTGCGTCCACTTCCCTACACCAAAGCCGACGATCTGGTGGCCCTATTCGAGGTCAGTCCGAAGGTTGGCAATTTCAAAATATCTGCCGCGAATTTTCAGGATTGGCGTCAACGTCAGCACTCCCTCACCAGCATGGGCCTTTTCCGCGACACCTCCGCTGTGCTCACCATGGGTGATTTTCCAGAGAAAGTGGACGCTGCCGAAGTTTCTCCCGGAGCCCTTACCGCATTGGGAATTCAACCCGTTTCCGGTCGTCTGTTTTCGAACGATGAGGAACAACCCGGTGCCGATAAAACTGTTTTGATTTCGCACGCCCTGTGGCAGCGGCGGTTTGCTGGAAGTCCGCAAACTCTTAACTCCACATTGCAGGTGAACGGCGCCGATGCCCGCATTGTCGGCATAATGCCGGAAAATTTCACCCTGCCAGAAGTCAAGGCGGAACTGTTCAGCCCGCTCGCTTTGACGCCTGACCTGCTTTCACTTCGTCGTCGAGGCAATCACAATTTTCGCGGCGTGGGCAGGCTTGCTCCAGGGGTTTCAAAGGAACAGGCCAACTCCGAATTGCAGTCCATCGCCAAACAACTTTCTGAAGAATATCGCGATTTGAATAATGGCTGGGGCGCCAATGTGATTCCACTGCGTGAACAGATTTCTGGAAATGTGCGGCCCACTTTGTTGATCCTTTTAGCAGCAGTCGGATCAGTACTTCTGATCGCCTGTGCCAATGTGGCGAACTTACTCATTGCGCGCAGTGGAGCGCGTCAAAAAGAGATTGCCGTGCGGGCCGCACTGGGTGCCGGTTCGTGGGATTTAGCGCGTCAACTGCTGACAGAGAGCATTACGCTGGCTGTGTGCGGCGGTTTGCTTGGCCTTGGCCTGGCCGCCTTCAGCCTGCGCGGACTCACCACTTTGGGCGCATCGTTTCTGCCCATTGGAGCCACGGTCACATTGGATTGGAACGTGGTGCTGTTCACCTTCGCCATCTCCATTCTTACCGGCATTATTTTCGGCTTGGCACCAGCGTTGACCGCTGGTCGGATTGACCTGAACACGGTGCTGCGCGGAGCGGGTCGCGGCTCCATCGGCGGCATTGGGCAAGCTCGTCTGCGTTCGGCGTTAGTGATTGCCGAAGTGGCTTTGTCCATGTTGCTGCTCACCAGCGCGGGCCTGTTATTCCGTAGCTTCAGCCAACTGCAACAGGTGGATCCCGGCTTCAAAACGGATCACGTAATTACCGCTAAAGTCAGTCTGCCTGCCAAGCAATATCCTGGCCCGGCGGTGCCTGCGTTCATGGAACAATACGTGCAGCGATTGCGACAATTACCCGGCGTCAACTCGGCAGGCGTAGCGCGTGACGTGCCGCTGACCCCTGGCAATCCCACCTTGAATTTCGAAATTGAAAATCGGCCAGTGCTGCAAAGTAGTGATCAGCCGGTGGCCAACTTCCGCGCTGCCAGTTCAGGATTTGCTGAAACATTAGGCTTAAAACTTGTTTCGGGCAGGTTTTTCGAACGGGGTGACGATAGCCCTGCTTCCACTCCTGTGGCTGTGGTCAACGAACCATTTGCCAAGAAGTATTTCCCGGGGGAAAATCCGCTGGGTCGCCGCATTAAAGCGGGATTTGACGATAGCCCCTGGAGCACCATTGTCGGCGTCACCGGAGAGGTGCTGTATCGTGGCCTGGATCAAGCCGCCACGCCGGAAATTTACTACTCGTATCATCATGTATCCCCGGCGATGATGAACATGATCCTACCCGCTATGACGGTGACGTTACGCACTGCCGGTGACCCCGTTCAACTCAGCGCAGGCATGCGTTCGGAACTGCGCACATTGAATCCGCAACTGGCGTTATCGGATCTGCGGACCATGGATGATATCGTGTCCGGATCAGTAGCCACACCCCGCTTCCGCACGGCACTCATACTATTATTCGCCGCACTGGCATTGTTGTTGGCGGTGATTGGACTTTACGGAGTCATCTCCTATTCAGTCTCGCAGAGGGTGAATGAAATCGGCGTGAGGCTGGCCATGGGCGCCGCAAAATCAGACATCACTGGACTGATTTTGGCGCAAGGAATGAAGCTGACAGGCATCGGGATCGCGGTAGGACTGGTGGCATCCTTCTTCGCGGCAAGGTCCATGCAGACCATGTTATTCGGAGTCACCCCACTGGATTGGCCAACGTTCCTGGGCGTGCCGCTGATCATCGGATTGGTGACGCTGGTAGCCTGTTTGATCCCAGCATTGAAGGCCGCGCAGATTGACCCGCTGGTTGCGCTGAGGCGGGATTAGGGAAGGGTTTTCACGAGACATGTTTCTTAATGCAGAATCGACTAAAATCAACGTCTCGTGCCGCCGAATTCTTCTCAATATAGTTGCGCAAGTCTTCATACTATCGATCGGAAGAGAGCACCTACAACCGAAATAGTCCGGGAATCTATTCCACTCCGCGTGACCTGTTCAAAGAAGCTTTACGCCAGTCGGCTTGCGAGGCCCTTCAACAGGAAGTGGACTATCTCCGGCAAATTCCTGCTCGTAAAGAGAATTGCGTTTTCATCAGGGGAAAGGCCGTTATCAAGACCCTTGACGCCCGTAGTTTGGAGGAAACGGACCTCCTCGCTGTAGTCGAGCGGGGTTGTCTTTCCGTCCGCCACGTCGGTGCGGAAGAACTGGGTCAGCCTGAACTTATCCTTAATAATCATGATATGAAACGGAGGCAGAGCAAGCTGGCACTATTCCTAGTTTCTGCAGATTTGAAATCAATCACAAAAGGTTATTAGTTTGAATTAAGTTATGGCTTAGTTCAACATCCGACTGCGGGCGAGATCCCAGGGAAGCTGGCGAGGCATGTCGGAATCTGCGAGCGCGAAGTAAGCAATATCCTCGATATAACGGGCAAAACTCGCCTAAAGTGCTGTAAAACTGTCCTTTTTTGCATCCCCGTACAAACACGAAATTGTGCCACTCGGCTCTGCCTCCTTATTGGTGAGTCGAAAAGGTGTAAGTTCAGGCTGACCCAGTATTTC
>JAYVXT010000498.1:0-5078 GCA_043785065.1 Bryobacterales bacterium | reverse complement strand
GGATGACGGGTTCACGTCCAGCCGGGTCAGGAAGAAATGATTAATGTCTTCTCTTGCGGAAATGCGAGTACCGACCGTACCTCCGTATCCGACCGTTCTTTCGGTCCGAGCAAAAGAGGGCATATAACCCACTGTAAAGAACATTTTGTCCTTAATTAATTTTCCACCCAAAATCCCGCCTGGCCAAAAAGTGCGGAATCTGTCCTTGGGAGGTGTGAAGTAATCGGCAATGTTGGCATTAATTGGCGAGCGCTTGTAGTAAGCACGCGGGCGGGGAACCATTTGGTCGTTCTGAAACTGCATCATGATCTGACCATGAAAATCGTTGCTGCCGGATCTCGTAACCACATTGATTACGCCGCCAAGGGCGCCGCCATATTGAGCCTCAAAGCCGCTGCTTTTCACTTCGATTTCCTGCACAAACTCTGGAGGAATTGCGTTTTGCAGACGTAGAGAGCCTCTGCGAATGTCCGAGACGTCGATACCATCGATAATAAAGGAGTTTTCCGAACCGCTAGCTCCATCCACTTGATAACCACCAACGCCTGCGTTACCGTTCTTTGTTTCAAGCCTCACGCCAGGGGCGATTTGCAGCAGTGAATTGAACGATCTACCCGCAGGGAGCTTATCGAGTTCAGCTCTTGTGATATTGGTTGCCACGCGCGCGGAAGTCACGTCCAAAGATTGCGCGGCTTCGGAGACTTCAACAGTTTGTGCAACAGCACCGACTGTCAGTCTCACATTCAAATCTGTTAAAGAACCGACGCGAACCGCAACGTTAGCCTGTTTAAGAGTTTGGAATCCTTCCTTGGTAGCGGTGACCGAGTAAGTTCCGGGAGGAAGCGCTTCGAACACATAACGGCCTGCGGAGTCTGACATCGTGATTACAGGAGTGGGCAGAATATCGCTGACCGCACTCAACTTTACGCCAGGAATCACGCCGCCGGATGCGTCCGTAACGGTTCCAAGGATTTTTCCTTTGTTTTCCTGCCCGAAAGCCAATCCGAAGATCATTGCCGTCAAGGCGGATAATGCGAGAATGGACTTTGCTCCGCTGACGCAGAGATTGATATGTTTCATATGACCTTTCCCTCTACCCAAGTTCTGAGTAGTACCTAAAATTTCCCCTCTCCGCTGTTAACGGCAGAAAGGATTTGAACCTTTAGCCATCGCAAATGCGATCCTTCAAGGGCTAGCCTGAGACTAGGTCTCTGCTAAATTACCAACAGCGTATCACACATAATGTCAAAGGGGACAGAGAGTTACCGCGCCACCACTTGACTAGGGGTATGCGCAATTCCCTTATATTCCGGTTTCAGTATGGTTTTCAATGAATGAAATACAGGTTTCGACGGCAATATCAAGGTTGTAGCTGGATGGGATGGGCGGGGATATGATTTCTAGGAAATAGTACCGGTGAGTGCCTCGAAATATTAAAATTTCTCAATTATTTCAAACGTAGGGCCTGAGAACCGCGCGCCTCAGGCATATACCTGGGGCGCCGCGAGAGAGAAGCAAAGTCTATGCCCAGGCCTAGTGGACGATCACAGGCTGCGTCGCTGCGGTGCGGAACTCGTACTGCTGAATCTCCATGGCTGCCCGGCCATCTTCAAACCGGATGATGCGGCCGCGGGCTACCAGCTTCAAAGGTGTCTTGTTGTTTAACTGCGCCGGCCAATTGATCGCCACTTCCAGGCGCTTGCCAGGCAACAATAGATGTTCTGATGTGAACAAAATCCCGTTCGATGACATGTTGACCGTCTTGCCGGCTCCCATTTCATCCATGTTCTTCTTGTTTAGCACCTTGTAGCGTACTTCACGTTCAATCGGGAAACGATCGGCGCCACGCCGGTCTGAATTGGTTTTGTCCATGCTGCTGTTAATCATTGAAATTGTTCTCCTCGAGCCGCTTGCGGTTGTTTTGTACTTGCTCTCGCTTAGGTAGAATGAACTCTGGGCCAAGTTGTCTCAATAGGAGTCATGGTTCAATTCCGGTTCTGCGGAGTTCCAATTCTGATTAGTACTCGCAAGGGCCGTCGTCCAGTCCTTTAGTTCACTTTTATATAAGGAGCATTATGCAAACTCTAAGGTTCTTAACCTACTTAGCTATCATCGGAGGCTGCTTAGCCGCCGACTCCAAGAAGGTTGTACAGACCCCGGGCGCAGCACCCGGCCGTCCCTTCTCAGCCGCCCTCGAAGTTGGAGATACGTTATATGTTTCTGGGATGACGGGATCAGGTAAGGATGGAAAGATCTCCGATAAGTTTGAAGAAGAGGTGCAACAAACCCTAGACAACATCTCCGCCACCATGAAAGCGGGGGGGTGGAGTCTAGCCGATGTTGTGGCGGTTCAGGTCTATCTCACCGATATGGATTTGTTCAGCCGGATGAATGCGGTCTATATGGCCAATTTCAAGGAACCCCGGCCCACGCGGACTACTGTTGGTGTCGCGAAGCTTGTCAGCACGTCAAAGATCGAGATTACTGTGACGGCTCGCCGGACGAAGTAGGTAGCTTGAATAGCCCCCTATGGGTGAAGCCCAGTGAAAATTGATTTTGCGAAAGTTTCGTAAGCGCACGAAACAAAAATGGCCCTAGAAGACCCGTGGTGAATTCGATTTGGCTTTGAGATACGTTTTACTTGCCCTCACCGCGACCAATGGAACTGGGCTTTTTTGATTTTTTCTGGCCTTCTTCCATCGGGCGCTAATCGAAATGTTCGCTTGGACAGCAACGCTAGTCATGAACTTAAGTGAACCTTGTTCAGCGTCTACCTATGGCAATAGTCCACACAGTTCGGCGTCCCAACTGTAGAAAGGGTTAGGAAGAATCCCGGTTCTATCGGGGGCTAGTCAACCTTTTAGCCGACGGAGTTCTTCCATCCGTTCGGAAATGCGTTTTTCCACGCCTCGATTGGTCGGCACGTAGTACCGAGTCCCACTTAACGAGGGCGGCAAACACTCCATGGCGGTAACAGCATGTTCGTAGTTGTGAGCATGTTGGTAGCCGTCGCCATAGCCCCAAGCTTTCATGTGCTTGGTGGAAGCGTTTCGTAAATGCATCGGAACCGGCTCGGCGGGCTTGGACAAGATGTCCGCCCGCACCTGGTTCAATGCCTTGTAACAAGCATCGGATTTGGGAGCCAGCGCCAAGTAAGCGGCAACTTGGGCTAGCGCCTGATCGCCTTCCGGAATGCCTAGAAAATGAGCCGTCTCCATGCCGGCAATGGCTTGCTCCATTGCCCTGGGATCAGCAAGGCCGATATCTTCCACTGCCATGCGCACCAGCCGGCGGGCGATGTACATGCGGTCTTCCCCAGCCTCCATCATGCGGCCCAGCCAATACAGAGCACCGTCCACTTCCGACGAGCGAACCGACTTATGCAGGGCGGAAATCAGGTTGAAATGCTCCTCACCGGATTTGTCGTACAGCAGCGTTTTGCGCTGCATGGTGTCTTCAATGGCTTGCTGCGTGATTTCGCCGTTTGACGAAGCAGCCGCCAGTTCCAAAATGTTGTATGCCGAACGCGCGTCGCCATTGGCTGAGATAGCAATTTGTTCCAGCAGTTCCTGGGCGGCAGTTTTTCCCAGTTCCTTAAGCGCGCGATTCAGCAGCAGCACCGTATCTTCCGTGCTGAGCGCCTTCAAGGCATACACGCGCGCACGGCTCAGCAAAGCGGAGTTCACTTCAAACGAAGGATTTTCCGTGGTGGCGCCAATCAGGATGATGTCGCCCTTTTCAACATAGGGAAGAAACGCGTCCTGCTGGGCCTTGTTGAAGCGATGAATTTCGTCGATAAACACCAGTGTGCGGCGGCCCATGCGGCGTATCTTCTCGGCGGCCACCATCACTTCCTTGATTTCTTTAATGCCGCTAAGCACCGCGCTGAAGGGCATGAACTCGCTACTGGTCATGCTTGCGATCAGTTTAGCCAGCGACGTCTTGCCCACGCCCGGCGGACCCCAAAGGATGATGGACCCCACCTGATCCCGTTCAATGGCCAGGCGCAACGGCTTGCCGGGGCCAAGGATGTGCTGCTGGCCTGCATAATCGGCAAGCGTTTTGGGGCGCATCCGTTCGGCTAGAGGGCGGTTGGGAAGTTCGTCGTCGGGAATGGCTTCAAACAGGTTCACGGCTTTTGTTCCAGGCTGCGTTGGCGGCGCGCCTCATAAAGTAAGATGCCTGCGGCGATTGCGGCATTCAGGCTTTCCACGCCAACCGTGGGAATAGCCAGGTCGATGGAAGCATGTTCGATTTGACGGCTGATACCGCGCCCTTCGGCCCCAATGATGAAGGCGGCGCGGCGGGTGAGGTCGGCTTCGGCCAGAGGTTTTTGCGCGCGGGGCATGGCGGCGTACAGATCGACGCGCCTTTGTTTGGCGGCGGCGAGAATGATATCGGCATCGACCCCGGCAAGATAGGGAACGCGGAACAGTGAGCCGGCCGAGGCCCGCAGAGTCTTCGGATTGAACGGGCTGACCGTGCCTTTGATGAATGCCACGCCGGTTGCACCGAAGGCTTCGGCGGTGCGGACGATGGCGCCGGCATTGCCCGGGTCTTGCACGCCGTCGAAGATCACGACGAGCGATTGGCCCCGGAAGAGTTGATCGATGGTCCAAGTGGGCATGCGTACCAGGGCCATCACGCCTTGGCTGGATTCGGTGGCGCTGATTTCGGCGAAGAGGTTGTCGGGAACTATAGTGAGGCGGTTGTTGCGCAGCCCGCCGATGTGGCTTTCGACAAGTGTGCGGACGCTTTCGGCGGCGATGACGGCCTCAATTTGGAGCTCGCTGCGGAGGGCTTCTTCCAGTAGGTGGAACGTTTCGGCGACGGCGGATCCGGACTCGGTAAGCCCGCCACGGCTGATGGCGCGGCGGATGTCTTTTAGCATCGGATTGCGGGCGCTCGACAGGAATTGGGTTTGAGTCACTCCTTAAAAGTCTAACTGTAAATTGGGTTGTATTGTAATGGTGGTTGCGGGCTTGAGCCCGCCAATTGCTGCAAAAAACATGAGACAAAGAACAAAAGAACGGCACTAATAGTTAATATGAGCGCGGATTACCGGCATACGCTGCCAC
>JAYVXT010000497.1:0-5084 GCA_043785065.1 Bryobacterales bacterium | reverse complement strand
TTTATGGCCACCCTGATTCTATTGCAACTTTTTCATGATTGCAACCATCTCGCCGAACCCATAGTTTTGACCTAAGTTGCGGACGTGGTGGAAAAAACTGTTGAATTAAGATATGGGCGAAAATACTGCGGAAGAGTTCTTGATCGCAACTTGTGGCAAAGGATACGTAAAACCGAACTATGTAGCGGCTAGGCGGCGGCTTGAGGCCGCTCCGGAACTTTCTAGAGCTTCGGTTTATTGCGCGGCCGCGGCTGGAGATTATCCGGCGCTTCTTGAGTTCATTCAACATAGCCCTGGCGCATCCCTCATACCCGGTAGCTTTAAGAATGCGGCGCCTCTGATTTACGCCGCATCTTCGATTCTTGGAAAGTTGGAATGTGTGGCGTTGTTATTGAAGCATGGGGGCGATCCAAATTGCAGTTGGACGTCCCCTGAATTTCCTTAAGCGAAATTGTCCCGCCTTTACGGAGCTGTGGGTGTTGCGAACCATGCCGGAATTGCCGGGTTATTGCTGAAGCAAGGGGCCAATCCCAATGATGGCGAATCGCTGTACCATTCGACTGAGTTCCGAGATCACCAGTGCCTGCGGCTATTACTTGCCTATGGGGCGAGGTTCGAGGGCACGAACGCGTTAGCTCACATGTTGGATTACGATGACCTGGATGGCTTGCGGTTATGTCTGGAAAACGGCGCCTGCCTTAATCCAAAACCTCCTGAGCTCTCGCCTTTGCATCACGCCATCACTCGCGGCCGTGGCGCGGATTTTGTCCAACTGTTGCTTGACGGTGGGGCGTTGCCGAAGCAGGTGGATTGCCGGGGACTTACTCCCTACCGGTTGGCGCGTCTTACAGGCGCGACCGATGGTGCCCAATTGTTGGAGGTTTTGGGTGCCCGGGAATCTTTGACCTCGGCTGATGAGTTTGTGGCCGCGTGCGCTGCCGCGGACCGGAAACAGGCCTTCGCACTGCAAGCTCAATTGCCAATACTTCCATGTGGCCTGCTCCGTTTGCTACCCGATCAAGCCGCCAGAGGACGAATTGATTCAGTGGCTCTGATGCTGGAATTGAGTTGGCCGGTTGCGGTGGCGGGAGATTGGGGCGGCTCGGCATTGAACCACGCCTGCTATAGGGGAGATCTTGCGATGGTGCGGTTACTTCTTTCCCATGGCGCTAAGGTTAGTGAACCCAACAATTTTGGACGAAACGCGCTGGGGGCAGCCCATTACGCTTCCGCGAATGATCCGCAGCCTGGTGGAAAGTATGAAGAAGTGATCAAACTTTTTACTCCGGTAATGTCCGGTTCGTAGTAGACTATACCCTCAATCTAGAATTTCCAATAGAGGTAAACTATGTTACGCAAAATCCTGATCGCTTTGACGGTGATTGTTGTTGGCCTTGTAGCCGTCATCCTTTCCCGCCCGGATTCCTTTAGAATTGTTCGTGCGGCAAGCATCTCCGCTCCCGCGGATGTGGTATTTCCGATGATCAACGACCTTCATCACTGGGCGGCATGGTCCCCTTGGGCTGAACTGGATCCAAATATGAAGCTCAACTATAGTGGTTCACAAGCAGGCGTGGGTGCGGTTTATAGTTGGATCGGGAATGACAAAGTTGGAGAAGGGCGGATGACTATTCTTGAGAGCAAGCCGAATGACAAAGTTGTGATTAAACTTGAATTCATGAAACCGTTTGAGGCCACCAATACGACAAACTTCATTATCCAGCCGGAAGCCGGCGGAGTGAACGTCACCTGGGACATGACGGGCATCAACAACTTTACGTCGAAGGCAGTTTCCTTGGTCATGGATATGGATAAGGAAGTAGGTGGCGATTTCGCCAGTGGCTTGGCCAAGATGAAGACAGTGGCGGAGGCGAAGGCGAAATCGGGAAATTAAGCATCCGACTCCTAATTTCCCGCGCTGATTGAAACTAACTGCTAGATAAACGCGATGACGTCGATCTCCACCAAGGAGTTGCCGGGGATGCCCCCTGCCGCTGCAATCGTTGTGCGAACCGGTGGCTCCTCGCCGAACCTTCCGAGAAACATTTCGTTCATTCCGGCGTAATCCTTCAAGTCGTTCAGATATACGTTGCACTTCAGAACTTTAGCCATTGAAGAGCCGGCGTCCTCAAGATCCTTCTCTATGTCATCCAAGACTTTCTTCGTGTGGGATTTAATATCGCCTTCAAAATGAGCCCCTTTCCCGGCAATAAACAAGAGGTTTCCATAGGAGACTGCTCCGTTAAAAAGCGGAGTTTTGATGGGCTTGGGGCCTTTTCTATGAACTTTCTTGGTGGGACCAGTTTGAGCAAGGGCGGGTGTTGCCGCAGCGGCGCCGGCGGCTCCAAGGATTGCTCCGCGGCGTGAAGTGGTTTTTTTCTGTTCCATTTAATAGTCCTTTCGTGCTACGTTCCTCATCAGGGCAATTGTATGCGACGACGCACCTTTCTTTCAATTCCAACTTCTCTATCCATTCCGACCTCCGCGGCATTGGCGGCGGCAATCGCCGATGAGCCGCTTCCTAAGTATAAAGTGGTCAGTTCCTACTCGCCAGTGGCGGGTCAAGGAATGCCGGGGAAATATCCCGGAAAAGTGGTGGCGGTTCATTCCGCTAAATCCATTAATCCGCAAACAGAGGCAGTGGATCAATCAGTGGTGCGGGAAATGATGCGCCGGGCGATGACGGAGTTGACGGGCGATAAGGATGTGCGGGACAGCTGGCGCCGTTTCATCGACCCTAGCGATGTGGTTGGAATCAAACTGAACTGTTCCGGGGCTCCGAAAATTTGTTCGCATCCCGTAGTCATTGGCGAGATTGTCCGGAATTTGGTGGAAGTTGGCGTTAAGCCAGCGGATATCTGGCTCTATGAACGGTTCCAGGACCAAGTCAACACCGTTCATTATGAGAAATACGTCCCCGGCGGCGTACATGTGCAAGCGGCTAGTAATCTTCGTGACACATTGAAGGGGTATGATCCGAAGACTTATGTTGAGGTGGACTTCTTCGGCGAAGAAGACACACGGTCAAATTTGGTCCGCATGGTTTCTGAACACTTCACCAAGATAATCAACGTGCCGAACATGAAAGATCATGGGGCGAGCGGCGTTACTGGCTGCTTAAAGAATATTGCTTACGGAAGTTGGGGAAACGTTGCTAGATCGCACAAATGGGAGAAGACCAACACGTTTTCCTTTATAGGAACTTTGGCCGGCGCGGAGCCCATCAAATCCAGAACGGTTCTACAGATCATGGATGGATTGAAGGGTATTTGGCAAGGCGGGCCGTTTGAACAGCAGCACAATTACGCTTTTTATCCGGGAAAAATCTCCGTCGGCACGGATCCGGTGGCGCTTGATCGCCTTCTGATCGACGTGATAGAAGAAAAACGAAAGAAAGAGGGCGCCTATTCGGTTTGGGATCGCCGGAAAGAAATTCTAGTCCCTAGAAAGGGACAATCCGTGGATCCTTTCGCAAATAAGTTTATTCGTGAACCTGGCCACATTGAATACGCCGGCGGGCTTGGTCTTGGCGTTTACGACAAGTCGAAAATACAATTAAAAGGGATTGAACTTTAGAATTGCTTGACCAGTAAAATCTTTTTGAAGTTGATTTTTCTGCTGTTGGGTGTATTGGTGTTGGCGCTATTGGCCATCGACCAATTGGCTTCGCGTGTCACCAGTTCCTTCTATTTGGACACACTGCGCACAGGGCTGCAAGAGAAAGGCAAGATGATTGCCGGGTCCCCCTTCATGAAAGGGCTGCCCAACGACACCGCCTCTTTTAAGCGGCTTGCCGACTCGGCGGGCGTACGTCTAACGTTGATCGATCATTCGGGCAAAGTGCTTGCCGATTCCGAGGGAGACCCATCGCTGATGGAAAACCACTTGGACCGGCTTGAGGTGAGCGATGCGCTGCAAGGGCGCCAAAATTTCCAAATCCACACAAGCCGCACAATCGGAACCGACTTCCTTTATTACGCGCTCCCCTATTATGACGGCCAGGCACTGCGGCTAGGTGTTCCACTCTCGCGGATTCAGACTGAAGTGCATAACATCCGGATTCAATTGTTGTACTACACTGTTCTTGCCTTTATTCCGGCGGTGCTCTTTGCGGCTTATCTCGCGCGAAATGTTGCACAACGGCTGGGCAGGATCATTGAATACTCCGATCAATTGTCCAAAGGAAATTTCGAGGCGGTCTTAGCCGATAGCGGCCGCGACGAACTTGGGTCGCTGAGCGCTCATTTAATAGGTACGGGTGAAAAACTTAAAAACATGGTTGGGGCGCTTGAGAAAGAGCACTCCGAACTAGAGAAACTGGATGGGGTGCGGAAAGATTTTGTGATTAATATTTCTCATGAATTGAGAACTCCTCTTGCTTCCATTCATGGATACGCGGAAACTTTGCTGGACGGCGCCTTGGAAGACCCAGTGCACAATCGCCGATTTGTTGAGATTATCCGATTGAATGCGCAAAGGCTAGCCAATTTGACAGCGGATCTATTAACTTTATCCCGCATTGAGCTTGGACAAAAGAAGCTGCAACTTTGGAACACTCCCGTGTATCGATTATTAGAGGACGCGGTAGACTCAATGAGACCGCTCGCGGAGAAGAAACATATCGCATTATCATTGGCGTCTCCCGCAAACAGTGTTGAAGCAGTTTGCGATTCGGAAGCTGTCGTTCAAATTCTAACGAATTTGTTGGATAATGCGATCAAGTACACTCCTGATGGTGGAAAAATAGAGGTGGGGATGAGGCCGCGTTCAGACGGTGTTGAGATTTATGTAGCAGATAGCGGAATCGGAGTACCTGAGGAAGAACTAGCCCGGCTGTTTGAAAGATTCTACCGAGTGGATAAGGGGAGAAGCCGACTGCTTGGCGGTACAGGACTAGGGTTAGCTATAGTAAAACACCTGATTAAAGCACAAGGTGGCGAAGTTTGGGTTACAAGCGTTCCGGGAAAGGGTTCCGAATTCCAATTTTCACTTCGGAAGCAATAGATCTCGCCAAACGAGGTTGCCTTATCTCATTAGTAGTGGTACATTACGAAATGTTCTGGCCTAAGGTAACCGTCTTACTT
>JAYVXT010000496.1:0-5087 GCA_043785065.1 Bryobacterales bacterium | reverse complement strand
GAATCGTAAGCCGCTGGACTCAACCGCCGGATGCGGAAAACCGCACGTCCGGTGGTGTGGGAGGGTGACGGGGCGCAATCCCCGTCACTCGACCCGATACAGGCGTTCCGCCCCACCGCACACTGGCTTGCGTAAGAGTACGAAAGGATTTTAGGCTTTTCATTGGGATTTACGCATTTTCACATTTCCATGTCGCCCACCCTTTGCATTTCCCAAAAAGCAATAAAATAAATTGGATGCGGTACAATTGGAATCTTAAGGATAGATATGAGTACCGCAACCCTTACTGACTTTAAAGTCGCTGACATGTCTCTGGCCGGATGGGGCCGCAAAGAGATTTCAATTGCCGAACAAGAAATGCCTGGGCTAATGTCCATTCGCAGAAAATATGCGAAAGGGAAGCCATTGGCAGGTGTACGCATCACCGGCTCCCTTCACATGACCATTCAGACCGCGGTTTTGATTGAAACCATGGTTGACCTTGGCGCATCCGTACGCTGGGCAAGTTGCAACATCTTTTCCACGCAGGATCATGCCGCAGCCGCAATTGCCGAGACTAATGTGCCTGTTTTCGCCTGGAAAGGCGAGACATTGGAAGAATATTGGGACTGCACTCTGAAGGCGGTAATGCATCCCGAAGGGAAGGGCCCCCAACTGGTCATTGATGACGGTGGCGACGTTACACTGCTGATTCACAAAGGTTATGAACTGGAAAATGGTAGCGACTGGGTAAACACGCCCTCCGGCAGCCACGAAGAATCGCTGATTAAGGCTTTGTTGAAAAAGGTGCATACCGGGCAACCTAAAATTTGGACCAGCCTTGTAAAGGAATGGCGCGGAGTCTCAGAGGAGACTACCACCGGCGTTCACCGGCTTTATAAAATGCATCAGGAAGGAAAGCTGCTGGTTCCGGCGATCAACGTTAATGACTCAGTCACCAAGTCGAAATTCGACAACTTGTACGGTTGCCGCGAATCGTTGGCCGATGGCATCAAACGGGCCACCGATGTAATGCTGGCAGGCAAGATCGCGGTTGTCTGCGGTTATGGCGACGTTGGCAAGGGCTCAGCCCAATCCCTTCGTGGAATGGGAGCACGTGTAGTTGTCACCGAGATTGATCCTATCAACGCTCTGCAAGCGGCTATGGAAGGTTACGAAGTGACGACGCTTGAAGATACGCTCGGCCGTGGAGACATTTATGTCACGACGACGGGTAACGTCGATATCATCACTTATGAACATATGGCCCACATGAAAGATCAGGCCATTGTGTGCAACATCGGCCACTTCGACAATGAAATCCAGGTGGATAAGTTAAACACGACTTCGGGGGTGAAGCGCACCAACATCAAACCGCAGGTGGACATGTATACATTCCCCAGCGGAAGCAGCATCTTCATGTTGGCCGAAGGACGTTTGGTTAATCTGGGTTGTGCAACCGGCCATCCGAGCTTTGTGATGTCCAACAGCTTCGCGAATCAAACGCTGGCTCAGTTGGACCTGTGGGCCAAGAAGGATTCCTACAAAGTGGGCGTGTACACGTTGCCCAAGGCATTGGACGAAGAAGTGGCGCGTTTGCATTTGGAGAAGATTGGGGTGAAGTTGACCCGGCTGACGCAGCAACAGGCCGACTACATTGGCGTGCCGGTTGATGGTCCCTACAAGCCCGATACATACCGCTACTAGCCAGTAGGTAAGGGCAAGCAAATGAAAAAAGCCGGGCTTTTCCTCGTGGAAGTCCGGCTTTTTTGCTAAAATGAATATTCCACCAAGAGCCGGTAGCTCAGTTGGTAGAGCATCGCACTTTTAATGCGGTGGTCGCGGGTTCGAGCCCCGCCCGGCTCACCATTTATTTCAATAACATACAGCTAGTCAGCATGGCGATTCGGCCTCGACTTTGCATCTGACTTTGCAACTTTTTTATCTTTTCCCTCCATTTTCGGCCCCAATTTTTCATCGAATAAGTTCTGCATCTTTACCGATGCGGCTGTAAGCTGATCATCGCTTATGATGTCGTAACGACGGAAGATTGAATCTGTCTTGTGGCCGCTAATGTACATAGCGTGAGATTAGGGGATGCCGGCATCCATCATGTTCCTTACCGCCGTGCGCCGGAGATCCACGCAAAACGCGACCGCAAGCTGGAAACGGCCAGACAGCAGCGGCAGAGTCACCGCCAGCAAGAAGCGTGAAGTGAAGTACAATAAGGCCAGTTTGTGCGAACCATACTGTGGCGACCGACCGGATCGGGTGCGGAATTGCGGCTTCGAGCGGCAACTACTCGACTGGAATCGGCGAAGTCGCAGCTTGCACCAGGACAGTTTACGATGACGCTTTGCGAGGAGTTGGCGTCCGGACACTCCCCGCCCATGCATCCAAATCATCCATTAGTCTGACAACGACGTCGGCGCTTGCGAACTGAATCATTTGCATCCTCGCCGAAGGCGGGCATCTTCTTTTGTTTCAATTGAACGGTCCATCAATACTTCTGAGGTCGAGATCAGGGAATTCCAGAAAGCGCGGCCAAACTACCCACCCGTCTCCAGGCTAAGTGGTCAACTTCTCGTGAGCATACCCGGGTAACTTCTCGCGAGCTCCGAAGCGCCATCACCAAATGTTGTGTCCTGGAACCCAAGGACACCGCGAACTAGCCCCCGTGTTTCATAAAAGGTCCGTTGTGCAACATCAACAGGCCGATTCAATTCAAGGTTTTCAGGAATGCGTTCAGCTCACGCAGCACGGTTGCCTCTTCATGCTGGTACATGTAGTGGTGGGTTCCGGGTACCTCGACGACCCGCGCACTGGGAACTGCCTTCTTCAGATTCTCTTCCCAGCGGTGCATAACCCATTGAAGACGTCGGCGCGCTCTGGAACGTCGGGCGCACTACAACTTTATCGGGCGCTTGCAGATTGATCTCAGCACGTTACTATTTCAAAGAGTGCTTCTTGCCCGGAATCACATGTCATTTTGAGCTTGGCGACTGATAATAAATGAAATAACTATTAGGCGTTGGACCCTTAAAAAAACCAATAGGAACGGCCCCCGGACGACCAAAAGGAAATTTCGTAAACTCTTCATGCGATTTGTATTCTACTGTCCAAGACTGGCCGTTATCGTGATCTTTGCAATACCACATATGCACATCTGTTTCGTGATCGGCATCAACCCCTCCGTGCCAACATAGTTGAGACAAATCCCCTGGCATTAATTACTGAGTGCGGCGAGAATGGATATCAACTTGAATATACAGAAACAGAAGCATAATGGACTTCCCTCCATCCCAACTGCAGTCTGGATCAACCCACCGGTCCCGATTCAGACTCTAAAAGATAGTCACTAAATTCCTTTGTCAGGTGTCTCAAAGTTGTTGAACACGCATCGGCCGCAATGGCATTAATCGCAATAATCTTGGTGTATTTCATTGTCCTTCTCCTCTTTCTGCTGAAGGCTTTTTACTTCATTGCCTTCTGCTCAGATAGACTCGTCAGATAACAAAAACGGTGCAGTGAAATTATCAGGAAATCATTATGGCCCAATTCCACCAACCGGTGGTGCAATCATTGCCAAAGAAAAAATCCGGATGTCCTCAATAGCGCAAAGTCCGCTTCGGCGCGGCCTCATGTGTCGGAGGAACTCGCCTGGCCCTCATACATAATAGGTAATCGCCTGGGTCTTGTGGCAGAAGGGTAACTCTTTCCCTAGGGTATTAAAGGTATCGGATGCGATACTTTTAGGATCGCGCAAAATGGGATGGAGGAGTAAAATACAATTGGTGGCATTTGAAACTCTAGTACCTTTTGTCTTACGATTCTGGCTGGATAGTGGGCCCAAATTCCAAAGAACCGTGGAGGATGATAAGCCACTCCCCACGCCTAGCGACTACGTCCTCGACCCGCACGAGGCCGTAAGCGAAATCAAAGCTGGCGAGGCGTGCTTCAAGAAAGGCAACCTCGAGGGAGCCGCACTCCGCTTCCGCGAAGCCACCAAGTGGAACCCGCAAAGCGCCATGGCTTACTTGCGGCTAAGCGAAGCTCTCGAAAAAACCAATGATACGGAAGGAGCCCTCGATGCGCGAACTAAATACATTGAGCTGACGCGGCGAGGAGTAAAATAGAGGAGTGAACAGAATTCTATTTGCGCTTTTTCTTACCCTGTCGACCTTAGCGCAGAAGCCCACGCCCGCAGTACAAGAACCCGCCGAGGAAGATAAGACCCTAGCCCCGCCCAAGGAATACTCGTTCAACCCCTTACAAGCGGAAAGTGAAATCAAAACCGGCGAATTCTATTTCAAGAAAGGAAACTTCAAAGCAGCTTCCCTCCGCTTCCGCGAGGCTACCAAATGGAATCCGCAAAGCGCCCAAGCATATCTGCGCTTAGGCAACGCATTGGAAAAAGCCAAGGACATGAAGGCCGCCCGCGAAGCCTATACCAAGTACATCGAATTAGCCCCCGACGCCAAGAACGCCCCCGAAATCAAGAAGAAGTTGTAGTGTGGTGGGGCGGACACCCTCGTCCGCGGAGGACCCCCCTGGTCCGACTGTTCAGCTACCGGAAAAGTCCGAAACCCAGCATAACCCTCCACCAACCGAGCCTTCGCCGCCAGCCGCGAAAGCGCCATACTCTTCCGCAGACTCGCCACAAACTCCATACAAGGCGCGCACTCCTCAATATGCGTCGTCATGCTCTCGCAAACATCAGCCGGCAAATCGCCATCTAAATATTCCGATGGCTTAACGAAAATCTCCGAGCATTCCCGTTTTCGTCATCTCCCACTTCCCCGCCCCATCAAGAAGCCATCCAGCCTCTTCCTCACCGCCAGCCGCGCCCGGTGCAACCGCATCTTCACTGCGTCCTCTCCGACGTCCAGCACATGGGCAGTCTCCCGAGTAGATAGCCCTTCCGCATCCCGCAACAACAGCACGGCGCGGGAATCATCAGGCAATTCGTGAATCGCTTGCCGCAACGCCTGGTTCACTTCACCTTGAATCGCCGCCTCGTCCGGCAGCTTCTTCCGATCCGCTATCTCCAGCATGCGCCCCTCGACTTCCGCATAAAAGCTTGGCCGTAACTCATCCAACAACAATTC
>JAYVXT010000495.1:0-5095 GCA_043785065.1 Bryobacterales bacterium | reverse complement strand
AAGGGCGCAGGCAAGGGCGGAAATTGTATAAGCCACTCGACCGGAAACTGGAGGATGCTGTCTCACCGAGCGCGGCATCGTCTCTAATGCCCCTGGTGCCATTCTTGGCAGAACCTCAATCGCTATCGAATCAGAAGTCTCGGCGAGCGCTGAAATCAGGTCACGGTTGTACTGAGCGATGCCACCATAACCGCCGAACGCGTCGGTCACCAAAGCCAAAACTCGTTGCTGGCCTGCTTTTGATTGATTGGAGCTGTTCATGTTCGCCGCCAAGGGCGTTACGCCGCAACTGTGCTGCCCGTTTTCGGCAACAAGCTTTTCCCCACTAGGCTTGCCCACGCACGTGACGTGTCACCTTTGCTGGTTGGTGTTCCAGTTTTAGAGGCAAGTTCCATCCAACGTCCGGTTGGTATTCCAAATCCTGTTTTGGCTCGATCAACAATCGAGGCTGGCAGAGGTTGCGATGGGGCCTTCGCCAACAGCCGCTTCCCCAACCCCGAGGTCAAATGAGGCACCACCGGAGCTAAGCTTTTGAGCAATTGGAAGTCAACTAAGGGGGTACGTATTTCCAAGCTGTGTGCCATGCCTGCCCAATCGCTGTCGCGTAGAAGTTGATTTCGCATGTAACAGGTGGACTCCATTGCGGCGACGCGAGAGACGGGGGATTTTGGCATCGGTTGCAGACCTGCCTCGACGATTCGTTTTAGAGGTTGAAGCCGCCGCATACCATCGGTTAGAAGGTGTGGATCCAGTTGCGTCTTAAGCTCGAATGGCAGAAAAAGTGCGCGTCTGAGTAAGTAGGCACCAGGATAGTTTCCGCCATATTCCAGCAACCCAATTCGCTTGGGAGTTGTGGAAGCCAAACCAATCGCAGATCCTAAATGGCGCGCCATTACTCCCAACCCTGGAACAGTTCCGAGAATTCTAAGTCGGCTTACCCAGTTCGGGATCTGGCTGAAGCTGGGATATCCGGCTAGCAATTCATCTCCACCCAACCCCGACAGCGCAACCTTTAAGCCTGCCTCACGCGCGGCTTTGGCAACAAACCAAGTGTTCACACCATCGATTGAGGGTTGATCCATCGCTTCGAGTATTGCCGGCAGATCCTCCTCAAATTCTCTTTGGTTGACCCGCCGAATGATGTGCTCGGCCTCATAGAGGCGAGCAATTTCGGCTGCGAGCGGACTCTCATCCTCCGAGGTAGCATTGAACTCTTCGAAGGTGAGAGTGATCGCCCGAATCTTCCGTTGCCCCGCATCTCGCATCAGTCCAAGGAGTGCGCCGGAATCGACACCAGCAGAAAGGAAGACGCCAACCTCGACATCCGCAAGCAAGTGCGCGGAGACGCTATCGAGAGCCGCTGCTCTCACTGTCTCATGGAATTCATCCGGGCGGACTTTCAAGCGTTCGCCCTCTGTTAGAACTGCGGCAACCGACGAATAGGGCTGAGGTACTCGTGGCCCGACGGCGTCCACCCATTGGGTGCATCCGGCCGGAAGCGAGCGGATTTCGCGGTACAGTGTGAAAGGTTCCGGAATACTTCCCCAAAGATGAAATCCAACTATCCCAGCGGGCTCATGGTCCCGGGAAATTTTGTTGCCTGCGAGTAGTGCCTTGACTTGGCTTGCGAATCGGAACGTCCAACCATTATTGGCGGTGTAGAGCGGCTTAATTCCGTAAGGATCGCGTGCTAGGAGCAGTCCTCGTTTGACTCGGTCCCAAATAGCAAAGGCGAACATACCGCGTAGATCGTGTACCATCGCCGCGCCTTTAATTGAATATAAATGCAAGAGGACTTCAGTATCGCAACGCGTGCGAAATACACAGCCCTCCAATTCAAGGTGATGGCGGAGTTCTGGATAATTGTAGATCTCACCGTTAAAGGTCACAACGAAATTTCCGTCTGCGCTGAACATCGGCTGCGCGCCAGCTTCAGAAAGATCGACGATTGAAAGTCGGCGATGGCCGAAGCCGACTCGCTCGTCCTCTGCAACCCAATCGCCTTTCCCGTCGGGTCCGCGCGTTGCCATGTGGTCACGTGTTCGCAATAGCTCGGACGTGTCCAAAGGGCTCGCGGCGTGGTGGTAAGCGAAGATGCCATTGATTCCACACATGATCTATTGCTGTATCAACTAAATTTGATGACCGAGGATGTTTCGACTCGGGGCCATCTTTACGCGCGTACTACAAACAGCCACATTGCGAACAAAAAGAGTGTTGTTCGAAGACAGTTCAGATCCATATTCGGCATCGACTAGCCGACGAGTGAACGGATTGTAAGATGCAATCTTGAATCCGAGATTTGCAAAAATAGTACGGACAGTGTCGTCCACAGATTCCAGTTGAACAGCAAGCAACGAAGGGTTACGCAGCGTTGCACTCGCCCCTGCTATCACCTGAGTCTCATAGCCTTCGACGTCCATCTTGATCAAAATGGGGTTCAATCCATCGAGTACAGCATCAAGGGAACGCACTTCAACCACGCGAGTATTGGAATCGGATTCAGTTGCAACGTGGTTCATTGTATCTTTTCCGATTGTGAACTTAACGCGCCCTGGTTCTGAGCCTAATGCAACTTCCTCAAGCACTACTGCGTTGTTAAGTCCATTAGCCTCAACATTGCGTCTAAGCGACTGCATTGTGTTTGGGTCGGGCTCTATTGCAATCGTCCGTGCGCGACAGACTCCGGATGCGAGCACAGTGTAACTACCTATATTGGCACCCACATCAACAAAAAGATCGTTTGGACGCAACAGATGTAGCAAGAAGGCCATATCGACAAATTCGTGCAGTCCGCAATAGATGTTTCCTGTCGCACCTGTCATCCCGTTTCGGGCTATAAGTTTGGATCCTTCGATCCACTCAAACGCTACTTCATTGCGTAAACGGCTTTCAATCTGCCATCGACAGTAGCGCCAGAACGCACCAAGCGGTCGGCGGGAACTCAGTGGATGGCTTGCGATGAAACGTAGGCTGGGAAGAATTGATGGCAACTTTAGACCTTAGTGAACCGTGGCATTCTTTGTTCAGAGCCCTACTAATCCGCAGCAAATTGAGCGATCACTTAAACCAACGTATGCTTCGGACGCCATGCTGAACTCTCCGATGCAGCTGCTTGCACCCGAAACAAAGCTTGGGGAAATCGCTTTCACGCCTAGGGCCATATTCGATCAAAACTGGCTTACCTGCTTATCTCTGAGTGGCATCAATCCCTTGCCTCACGAAGTGGCCTGTTCTTAACTTTTACAACTAAACTGGCCGCACAAAAATGTTTTGCTCACGCTAAGACACACAACCGGAGAATGTGTACGATTCGGTTCCATGTCTTCAACTCTTTTTGACAAGCTTCGCCACTTTTTTCACTACCATTGGATACCGTAAAATTAGGTTCCCAGAGCCTTAAGCTTAATGGCGAAGGCACTTAATTCAGCAATTCTAGGTATAACAGCTATGTTAGCACAAGGGTGCAGCAAAGCAATCGTGCTGAAGTTGGGATCAACCGATCAACCTGGATTTTGGATTTTTCCTGGATTTCGACAGCAAGAGTATTCAGTAAGCTTCGCGATCACTTTAAATTACTTTGAGGTTGTAAGTCAATTGGTGACCTTTGAGACATAGCGGATTACGATTCCTTTATGGCTATCCATGATTCAACAATTCCTTAGTTTCCCAATCATGGCAGGTCATATCGGCTTTTCTCAACAAACTGACGAGACCCATATAATATAATAAAACGAAGGAACCCAGTACGTCTGACGTGCCTGTAATTGGACGAAATTTCCAACTTGATCGATTCATCGTCTCGGCGCGATTGACGAGCGGTCGGCTACACGGGCTACAAAGCTCCTTTCGAGGGGCGCAAATGCCTCGGAACGGACGCATTCCTCGGGGGCGACCTGCTGCTCTCCTTTGTCCAAGTCGAGCGCGGCGTTGAGCTGAGTCTGCCGATCAAGCAACTCTTTCAGGCGTGCCTCGTGCTCATAGGTCTTGTTCGCTTGGCCCTTATAGTCGGCCTCTGCCTTTTCAAGTCGCTCGGTTTGTTCACGGTCATTTTCGGCATGCCGATCCAGGGCACGCATAGTGTGCTCGATGCTCTGGATGGTTCCGAGGGAGTTTTCTGGATTCAGGTTTGCGGAATAGGTAGCGGCACCCCGAATGAACAATTCCGGCGTGCGCTCATCTGCGGCGCTGTCACCAAAGCGTAGGGTGCCCTTGCCTCGGCTTAGGATTTCGAATCCGCGGAATTGCGCACGCGGCTGGATGGTCAAGTCGTCACGCCATGAAAGTACTACGTGATTCAGGGACTTGGCTGCTTCTTCCCTTGCTCCTTTACCGGAGAATACTTTCTTGCCAACGGTCATCGTAAACTCCTCGTCAGCATTCGTGTCACGCGTGGCAATGTCAGCCATTACCTTTGCCAGGCTTTCCTTGGCATGCTGGATCTGACTCGGGAAGTTTGAAAGCTTTGTCCTGATTGAATACTGCTGATTGACGTGGGCCGACCGAAGCTGGTCTAGCTTACGGATTTCTGTGTCCACCTTGACTTTTTCCATAACGGTGGGATTGCCCGAAGCAATGGCCTTGATCTCCGCATAGGTCAGTGCACCGCCTTCAATATCTTCGGCTTGGCGCACTGAAGTTGTACCGTTCATGACTTGCTGGATGAACCGAGCTTTGGTCTCTAGGGTTTGCCACATGTATGCATCGAATGAGCCTTCGGTAACGTAGCGAAATATCTGTACTTTCGGGTTGAGGTTACCCTGCCGGAGAATGCGACCCTCGCGCTGTTCAATGTCGCGCGGCCGCCACGGTGCATCGAGGTGGTGAAGGGCAACAAGCTTGCGCTGTACGTTGGTTCCGGCACCCATTTTCTCGGTCGAACCCATCAGCACTCGCACGCGACCGGCGTTCACGGAATCGAAGAGTATTTTCTTGGCAGCATCCGTATCAGCGTCATGAATAAACGCGATTTCATTGGCAGGTATCCCTTGTGCCAGCAAGCGATCACGCACCTCGTGATACACGTTGAACTTGTCAGTGTTTGGTGTTGAAAGATCGCAGAACACCAGTTGCGTGGATCGCCCAGCCCTTGTTT
>JAYVXT010000494.1:0-5106 GCA_043785065.1 Bryobacterales bacterium | reverse complement strand
CGGAGGCGCCGCCGTAATCGGCCCAGGTGTTGTGATTTTGCGCCGAGGCAAGTGCGCAGTTGAGTGACAACAAGGCCGAGGCCCTCAAAAAAGTCATCCCTCTAGCCTATACTCCCTCGGACTAAATTGGGAAATTATTCTGGCGGCACAGCCTGCGGCTTCACACTCATTCGACATGTCCTACGGTTTCCATACTGCGATAGGGGTAGCTCTTTTCGTAATCGTAAGCCACTGCTCGGCGAATCGAATTGACGGCATCCACCCCGCTGGCAGTTCTCCAGCTTTTACTTTGCCCTTGGGCCCAAGCCGGCTTGCTGTGGCATTAAAGACGGGCCTTTTCCACTCATCCAAAACTTCGGAGGTCTTCACCTTGAGGTAGCCGTAGTCTCCCATGCCTACGCTCTTCGATTTGATCGTCAAGACACCGTGCAACCAATCGAGGATAAGTGGCTGTACGTTTTGCAAACAGCAGTGGGGGACCCGGTTTTGAACAACAAATGTCCAAGGGCCGCCCCGGTCGAAATATTTCCTGAAGTAGGCATAAGGCCGTTCCGTTCCGTTAATGTTGTCCCCACCGTTGGCGATAATCAGTTGAGGTCGGCTGATGGCCGGCGCCGGCAATGAAATGGTGTCCATACCCAGCGGCTCATACTGGCCGGGCGCGTAGGCAATGCCAGCCAAATAACGCTCCAGTTTGTAAGCGGCAAGCCTGGCGGCTAAGGATCCCGCACCGGACCAACCCATGGCGATGATCGGGATGCTCTTCAGTTCTGGGCGGCCTTCAGCAACCGCAAATTGATCCAGGGCCGTAAACAGAACTCTTCCCACCCCCATTTCCGGGAGCACTATCATGTCTTCACGTTCCTTGGGAACGGCAGTGAGCCGCCAAAACAAGAGCGAGTTGATGCTCCCGCGCGAAAGCCCGTACCTGACGATCCTCATACCATTTTAAATAATCCTGACCCCTATCGAAGATGATCCAGGCTGCCTTCATCGGACTTTTGATGTCTGGAATGGCCATGCGGTATTCGCAGGGCTGGAAAATCTCCTCTGCGGGCAGCGGACTCACGACGGTATTCAGTTCGAGGAGCGGCTGCCCACTTGAGAGGAAGCAATAAAGGCCAGCCACTACTGAGAAGAGAAAACGCATGCAATGATGACGAGTTTAACGTCCAAAGTGTTGCATTGGATTCTTGCCGTCTCATCGACGAAATCATTTTCGCGAGTGCTACGGTAGTGCGGGAAACGCTGCCGCTTATGTAAGCAGTGCTCGATTTAGAAATAGATGCATGGATAAGTGGGTAACGAATTGATACTAATGCTTTCTTGGTGTTTCAATCAACCATGAGGGAATGCGACTACCCTTAAATGGGGGTGAATTAGGATATCTTTACATTAAGTGCATGTAAATTAGGTTTCTTTCAACCTACTCTCGTGCCAGAACTTTCAATTCGTGAGTTATACTCCCTATGTACCCCAGCAAGAAAACTCAGGAGAAGAAGATGAGAATTAGCGTTTCCCTTTTTACTTTGGGCGCTGCCGCTTGTTTGTCGGCAGTTACCACTTTCGCACAACAATCTGACCGCGATGAGCGCGGCCAAGAAAATCCGATCATTGGTCACCCTATGAATCCTAGTTTTGAGAATGGCGGCGGCCGAGCTTCCAGGGGGTTCTCTCCGACCGCCGGATCTACGGGCGTAATCTTGCCCAATATTACTTACCATGGGGGCCAAGTCATGACTACTCCCACGGTCTATTTGATTTGGTATGGAAATTGGGCTCAAACCAATGGCACGGATAATGCCATCGGACAGACCATCGTTCGTGATTTTCTTTTCGGTCTGAGTAACTCGGGGTATTTTAAGATCAACACATCTTACGGCGCACCTACCGGCTTGGTGAATGTCGGTGCTGAATATGCCGATAACTATTCGCTGGGCGCCCGGTTGAGTGATTCTAATGTCCGGTCAATCGTTTCTAACACGATCAACGGCGGCAAATTACCACGCGACACCAATGGGCTTTACTTCGTCCTTACTTCTAGCGACGTGGCCGAATCCTCGGGGTTTTGCACCAAGTATTGCGGATGGCACACGGCGGGATCGATTGCGGGTTCCACTTTGAAGTATTCTTTCGTCGGTAATTCGGCGCGCTGCTTAAGTGGTTGCGCGGCGCAGGCCACGGGTCCAAACGGCAATGCGGGCATTGATGGAATGCTTTCCGTGCTGGCCCATGAGTTGGAAGAAACCGTATCTGATCCACTTCCCGCCAGTGGTTGGGCGGACAGCCAGGGTGCGGAAAACGGCGATAAGTGCGCTTGGACGTTTGGAGCAAACCCAAAGACGGCGGCGAATGGCGCCTTCTACAATATGACGCTGCCGGCGAAGTCGCAGGCCACGCGCAATTACTTAATTCAGCGTAACCTCGATGCCAACAGTGTTTGTTACGTGGACTATATTACTAAGACACAGTAAGTTGATGCATGCGGGCCGGTCTTGAAATTTGAGGCTGGCCCGCTCCTTTCAATAATATTCTCTACCTCAACCCAGGCAAATCCCCTCCCATCGTATAATCTCCCACCCCATTTGCTCGATCACCACAAAATAACGTTTCAGAATCGCCTCTGGTTCTGATTAATGTAATCACCGCAGGGATCGCATTTTAAAAGAGGATGTGATGCGGCCTCCTTCTCGCAAACCGCTGGCTTCCCGAACCGCGCCCAAGGCTGGAATCAAACCGAATAGCACAGCAGCAGCAAAGGTGGCGAAGAGAATGAAGGCAACTACGCGGCCGTCGTTGGCAAACTGGATCGACACCCGTTCACCAGGCGCGACTGCGTTCCTAAGGATCCAACCTGATATTGTGGACGACACAAAAATGGTGGTAATACGTGGCAATACCCAGGAATTCTTAGCTTTCGATAGGGAGGCCTATTTCTTGATTAAATATTGATCGAACCACCGCACCATTTCCCCGAGGTAGTCGGGCGGATTAACCGCGCCGGGAAATGTAGCACCATGGCCGCCGCCGGGAATGCGCAGCAGCTTTACTGGGACCCCAACTCCTTTGAGCTTCGCTTCGAAGTCGACGGATTGAGCAAAGTCCACTTGTTCGTCCTTGTCGCCATGCATGAGAAGGAAAGGCGCGTCATCGAGAGTGACGTGAGAGATCGGCGAAGCTTCGAAGTAGGTCTTATATTCGGTCGATTCATGTGAGACTTGCGGCAAGGGCTTCGCCATCCCTAGAAGAAAATTTCCGTTTGTACCCTTAAAGAAGTTTGTTGGAGCGGCGCGCGCCACCACGCACTGCACTTTCGCGCTTTGGCGTTCGACTGGGTCGGGATCGTTCCCGTTCCCTTTGCCATCCAGCGTGCCGAGCATGCTTATTAAGTGCCCGCCAGACGATCCGCCAGAGGCTCCAATGCGATCGGCCCGAATGCCGAACCGTGCGGCGTTATGACGGACAAAGCGCACCGCGCGCTGGGCGTCTTCCACCGGGCCTGGGTAGCGAAAACGCGGCAGCGAGCGATGGTTGATGACGAACACAGTGTAGCCGCCCGTGGCCAAGGCTTTGGCGTAGAGTTGCGATTGGCTGTTGGTCTTCAGCTCTTCGGCGCTATAGGCGAGCGGGGCGGTCCAACCGCTGCCGGAAATGTGGACCACACCGTATCCTTTCGAATTCGCGGGTTTGTAGATGTCGAGCAGCAGCGCGGCGCCGGAATACATGCCATAGACGACATTGGATTGGATGGTGAAAGGTTCAGCGGCGACAGCGGCGCAGCAAAGCGTGATTGTAAGTAAGGCGAGCTTCACAAACGCAGCTTATCGCAGCGGGTGGGGGTGGCGCAAACTTTTGGATTTCTTCGTGAGATAAGCGCCTCCCGTCCAAAAAGTATCTAATCTAAATAGAGACACCTTCATCAGCGCTTTGGACTGTTCCAAGGTTCCCGTTCACAGTCAATTGCAACTGTTTCTATTTAGTCCATAATCTCTCGTAAGCTCCTATCATGAAGCGGGATAGGCTCTTTTACAAGGCTAAAGTGCCCCGCAGGGGCCGCTTCCACTCTTAAACCGCATGCAACGCTTTAGTCGTGTGTAGTGGATTGCAAACGTCATGGCTCTTATTCTTTTATATTCTTTTAAAGGAGCACCCGTTGGAAATCAGGGAAATCAGGGGAAATCCGTTGGAAATCAGGGAAATCAGGGTCAAGGGAAATGGGGGAAATCAGGAGGAAATCGGGGAGGAAATCAGGGTCAACGCATGCCGGAGGAGAATTAAAGAATTAAAATGAGAAAATCAACCACAATCCGCCACATAACAAGTAGAATGGCCCGACCCCATCGCTTCGCCCCAGCTGGCCTGCCTGTCCACGCTACCCAACGCGGCAACTACCGGCAAGACGTCTTCCGAACTGACTCTGATCGTGATCACTACCTGGAACTCCTCGCCCGCCACGCAGCCGAGCGCTCCGTCCACATCCTCGGCTACTGCTTGATGACCAACCACATCCACCTGATCGCCATCCCGGGCCAGGACGAGGCGCTCTCATTAATGATGCAATGCCTCCAATCCGAATACGCCATCTCGCTCAACCAGCGACAAGGGCAGCGCGGACATTTGTGGCAGGGGCGTTTCCACTCCTGTGTGGTAGAGCACGAACGTTTGTGGACTGCGCTGCGGTACGTGGAGCTTAACCCTGTCCGCGCGGGAATTTCGGTGCAAGCTACCCATTACAAGTGGTCGAGCGCGAAGTTCCACTGTGGATTGGAGATTGCCCCGGATTGGCTGGACATGTTGAACTTCGGCGCCGCATTTACGGAAGAGCAGTGGCAGATCAGTCTGGAGGAGCGGATGAGGCAGGATGAGTTGGCTCCATTGCGCATGTCCACTAGGCTCGGCAGGCCTTGGGGCGGGGAAGAATTTGTGGAGCACTTGGAGTCGGCATACAAGACGAAGTTGAAAGTTGGTAGGGTGGGTAGGCCACGGCAGCGGGTCGAATTCGCTGCGTGATTGGCGACAATTAAAACTCCCTGCCGTGTTGCCTCAAAAGTATATGTTACCCAATCTAATATTTGTCGTTCACAGTCGTTCTCTGGCTCCTTCTTT
>JAYVXT010000493.1:0-5124 GCA_043785065.1 Bryobacterales bacterium | reverse complement strand
AATGCCAAGTTCATCCTGATTCCGTTCTCGGTTTAACAGCCGCCCACCGGTTGGAATCTTCAATCCGCATAGTAACGAAGTAAGAGTCGACTTGCCTGAGCCCGATTCGCCTTCCAGCAATATTTTGTCGCCTTCATGCACCGCCAATGCAACTCCGTCGATGATCCGCCGTCCGTGCCCGTGCTGATACATCAACCCGCATGTCTCAACCACCTTTCCGCCTCGTTGCTCGAATGCCGCGTACGGTTCGGCCGGACAATCAACTGCTGGAGCCGCTTCAAACATCGGTTGCACTTGTTTCCACGCAATTTGAGCTCCCGCGAGTTGGACAAGCCCTTGCGCAAAGCGGCGTAAGGCCTGGTAGCCACTCATGACCCCCCCTAGGCCAATTGCCAGTAGCGTTGCCGAGTTTGTGCTAAACAGCGCCGCGGTCAATCCGATAAGCAGCCACGCCCGCGGGGCAAGCCGGGAAAGAAACACGAAATGGCGATCCAACGCAACCGAATCACGCTCGTAGGTCTCGAACTGTTGGTTCTCCGTAGCGTGCCAAAATTCAGGGGCCTGTTGCGCCAGCCGGGTTCTGTGCCCTGTCATTTTTTCCACTAATTCATGAGTCATTTTTAAGCGCGAGTCCGTCCAACAACTCCTCCTATAGCGATACCGGACGGTTATCCAAGTCACAACAGCCAAGGCAAATAGAAATAATGGGACCAACACGTATCCGGCATTGCTCCGCGTCAAGATCCAAACCGTCAGCCCGAGGTCAACTAGGGAAAGCAGCGCCGTCAGCCCGCCGCTCAACGCCAAAGACTCGACTCTTTCCGATTCAAGGGTACGCCCCAGCAGTATTCCCGCGCCTTCGGACCGCGGAATATCCGAGTCTAAATTCAGCGCGCCTGCAAGCAATCGCTGTTTCAGCAATTGTCCAAGACCAATCGCCATCTGTCCTTGCATCCGCATCGTGAGCATCCGGAAAGGCGCGATACACAGTAACAGAAATGACCATTGATAGAACTGGGCTTGATCCAAATGGCCCGCCAGCGCACCTTGTCCAATGATGTACCAGCTCGCCAAAAACAGAACCATCTCGATTGCATGGCTCGCCAGTAGCACCACCAATCTTCCGATTATTCCAGTGCCCGAAAGTTGTGAAACAAGTAGTGAATCCCGCGAGCGCCGCAGTTGCCAAAGGCTTCCGATTCGCTTCGCCGCAAGCTGTTGCCGGAAAAGTTCGCTTCTTACGATTTGCCGCCTCTCGCTTGGAATGCCGCAACGGTCAAGCATCGCTTCCGTGGTTGGCCCCAAGTGTTGCTCAGCATGCCGTGAAATAAGTTTGCAAACAGCCTCGACCGATGATCGGATGATCTTTCCCGACGGAGTCAATACCCGTATAGCGCCCTTTGCTTCCAACAAAGCAAGAAAGCCTTCTGGGGTCTCTACAATGGCGGGGGCCGCGGATTTGATTCTGTCTCGCAGTGTCGAACCGTCCAGGCCAAACGGTTCCACCTCGCTATTCAAGGGACCAGATGCGGCCATAATCCATTCCGACAATCGTGTTCCATGAAGATCGTCCGGTGGAGTCGGAATGGCAAATGCCGCATCAGTCAAACCGGCCTCCCTGCCAAGCCGTTTGATCAAAACATGGAGTTCCCCGCTGGGCCAAAAAGCCCCTTCTAGTTTATTGGTCATGGTCCCTTTCCACTTCTAAAGCGGTTTCCATGACCTTGCCATCTTCCATTCTCCAACGCCGCCATTCGGCTGAAGACCACAAGTCCGATTTGACAGACGCCTCCCCATCCAACATGGCTCGATAGCGGGAACGCGCATCGGCATAGAGCGCATCCGGAGCGCCTTCTTCCACAATTGATCCGCCATCCATCAAAATAACCCTGTCAAATCCGCGTGTGCCGGCGATATCATGCGTGATGCAAATTAGCGTGGCCGCGCTCCAAACCTCGCGCGCGCTACTCACCAGTTTGGCGCGCGCACTTGATTCCAAGCCGCGCGCCGGTTCATCCAGAATCGCCAGCCGCACTGGGGCTTTTCCCATCGCTCGCCCCATACGCACTCGTTGCCCTTCGCCTCCTGAAACCAGCCCGCCGCCCTCACCCAATTGAGTTTCAAAACCGCCCGGCAATCTAGCCAAGACTTCTTGGATTTGCGCCTTTTCCATGGATTGAGCCATCCGCGTCTCCGCGGTCCGTTCCGCACCGTAGTAAAGGTTAGCCAGCAACGTGGTGTTCCATATCTGAATCTGCGGATCAACCCATGCGCATTCACAACGCAGTTGATCTAGCCGCGAATCCTGCAATCGCTGGCCATCCACCAATACAGATCCCGTCATCGCACGATGCCACCCAAGTAACAGTCCAACTAAACTCGACTTGCCCGCGCCAGAGGGCCCAATCACCGCCACATGTTCGCCCGCATTAATATGTAATTGGATTCCATTCAGAACCGGATGCCCTGCCGCCACCACGCTCACATTTTGGAAATCGATCGCAATTCCCCCTTTAATCCAAGAATTCTTCCGCCAAGCATCCACATCACGAAGCTCCTCGGGCGATGCCAAAGGCTCCAGTAAACGCAGCAACGTGTTACGCAGAAATGGATAGCGCCAAGTAAGGCCGGCCGCTTCCCTCGAAAGCGCGGGTATGCGCAAGGCCCAATAGAGCAGCAGCAAAAAGCCACCATAAGGGGTGCTTTGCCCCAGCTGCGTTCGCATAATTGCAATGCAAAACAAGAATCCACATGCCGCTTGCAATCCTTCAAACAGCACTACCAGATTCTGCAATTCCAAGCCCGTTTTTGACCAGGCCCGCAGATGATTGGATTGTTCGCGCCGCATCACACGCTGCGCACCATGAGCCCGGATGGCCACCAGCCCCAGCAGCCCATCGAAATAGAAGCGGCTTAGCGCTGCGTTTTGGTTCCGCCAACGAAAGTCAGGTTCGCGCATCAGCCGCTGCCCGGTTAAGGGTAAAGCGCCACAGACTATTGCGCCGATAATTGCTAAGGGAGCGCACTGCGGAAAAAACCAACACAAAGCCGCCACTGTAAAAAGCAACTCGGACCAAGTTCGCAACAGTTGGCCGGCAAGCTCCGGCGCTTCCCGCAATTGCTCGGCGGTATGGATACGCTGGGCCATGTCGCTGGAAAGCCGGCTCTGAAAGTAACGGTCGCTGAGCAGGGGAATCTTGCGTGCAAATTGCTTGCGCAGCCCCAACTCCAAACGCCGCCCCATTCGAAACAACGCCGATGCAATGGGCGCTTCCAACAGCGTGATCGCAATAGCGAACGTGACAACCGCTGTTAGTAGTTGGGGGCGCGCTGCTGAAATTGGCAAGCCTTGGTTGATCTCAGCCAGCAAGCGGAACATCGCCGCTTCCCACCAAGTCGAAACCCCAGCCATCAGAATTGTAGCGGCGATTACTAAGGGCGGTAAATAGCTCTTTTCTTTCACCGCTTCCCAAAGAATTTGCAGCGGCCTTTCCGGCGGCTCAATCAACGACGCCAATAATTCCGGAGACAAATCGGGCGCATGTCCCTGAGGCGACAAGCCCTTGATCCTCACCAGAATTGCGCCCCGAAAATCTACTTCACCTTCACTACTCGAAGCCTGAACCGACCAAAACGGCGGTGGGATGGATTCGGGATCCGTCGCCAACTCGCCTGTAAGCTGTAGCGCTTCCTCCCCGTCAACAATCGCCTTTGATTGTTTCAATGCCGCCACCAATCGCATCGCCGCGTCAAGATTGGCGATGCCACTCCATGCAGTATCCGCTAGGGTCGCATCCACCAAAATGTTTGCACTGTCCCGCCCGATTCCCAAGTTCCGAGCCCGACGTCGAAGCCCCTCGCTAAATTCCGCCGACCCTGCCCACTCCCTCCAATTGTTCGCGGAAACCGTTTGTGTATGGCGGTACACTTGTTCCAGAAATGCGTCCTTATGCTGCCATCGGCGGCCTGTGGCAGGGTCCATCAACTGAACCCAATCCCCAACCACGCGCCATAGGACTAGAAAATGGGTCGCGCCTCCAGGAAGTTGCACAACAATCACGCAGGGAGTATTCAGCGGGTCGTCCAGAAGATGATCCACGGGCACCATCACTTGCTCCGCTAAAAGCCCAAGCTTCTGGGCAATGTCTTCAATGGTGTTGATGGAGGTCCCGTCAACATCGGTTTGGCAAGCCTCACGCAAGCGGCCATAGCTCGCATTCACTCCAAAACCGTTCAGCAAGGATTTTAATGCAGCTGGGCCGCAATCCATGGCCGAAGTCTGCACCACTTCGGGGATGAGAAACTTTCGCTTGCTCATTCTGCCTCTGACGCGGAGGAGGCCCAAAGGCCAAGGTTTCCCGCCCCGCATTGTGGACACTTGAAGCTTCCAACAAACCCTCGTCGCGCCATGCCCAACTGTTGCAAATAACATGCCGCATGACCGGATCCACACCGTACGCATATATTCGGTAAACTGCGCCGGTCCACACTATTCACCGGACCAAAGTAAAACGCCCAGCCATAAACTCGAAGGCGTGTACCAAACGTCCGGTCGATGGCATGGAAAATTACCTGCGCCAATTTTAGAGTCCACTCATAGCCGCCGCCGGCCAACAACAACCGCTTGGGGCGTGGAACAGGCGAATTACAGCGGTTCAGAAAAGAAAAGCTGGAAAACAGCAAGCGCGTTGCCGCGTGGGGTCTTCCCGTCTTAACCTCAACCAATTGGGCAAATTGCGCCGCGTCCGTAATAGCATTCAGGTGTCCACCTCCCCTTGACAGCCAGCGATAGACCTTATCCGTCAGCGTGCTTGCGTCCGGCACCGCCACATAGAGCATCGCGCTGGGTTTCAGCACGCGCTTTAATTCCGCTAGCGCCTCATCCAGATTCGCAAAGTGCTCCAGCGTATGATTGGCGATCACCGCGTCAAAACATGAGGCCGGGAAGGGTAGAGAGGCAGCGTCGGCCACAATGAAATTTCGCAAAGCCGGATTATGAAGTTCCGCATCCACGCGAATCACAATTGCCTTCGTGTGGTCCGCGGGAAAACTGCCCCTGGCACCGCTGCCAAGGTCCAAAACTATTTGATCCGCCTCAAGTATGCTAAGTATCTCTTGCATGGC
>JAYVXT010000492.1:0-5127 GCA_043785065.1 Bryobacterales bacterium | reverse complement strand
CCAATGAGTTGATGGCCAAGGTGCTGGCCGCCAAAGGCTATAACTATCAGTTTGTGTTTGCGCAGAACTGCGGGCATACGGATCGGACTGTGAAGGCGCAGACGCTGCCCGAAGCGTTGGAACATGTGTGGCAGGGGTATCCTATCGCTGGCGCGAAGAAATGATTTGAGCTGCGTGGCGGCCTGCACTTCAACTTAATGTTCCGCTCATTAATGTTCCGCTCAAGCACGGAAAGGCAATTGTGCTTGAGCGGGAATTTGTCTAGTGATTCTTGGGATTCTTAAACAGCTTCAGGTCGATAGAATCAGCCATTGCTTTGTAACCGGCATCGTTCGGATGGGCATGATCTCCGCTGGCGTAGATCTTCAACATCCGCGTCGGGGAAGCAGGTTCGCGCAGCACACGATCAAAATCTATCACTCCATCGTACTGCCCGCTGCTACGGATCCAAGCATTAACCGCTTGGCGCTTGGCCTCGTTCCCGGTTGAGAAGGCGGGGAACATACTCCCAGGGAGAAGAAATCCTTCATTCGGAGTCATAGTGGTCCCGTAGGCTTTGAGTCCGTTCGCATGTGCACGCTCAATAAGTTGCTTCTGGCCTTGTATGATCTGATCGGCTGTAACCTCCTCAACAGGATTTAGTCCTCCCGCCGCAATGTCGTTCAGACCACTGACGGCAGCCGGTTTATCATCCCTGTTGTGTCGTCGGCGGAAGGCCCGTCACTCGTAGTGATTCAAAACTGGGAAGCGCTCCTTCCTCACAAGCCTTAAGCGCTCATGTGGAAATGCTGATTGTCATCTAAGGATTACCATCGGATACGGCTGCCCAATTTCCCACCCATAAAGCACCCGCGTCTCCACGCCCTCAAACTCCGGCAGGTAGCCCGCAAGCCGCTTCCTGCCCTTCGTTATTTGTTTCTCAAACCCATCCATATTCCCTCGCGAGTGATGATGAAACGCCACCGCGAAATGAATGATCCCTTGTAAGAAGTAACGATACCGAACCGGCGCGGAGGTCCAGCTCTCTTCCCAGATTTCATGCGCCTCGAAGAACTCACCGCAATTGAAATTCTCCGCGCCTCGAGCAAGTGCGCGCTGCATGCTAGACTGGCTCCATTCCATGTTAGGTTGGCTCAAGCAACGGTTCTCCTCGCAATCCAAGCCGCCGCTTACAGGCGCTCCCAGCGTTCGCCGCCAGAAAACTTATCAGAGCCAAAGCGGCTTCGTCTACCAATACTACTTCGGCGGCTCACGGCGCGCTCGCAGTGAACTGGGTCCGGGGTATGAATTCATCTTCCCCGTTAGCGCCGACCGCAAGACGGAATTCCTTGTTGCTGTTCATATCAGCGACCATGGCGTGGCCGATTGGGAGTTGAACAAAGGACGCGAACTGCTGAGTAAAGAACGGTACGCTATCGCGAAAATGGCCTTGTTCGCCGCCTTCGACCAACGCGAAAGTGTTGCGGAAATGACTAGGCCAGTACGTGCCGGCGCTGTGGAAATACGGGAGTATTTGGAACAGCTCGGACGCGACTGACCCTCTCATGACCAACCATCTAATCAATGTTATCCTTGGCTTTAGAATAGCCAGCCTCGCCCTGCGAGTTCCCTCCCTATCCTAGAAGCGGCAGTTCACACAACATCTGAAGATCGTAGTTCATCGAAATAAATGCATTGCCGCGTTCAGCACTTTCCACCATTTGGGTGATTCGGCAAGGGTCCGGGCCCCGAATGAAAATCGGGGGATTCCCTGGCACAAATCATTTGCTCAATTGTTGCGTATCACCAGTTAGTGGGAATCATCCGATGGGCATCGGGGGCTACGAAACACAAGATCCAACTGCCGTTTCCAGGTTTAACTTATTCGTCTTTTTGTTTTCTGGTACGGCCTTCCCCGGCCTATATTTTCGAGGCGCTCAGCCGGCCACGGGTTATAGTGGCGGTCCGGCTCCCCTCATCGACTTCATTGTGGCCGGGGCGCGCATGCTGGGATCGGTATTTGACTTTTTTTCGGAAGTAGCCATGATCGCCAGCGCCGGCGTGGCTGCTGTATCGCTGGTGCTACTCACGCTTCCAATTGCAATGTTCTATACAGGCCGAGCCCTGGAAGGGCACCAACCATGGGCGCGCGTTGTGGGCATGATCTTGATTGCAATCCTGCTGCTTATCTCTCTCGGCGGCATGATGGTGCTTGGGCGCACCGTAGCCTTCGCCGCGATACTTACGTGCAGCTACGCGCTTTGGGTGCTTGGTTGGCGCTACTAAAAGTTAGAATACTTACTTTGCAGCCGCGCCTTTATCCACGGTGTTCGCTGCGGCATGCAACTTCGTTGGTGCGAAATCGCCCTTTGACCCATGGCATGTCCCGCACGATTCGCCCAGCGGCGAAGTCTGAGTCAAAGCATGTGACAACATTTGCTTGGAATCATGGCATCCATAGCAAGCGGTTGTGGCGGGGGCCATTGGGTTCAAAGGATATCGGGCAGTCTTCACATTCGAGGCCGTATCAAGCCCCGCCCCCGGATTCTCCGATCCGTTCACATGGCATTTAAAGCATTCGCTTGTAACACCAGGAAAACGGACTTCCTTGAAACTGTTCACCGATCCGCCGAAGCCATAGACAGTGTAGTCTGTGCCGAAGTTCTTGTTCATCTCCTCGCCCGCGTGAATGCGGTGCACCAGAAATTTGAAGTCGATAGTTTGCGCCGCGCCAGCCGTGGCGGGCCTGCGGGCGGCATCGCTTTCCACCGGATTGTGGCAGAACTGGCAGTATTCTATGTTGTTGATGCGATTTTCACCATGCAGCGACAGGCGATAGTGGCAAGCTTGGCAATTCGCCATTGTGGTTGGGGCCCGTCTCGGTTCCGTTTTGGATCCATCCACGGAGAAGTACAGAACAGGGTTAGTGGCGCCATATTGAACCGCACGTTGTTTCACCGTATTTGCCAGCAACGTTTCAAGCCGCCTTCCTTCCAAGCCCACCGCGAAAGTTCCCGTGGCGTTGGCCGGAATTGCGTTGGTGAAAGTATAGTTGTACCGGCCATTCGAACCTGTTGCCTTGCTGATATCTTCCTGCACATAGCCGTTGGCGAAAGACGTGTAATCGGTAGTAGGTCCGGCAATAGTCGCCGCGATCCGGGCGAAATCCGTGGGCGCAAGCGGATTGGCGTTCTTGTCCGCCAAGGTGAATGTGATTGTAGGTTTCTGTCCGGCGGCATTATTGGCTACTCCTTCAATCTTCCATTGAATGCCTCCGAGCAAGTTCGATTCCTGCGGCACGGTGTGCGCTCCGCCGATCGAAGCGTCGAAATCGTCGCCTTTCGGCGCATGGCAAATCGAACACTGCGCATCGGAAACTTGCGGATAGCCACCCGCGTGATTCTCACCAGATGCGAAGTTTACGTTGTCATGACAGGCTCCGCAAGCGGCGCGGCTTGGTTTGGTAAGGTGGGCATTGGCGTTGGCCGCTTTGGTTCCCTGTTCGTGGCACACTTCGCACTTCATCATAGGCGCGGGGAAACCTACCGTTGAAAAATCGTTCACGCTTTGAGCGTTACCAATAATCTGATAAGGTGTGCCGGCGATCACGCTGGGCAGGTTCTTACCCATGTGGATTTTATGCACCATCACCTTTAGATCGACACTATTGCCCGTGTCGGGATCCGTAGTTTGTTGGGTATGGCACAGATTGCACATCTGGACACTGGAACGTCCAGTGGTTCCGTGGAACGCCATATTCGGCCCATGGCATTTCTGGCAGGTGGCGGTCTTGATTTCGTCGATAGGGTTCGCCGCCGCCTTACTATCAGCCGGCGTGAAGAACAAAACATCGTCCCCCATTTGAATACCCATATCGAATTCCGTTAGGTTTCGGTTGGCATAAACGCCTACGGCATGAACCGCGTTGACGTCAAATCCAGCAGTGGCTTTGGTGGCGAATGTGTATGAGTATGTGCCATCTGCTGACTGGGTGCTCCATTTACCCCCCGTATCACTCCCAGCCTGAATTGCCGAAACCTTGGTGATCGGACTAGTCTGAACACGAGTTGTATATGCCACAAATTGGTTCTTGTCATTCTGAAAAACCGCAGCTACCACGCCGGGGCTGCCGTTTGAAATCTTTCCGGGGGAAGCGATTCCGTCTTTATCAAGCGGTGCGCCTTGCGGATCCGTAAATAGAACCTTGGCGGAAATCGTCCCATCGGCGGCAATACTGGCCGATTGCACCTTTACCACTAGTCCCGGTCTAGAGAAATTCAACGCTTCTTGGTTGGCGTAGTATGCCTTCTCATACGCCGTGAAGGGCCATTTCTTTTGGACACCGGTAACGCCTGCGACGGATGCAAGGAAAAATAGGATAAGAAATAGAGCCGATGCTTGCTTGCGGCGGGTTAGGTTCCATGAAATGAGACGCATCACTTGCCTCCTCGGGATGATTGGAGAAATTTGGGCATCAACTGCATTGGTGGGTGAGAACACCCAACAGCACGGGGTCTTTCGGCCCTAGCGCCTAGCTTTTCCATTTTGTTCTCAACTGAATGCATGCCAGTTAACCAAAGTTACGAATCATCGAAAGCATTTCAGTCGCCAATGATTGAAACTCCGGTATTCTTGATCAATGGCGAAGGCCACTCCTTTTCAGTTTGTAATTGAGGCTCTTGAAGAGTCGCCACTGACGACACGCGTTCGAACCCGCAAAATGTTTGGCAGCCTCGCGGTCTATGTGGATGAGAAGATCGTTTTTCTGCTGCGGCGAAAGCAAGGCGAAACGGCTCGCGACGACGGCATCTGGATTGCCTCAAATCAGGAACATATTGATTCTCTTAAACAGGACTTCCCGGTTCTGCGCTCTATTGAACTCTTCGAGTCGCGTGGACGGGCAGGATTTTCAAATTGGTTGAATCTGCCTGAAGACCAGGAATCGTTCGAGGAAACGGCTGTGGAACTTTGCCGGTTGGTGGTCAACTATGACAAGCGCATTGGCAGGATTCCGAACCGGCGAAGCTAGTAGCTTCCGCTGCATTGCTGGGCTCGCCCCGGAAGTTGTGTCCTGAAGTTGTGTATAGATACACTTCTGCGTTGGGTTGGGTTCTTCGAATTTAGAAATTGGCGGAACCGCCCGCAATT
>JAYVXT010000491.1:0-5129 GCA_043785065.1 Bryobacterales bacterium | reverse complement strand
CCTGCAACGCTCCCGCGAAGCCTAGACCGTGCAGCAGGCCGAAGGCGAACACCAGGGCCACGCGCCATGACTTCAGCTCAGACTGGAAAATGTTTTCAATGGCAACATAAGCAATGGAGATTGCAATCAGTGGCTCCACCACCTTTGACGGTAAGGTGAGGATGCCGTACATACTAAGCCCAAGCGTGATGGAGTGGGCCACGGTAAATGCGCTAACTTGCAAAAGCACCGACTTGGCGCGCCCACTTAGTAAGTAGAGGCCCAGCACGAATAACATATGGTCCAAACCGCGCGGCAGTATGTGGGTGAATCCCAGCACAACGTAACGCTTGATCGTTTCCCACCGGCCACCAAGCAGGGCCGGTCCGCCCAGGTCGAAAGGCTTGCTCCATTGACCGCCATCCAACCATTCCACCGAGCCCGCCGCGTTGCCCGGCGTGCGGATAGTTAAAGGATAAGTGGCAAAGGTCCAACCGTAATTCCAACTGACGGTGCGCGCATTTTGAGGCCTCTGGCCCGTCAAATGGATGGTGGCGAACACTGTTGATGGATCGTTGCCCGGCGTGGTTGCGAATGTAATGGTTGGGCTTACTTCCAATTCATCAAACTTCAGCTTCACCCGTCGGCGAAATGTGGCGGTGGCGCTGTTTAGTTGCGCTTGCAATTGAGCCGGGTTCGGCGCGGGAGGCGGACCAGGCTGCAGTTTCTCAACCAAGGAAACAGCGTCGGTGATTACTTCAATTGCGTAGTTCCCCCGCTCATCGAAGTTGAACGAAACGCGCGAGGTCCCAATTTCATGCGCATGGACAACCGCTACGCAAAGCGCGGCGGCAAGAAGTCTTCCGTTCATCTAGTTCCTCTGACTGTACAGAGCTTTAGTCTCAAACGTCAGCGATGCCCAATAGCTGGCATAATCGGCTCCCGAATTCGCGGCTGCCGGAATCATGTGCACTGCCTTGATCATCCACATGCCACCCGATGCCAGCTTTAATCGAACCCGGCCATCTTTATCGGTTCGACCGGTTTGCTTATCGTCTGGGTTCAGGCGGTTCATCGCAACAACCAAGGCCCCCGCCAGTGGACGGTTTTCGTAAGTAAGCCGCACGGGAATCTCTTCCCCAATTCGCAATAGATATGGATTTCGCTCGGCAACTAATTCAAGAGTGAACCCCAGCGTCTTATCAGCCTGGCCCTGCATGGGCGGCCCCAGAAGCACTAAGCTTTTTGCGCACCGGAAAAACTGCTCGTTCACTTTCAAATTAGTCTGCTTGTTTTTCGCCCGAAGCGCAAGGATGGAATCAAGCCCCTCGTCCTTCAGGTATGAGCTGAACTTCTCGGGCGCTAATTCAACGGAGCTCGCGTTGCTGAGGTAGCCAACCACATTCAGTCCAGGGCTAGTGGCGCGGATGTAGCCGGCCGGGTCGGAACCATCCCGTCCCACAACCTGCTTGCGGCCCTCGGCGTCCACTACGATGAATTGATTGATAAGAGCGGTACTTCGCGGAATCGGATCGCCAATCACTTCCTGGCCCACTCTTAACTTAATAGCCACCAGTTGGCCAGGCTGCGGGAAAAATGCCGCGGGCTCGATCCACATGTCGTGGGCAAGAAGAGTAATGGAAAGCAGTGTTGTGGGAAGAATAATCAATTTGAATGAGGTCATATTAATATACTTTGGCCCCCGGCGGTCACCGGGGGCCAGTTGTCTATTTCTCCTAAGAAACAACGCGCAAAACGGAGCTCCGGTGGCGAAATGAATTGACTATTTCTTATCTGCCTTGCGCCGCGCCGAAGCGGCCTTTGCGCTAACTATACCAGCTTAGAACGGATTTGGGATCACCGGGGTGGTGGGAGTATTGGTCCCGCCGTGTCCTTGGAACAACCCTTGATGGGCAGGCGCCAGGAACGGGAAGCGGTTCAAGTAATCCTTGTCATTTACTTCCACTCCTTTGGCCAAACCGGCAGCAGGATCACCGGCCACGATCAAGCTAATTAGAACGCTGTTGACGTTCACTTGATTGCGGTTCGGAGCCGCGCCGCCGCCGATCATGCGTCCGTTGGGGAATTGCGAATCAAGCGCAACGTCAAGAGTGAGAACATCGCCCGTCGAGCCATCGGCGATCGGGATCGGACGGCCAAGGTTGATAGCATTGATGATGTCCACGCGAGGTCCGCGCAAAGTTGCCACCGCCGAAGCCGGAACACCCAAGGCTTTGTATATGCCCAGTGCATCCGCATCGCGAACCAGAACAGGATACAGGATATCATTGCCGAAATTCGATACGTCAGTCATCGGAGTGCTGCGCAGATAGCTGGTCTGACGCTGCGTTCCGATCAAGCCGGCGTCGAACAAAGGCAATGCGTTGCGGCCAACCTGTACATAGTTTCCCGAGCCCTTGTAGCCCGTGATAATGTTTGAAGCGTCAACCGTTTGCGTCTGCTGGCGGCTAATGCTAGCCCATATGCGCAATAGGCTGTCGGTGGAGGTGGCCAAGCCAACGCCATCGTGGGGGATGCCTTGCGGGAATACGTCGGCCATGGGGATTTCAAGAGCGATGGAGAAGATATTGAAACCGGTGAAAACGTCGCGAATTGGAGCTTTGCGAGCGCCGGGTATGCCGCCCAAATCGCTTGCGCCCAGGTTGACCAAATCAAAGATACCCTTTTCATCGAGCTGATAAGGATCGTCGAATTGACCAGCGATCACGCGACCGCCGTTGGAAAGCTTTTGAATGTAGCTATCCACAAAGTCCTGGTTGTAAAGGCCGGTATCGCGACTGGTGGAACTGCCCGAATCATAACCCTGGAAGGCACCCAGCTTGTAGACCAAACGGTCGGTCTGAGGGCCATGGTTGTTCGGCAGAACCGGCACGTCCTTGGCCAATACAACATCGCCTTCAGTTTGGAAGTCCGATCCGGCCACGCGGGTGACGGTCATAGTTTCCGTGCCGCCGGTGAGCTGCCACAGAATCTCGTTACCACCGCCCAAAGGATCGTTGGGGCCGGGAGCTTTGGCCGGGTTTAGCGTGTTGGTGAATTCCACACGATAAACGATGCGGTCCTTCAAGCTTGTACCCTTGCCAATGTGAAATTCATAGCGATAGCCGTTGCAGGCTCGAAGGCCCTGATTGCCCTGGCCGGGTTCATGCAGAGGGTTAAAGTCCATCACCAGGTACAGTTTGTCGTGCGACTTCGGGGCTACCCAAGCAAAAGTGTCGGTGTTGTCAGCACATGGTTCATTGAGCACAGCCAAAGCTTCACGATGGCTGGATGCGTAAGTGGATCCGGCGGTGAATATTGCCGCAGCCAGAATCCTTTTTGAAATTTGTATCATTTGCAGTCTCCCAACGGCCACACTGGCCGTTTCTGTGGTTGTAATGTGTCGAAAATTCTTCAAGTTGAGCCCGCTTGTTGATGGGTTCAATGCACTGTACGGAGCATGCTGGGAATCGGATGTATAAAAGCTATTTTTCTTTTCATAAACCTTTTCCAAGCCAAATCCGTCTACGCTGTAATCCTATGGAAACATTGCTGGCCGATCCGCGGCATTCGCTGCGTATATTTGCCCAAAAATCGAGCGTTTACGATCACGGCCGTTGCCGCCTTAGCCCTCGGCATTGGACTGAACTTGTCACGCTTGATCCTGAAAACGGCGGTTGAGTTGAAATGAAAGACGCAGACTGCTTGAGAGGCAAAGGCAGTTCCGCGTGCGGCGTATTTCACCATTTGGGTGACACAACCACGCACCAGCCCCCGATGGCAATCGGAGGATTCCGCGATACTCGTCATTCGCTAATTTGATGTTTAACCAAGCTAGTGGCAGATCCCCTGTTTATCATCGGGGGCTGGCCGGATGCTTAAACAAATTCTAGAGCAGCATCCAACTGCCGTTTCCAGGTTGATTGGCGCGTGCTGTCATTCACCGCCGTTCCTTTTCTCACCAGCCTCATCTTCGGGTTGTTCCCCCCCCTTGCAAGCATCGAAGGCCGACTTACCGTCGGCGCTGAATGAAAGCGCTAGCCGTTCCGCTTCAGGGCGAGGGCAAAATTAGTCACGCTCGGCCCTGGTGGTTTCTGAAGTTAAGTTGCTCTGGCCGTGATTCTGTTGATCGGCGCGGCGTTGCTGATTCGAAGTTCGCTCGCTTTGCGGCGGTAAAGCCTGGCTACGATATAGAAAACGTAATCATCATGCGCATGCCGCTCGCAGGGGAGCGCTTCCAAAAATCGGCGGCCGTGGAGCGATTGGCATTGGACGGAGCGGCGTGGTCGCGCCATCCTCCGGGTGTTGTATTCCTCTTCAAGGCGGCTATTGCTTGCCATTTCGTATGTTCGACAAGGCCGGACCGAACAAGGCCGTCAACGATGCATGGCCGGCATCGGCACTGGTCCCAGGTAACGTTCCAGCCAATCCAGGCTCTCTTTAGTAAGGGCCGGGAAACCGACCAGCGCGTGACCGCCTTCGAATAGCACCAGTTTCTTGTTCGCCAGAGGCGTCCCGAGCGCCCTAAAGAATGGCGATTCGGAACTCTCGACCGGAATGCTCAAATCATAGCGGCCATTTATGACAAGGACCGGAACCCGCACGCGCGGAGCAAACTGAAACGGGTCCGCGGCGAGGAGTCGCCGGGCCTGCACCAGACCGCCCACCACAAGCTCCGCAACCTTGAATCTCGGCTCAGTTGCCAGCATAACCGGAGCCTTATACGCGCCGGCGCTGAATCCGAAGTACGACAGTTTGGCGCTGTCGATGTCAGCGCGTGTCTCCAAATAATCAATCGAGCGCCGTATGTCCTGAACCTCGCGCAGCATCCGCGTAACCTGGCGTTCGCCCGGATCCTTCGGCAATCCATCAGCCGTGCGTTCGTAAGTCCCCCAAAGAACCGGATACAGTACCGCTCTTCCGCTGCGGATTAGTGGGTCCAGAAACCACATTTCGAGTTGCTTGCTCGATTTCTCGCTGTAAGCAATGCCTGATGGTGAGTAAACCACGGTCTGAAAGGGAGGTGTCCCGCCGCGTGGCAGGAATAAATATGCCGTTACGCGGCCGCCCGAATAGGCTGCGTCAAAGCTTACCTTCTCTTTGCGCCAGTATGGGCTGGATTCGTCCGCCTCTTCCATCTTCGAATTCAG
>JAYVXT010000490.1:0-5131 GCA_043785065.1 Bryobacterales bacterium | reverse complement strand
GAATTCCAGAAAGCGTGGCCAAACTACCCACCCGTCTCCAGGCTAAGTGGTCAACTTCTCGTGAGCATACCCGGGTAACTTCTCGCGAGCGCCGAAGGGATATCTGGCGACTGCGGATCAAATTCGATTGAAGTTTACTGGTCAGCAGAAGGATGGCTCTACGACAGGTTTGGATTTCTTCAACGCGCGGTATTTGAGTGGGGCGCAAGGAAGGTTTACCAGTGCGGATCCGGGGAATGCGGGGGCTAGCTTGGGGGATCCGCAGAGTTGGAACGGGTATGCATATGTGAATAATAATCCGTTGAATTTGACGGACCCGAGTGGAATGGATGCGGGCGGCTTTGCGTTTTGTGGGGGCGGTCCCATTGCTTGCGGAATTGGCATAGGAATTGACGTTGGTCTTGCGCTTTGGAAAATCTTTGGAGGCGGGGGGCAGTCAACTCCGGTAACAATTCCAAGAAATGGCCCGGAATTGTGGAACGAACAACCGCCTGTTGGGCTTAATACGGGTAGTGTGTTTGGTGGATGTGGCTTGAACGGGATCTGCAACTTTGAAAAGCTTGAGAGGGTTCAATCCCTAGGACCAAATCCAGTTCTTGATATATTGTTTCCGAGTAGTAGATCAAGGTCTAAAACACAGAGAGCGTGCCCCGCCGTTCCCACACATCCCGCGAATGCGAGTCTTGCGCAGAACATAAGTAGCGCCAAACAGTCAGTTTCCATGGTATTGGCTGCTCCTCGCCTGAATTGGTTCTACAATCAAGTACGAAACAAAGGACCTTGGGATTATAAGCAGCAGGGTAGGGCCTATCAGAATTTCGGTAATTTCAATTTCGGAGCGACGGGTGCGGCGGCGGGAATTCAATCGCCGATATTGTTGCGAGGAGCTGGTTACGCACAGGAGCAGGCTGGGACTTCCACTCCTTCTTGGGGCCACTGGTACAATTTTCGGGGGCCCTTCGGCGATGATCCTGCCGACCAAGAACAAATCAAGAACGGCATCGCGTACTACCAAAATGGGTGCAAATGATGAGGGCCTCAATCATTGTGATAATTCTGGCCTTACTTGTTGGGTGCAACGTTTGCTCAGATGATGTTAAAAATGAAGCAGATTCTCCGAATGGGGCAATCACAGCGACTTGGTCTCTTAGGGATTGTGGTGCAACGACGGACTTCAGCTCTATAATTAGTGTACATAAACGCAGTGAAGGGAAACGATCCGATTCGCAGGTCGTCTTTATAGCCAAAGGTCCCAAACAATTGTATTTGAAGTGGGAATCTCCAGGACGACTACTCGTTGAGTGTATGGATTGCGAGAAGGCCGACATATTCAAGCAGGTTACGAGTATCGACAACATTACGATTGTGTATCAAGGGCTAAAATAGTGGTTTCCCCGTGGTATTGCGGTATGGCGCTAACGTTTGCCTCCACGGCTGCCGACTTGCAAGCAATGCGCGGGCGCAGCCCATCGCCATGCAGAGCACGCGTGACGGCGCGGACCTCCGTCGAACTATTCAATCCGGCGAATGCCACTCAAGTTCGGGCGGCACGTCGGCCAGCTGGTCGAGTGGCACCACTTACAACTATGCTTATGACGGCGAAGGCTCCCGCGTCAGCCTCACCGAGAATGGCCAGACCACAGTGCTGGCGTATGACGCCTTCGGCAATTTGGCGACGGAGTACGGACAGAGCGGATTGGCCATGTGCGGCACGGCGACCTGCTATTTGACGATGGATCATTTGGGGGTCGCCTCACGAAACGGACTTTAAAGCACGTTAAGGCCGGTAGCCGCGCCTGGTTTTAGCCTGGAGGCGGGTGGCGAGAGCCGCCTGGGCCAGTTGCTCTGTCGGGAAGACTTGTTGCCTCACCTTCCCGTGGGGAACCGATGCGGCCCCATTCGGCGACGAGCGCCCATTCGCCGAACAGGGTGGGCGCTAGCTGCACGGCATAGAAACGATGCATGTTCCGGGACGGGTCCGAGCGCGTGAGGCGGATCATTTGTCAGCCTCCTGTGCGAGGGCACGCCAGAGCGTATGGCGGCTGACCTCAAGCTCTTCGGCAACCTGGACTTTGGTGTAATCGCCGGAACGGAGCAATGCGCGGGCCTTCTTTAGATCGGCTTCTTTCAGTGCTTTGGGACGGCCACCAACGCGTCCCCGGCGGCGCGCGGCCTTTAGACCGGCGTTGACTCTCTGGCGCAAGATGTCGCGCTCAAATTCCGCCAGGGCGGCGAAAATATGAAAGGTCAGCTTGCCGCTTGGCGTCGTGGTGTTGATGTTCTCGGTGAGGGAATGCAGTTCGACGCCGCGCTCGTTCAGCAGTACGGTCGTGTCGATGAGTTGCCGGAGCGAGCGGGCCAGGCGGTCCAGCTTCCAGACGATGACGACGTCGCCCTTGCGGGCATTATCGAGGAGCTTCATCAGTTCCGGGCGTTCGGTCTTTGCGCCCGAGGCCTTCTCCTGATAGACGCGTGTGCATTTGGCTTGCTTGAGCGCATCCATTTGCAGATGGGTTTCCTGGGCGTCGGTCGAAACACGGGCGTAGCCGATTTTCATGCGCTCACTCCTCCATTGGTCAAAAATTGCACGCTAAGGCCATGGTGCAAAAACCACAATCAAGGCCTTCTTATGCACCATATCTTTTGCACCATAGTTTTGCAACTGTTTTTGGCAGGTTTGGAACGTTTTTACGGCACCGGGAGGCTTTGGTGCAAAAACAAAGGTTATTGCACCTTGCCTTATTCCGGCTGTTGTCTATAGTTTTGAATCATGCCCCGCCGTTCCATTCTGTCAGCCGCCGAACGCGACAGCCTCGTCGCCCTGCCGGATACGCGCGATGGGGTCATACGGCACTATACGTTGAGCGAGTCCGACCTTGCGATCATCCATCAACGCAGAGGCGGCGCGAACCGCCTGGGCTTCGCCGTTCTTCTGTCCTATATGCGGTATCCCGGCGTGATTCTGAGCGGAGATGAAACACCGTTTCCGCCTTTGCTAAAACTGGTGGCCACACAGCTCAAGGTCGATGAAGCGTGCTGGGGCGACTATGGCCAGCGCGACCAGACGCGGCGGCGAATCCAGATCCAACTGTTCTGGCCATCGTGCGCCTGCTTGCGTCGCAGGCCGTGGCCGATGATGCTCTGGTTGCCGCAGAAAGGGCATCGTCGCGGCAGTTGTTGCAGCGGAGGCGGGGTTACCCCGGGTCGGTCTTGTTTTCGCCGCCGAGTGGTGCGATAAAAAGTATCAAGGCAGGTGTGAAGGTCCGCCCTGGAACACCCTGCAATGGTTCGTTCTGGTCGCGGACCTTCACCCTCCGGTAAAAGTCATTGCCGAACGAGAAAAGAATAACGCGTTCTGACTGGCGATGCACTCGTCAATCGATCTGGAACATTGGCCGGTATATTGGTAAGTTTTGGGACGAAAATAGAGCCCTCACATAAAGGACGTTATGTTGGCGACGCAACTGCTGCGCCTCAAGAGAACGACATAGGCTCTCTCGATACTTCAACGCGATGCACCTCAATGCATGATGGCAATTCATCGAACGGGAGCTTCACTTTGGCAAACGCGTTTTCAAACAATATCACTTGAATGGCTTCATCTTCTGTTTTTTTGTACATGTCGGTCAGCCGCCCAACTGCACTGAAGGATGTATTTTTTAATGGTTGAAGCGTGTCGTTTCTGCCGTTAAATAGGTCCGTACGCTCTTTGGTCTCTCTATTGAAAAGCATCGTTGGTTCTCCGTACATGGCGGACGTGAAATCAACATTCGATGTTCCAAAGTCTGACACCCGATCTACGCAGTTGTATATAAGCAGTACAGAAGGAATACCCTGATTTGCTCCGTATTGAATTTGCTTTTTCGAGGTCCTTATTAAGCGGCGAACATGTTCACCGATCTTACCGGAGTAGGCGACATTCAACTCCTCCGTAAAACTGTCGTCTTCAGTCAACTCTTTCACTTCGAACACTATTTGACCATTGCCAACCTGGACCAAATAGTCTGGTCTATGCGCCCCCTTCACCAAAACTTCTTCGATCTTCTCAAACGACAGATTGTTTAGATTGAGAAAGTTTTCAAATATCTCTTCTGATTTGGTCTTCATAAGACACACCTTTGTATTTACAGCCTTCAAGGATACATTACGACCGTTCACGGTTACTCAATCAGTCAGCGCCCGGTAAAGCGTCGTGCGACCTACATTCCACAGCGCGGCCACGTCCTCAACTCGTTCGCCGGGCGTCGATCAATTTTCGGGCCTTGGCGATTTGCGCCGACGTGAGTTTCTTCTTCCGGCCAAACGTCACGCCGCGACGCCGCGCTTCTTTCATTCCGGCCTGAGTGCGCTCCACAATCAGGCTGCGCTCAAGCTCGGCCAACACGCCGATCATCTGCCACATGGCGCGGCCTGTCGGCGTCGCGGTGTCGATAGCTTCAGTAAGAGAATGGAATTTCACGCCTCGAGCGCGGAGGTCATCGAGCATTGCTATCAGATCGCGCAAAGATCGGCCCAGCCGGTCGAGCTTCCACACAATGAGCGTGTCACCTTTCTCTAGCTTCTTCAGGCAACGGGTGAGGGCCGGGCGCTTAGCCGTCGCGCCGGACAATCCTTCGTCTTTAAATATCTTCTTACACCCGGCATTCTTCAAAGCGGTGAGCTGCATGGCAGTATTCTGGTCGTCGGTCGAGACGCGGGCGTAGCCGTATTTCATCCCCGAATTATGGGACAACAAATCGGGACGCTGCAACCCCTGTTTTCATTGAGTGCGTTTTTCGTCCCGAAACTTACTTACTAATATACCGGCCAATCGACCGACTTGAAAGACAACTGTTTAGTATCTGGAGAGCATTTTGTTTTTTCGTTCGAAGTGCTCACTCCCAGACGGCCCAGCCGAGAACTGAGCAATGTTCGCAGCCTCACAGCGTTGGCTTGCATTTGATCCAACGAAGTGCGACAAGAGTGTGATCGGCGAGTCGCCGAACCTCATAAACACAGTGAGAGGAACTTGGGCAGAGATTGGCCGGTTAATTGTGTCCTTCCGGCAAGCGTGCGTGACTACAGTTCCCAATAGCTGATAAGTTGTGTCGAAGGCGGGAGGCCTTAGCAACTTATGGCAGACTCATCAGAG
>JAYVXT010000489.1:0-5132 GCA_043785065.1 Bryobacterales bacterium | reverse complement strand
TCTGTTCCACTCCCATGGTCGCGTTGACGCGGGCCATAGGCCGCAAGCGGGCCATGCAAATGCTGCTGACCGGCGCGCCCGTAAACGCGGCCAAGGCAGCCGAATGGGGCCTGATCAATGAAGCCGCGCCCGCCTTGGAATTGGAGAAGAAAACGCGGCAATTGGCGAGCGCCATTTGCCAAGCAAGCAGTTTTACGGTGGCGTTGGGCAAGGATACTTTCTATAAGCAAATTGATTTGGATCAGGCAAGGGCTTATGAATATGCAACCGGCGTGATGACGCGAAACGCCATGGCCGAAGACGCGCGGGAAGGCATCGGCGCGTTCCTCGAAAAACGCGCCGCCAGTTGGAAGGGACGGTAGCTTAAATGGTCACCGGCGGAACCAGCGTCTTCAAGAACGTGTGCGCCGTGCGGAAGCCCCGCTTGTACTGTTCGGTGAAGTTCCCTTGCTCATAGGCCGGATAATAAAACTCGTCTTCGTTTTCAATGTTCATCGCGCCGGTATAACCCACCTCGGCCAGCACGGCGAAGAAGCCTTTCCAATCCACTGAGCCTTGGCCGGGGATGCGGAAACGCCACCAGCGCTGATTGTTCACCGGGTTGATGCCGCCTTTACGCACGATGTGCCAGAGGATTTCAGTGTCTTTCAAATGAACGTCGTAGATCTTGGTTGCATAGTCCCGCGCGGCTTGAATCGGGTCCATAAACTGCCAGACTAAGTGCGAAGGGTCGAATTGTAGACCGACCGGCGCATTATCGGGGAATGCTTTGAACAGCGCTTCCCATCCTACTGGGCCAGTGGCGATGTTGGGGCCGCCGGCGTACGGTTCCCATAGGATCCGAACTTTATTTTTCTCGCAAAGCGCGAAATACTTTTCGTTATAAACCCGCACGATTTGGTCAACTTGTTCTGCCAACGGCCGGCCTTTCATGGTTCCCGATTGCCCTCCGATGGCCGGAATGCCCAGCTTGCCACAAAGCTCGATGCACTTGGAGGCATATTCGTTTTGCTTGGCGCGAAGAGCCGGATCCGGATCGATGTGATTGCCGTCGCAAGCCATGGAAGAAACGTATAGGCCTGAAAGTTTAATTTTATCCTTGATCGATTGAATGGCCGCGTCATCCAGCTTGTTTGGGTCCAACCGCAGTTGCATGCTGGTGAACCCTTCGGATTTCAGAAACTCAAGGTTCGCATCGGAAAAATTGCAAAGAACACCCAGCTTGGGCTTCCAATTTGGAACGCGCGGACGTTGCGCTTGGGCAGTAACGACCGCGGAAAGGGCGGTGACGATGGTACGCCGGGAAATATCCATTACATGACAATACTGCGGAGGGGTCCAGCATTGCAACAAAAAGAAGGTGGTGGTTCCGGGCTTAAGCCCAACACTTTTCACTTAGGTTCCTAGCGTGATTAGCGCTGCTGTCAAAACGGTATCTTGACTAGCCCCCGATGGAAATCAGGGGATTATTCGGTGCCCCAACACCCTACTGGGTTCGGAAGAATCCCACGATTCTCATCGGGGGCTCAGGCTAGTCAGCCTAGTCAGGCTAGTCGGAATCGCATTTTGCTAGGAACTGTTTGCGGCAATGCTTTTAAAGTTCACAACAAAACCGCTTGTTAGAATGAAAGGCAACGAATGCAAACCATCGGCAGATACGTCGTGGAAGGCGAAGCTGGACGAGGCTCAAGCGGAATCGTTTACCGCGCCAGGGATCCTCTCATTGGACGCGTAGTCGCCATCAAGCAAATTTGTTTTGACAACGTCCCCACACCTGAAGAACGCCAAAGGCTGAGGGAGAGATTGTTCCGCGAAGCGCAATCGGCCGGACATCTTTCGCATCCGGGGATCGTCACTATTTACGATATTCAAGAACAGCAAGATTCCTTCGCCAACATTTTCATGGAGTACGTTGAGGGCGAAACGCTCGAGCAGATTTTAAGGAAGCGAACACTGAGTCCACAGGAAACGCGTTCGATTTTGGAGCAAACAGCAGCCGCGCTCGATTTTGCTCATCAAAAGGGCGTAGTGCACCGTGATGTGAAACCGGCCAATCTGATGGTGACTTCCGATGGAGCGGTCAAAATCGCTGATTTCGGGATCGCCCGCATGCAGTCGCAAAATGCGACGGTGCACAACGGGGCATTGCTAGGCACTCCAAATTACATGGCTCCCGAGCAAATTCAAGGCAGGCCGGCAGGTGCGCGGGCCGATCAATTTTCGTTGGGTGTGGTGGCCTACGAGATGCTAACCGGCCATACGCCTTATCGCGCCGACTCTATTCCTAATTTGCTGTATCAAGTTGTGTCTGAGCCGCCTCCATCGGCTCGCCGTTTAAACCCGTCGCTGACCATCGCCATAGAGTCGGCGCTGAATAGAGTACTGGCAAAAGACCCAATCGCGAGATTCGATAGCTGCACGGCCTTCGTGAATGCGCTTTCGGGCGATTGGAAGACAGTAGCGCATGAGCCGGAATTAACGCTACCCACCATGGCGTTCTATCCGGTTGTGAACATGCCGTCCGCCGCGCCGCCGCCTTTCGTCAGACAGGCGGCTCCGGCGGCGGCTGGATCGAAATTCTCTGGCTTGGGAATGATTCTTGCGATGGCTGCCATGGTGGGATTGACGGTTGGCGCATTCACCTATTTCCAAAATCAATCCTCTGCTTCGCGGCAAGCGGTAACGCCGCCGCCGCAGGAGGAAAAAGGGGCGCCGCCGCAAGAGGAAGTTAAACCGCCGCCTCTAGCTGAAATGCCTAAGGACGAAGTCCCACCTCCGGAGCCGCGTAAGCCAACTATGGTGCAGCCGTTCGATGGCAACGAATCCGCGCCACGGCCTCAGCCCAGAGCGGCTGATTCGCTTGGCACGGGTGAATATGCAATCAAGATAAAGACGGCGCCGGCTGAAGCGAAAATCATTGTCGATGGCGGTGCGCAAACCTGTACTTCGCCCTGTTCTCTTCCACTGGCTCCAGGCCGGCATACTTTCGCTATCAACAATCCGGGATATCTATCCGCCTTTCGCATCCTGCAAGTACCCGATCAAACCGAGGTGAACGCTACCTTGGAAGCGGCAACTGGCAAGTTAAGCTTGGTAACCACTCCGCCTGGCGCCGAAATAAGAGTGGATGGAGCTTTACGAGCGGAACATACCCCAACGGTGCTGACAATCCCAGTGGGTAAGCATCGCATAACAATTATTGCCCCAGGCAAAGATCCGAAAGAGCGGGATATTGAAATCACCGAAGGCGCCATCGCGGAATTCCGGGTATCTTGGTAAAGACATATGAACCATCCAAATAGACGGCAGCTTCTCTCTTTGATCGTGGCGGCGTCCAGCCAACTTAGTTTTGGAGCGCCGAAGAAGGACATGATCGTGCGCGCGGCGCGGCCTGAGGATCTGGAAATGACGCTGCCCAATTTCAATCAGCCCATCACGCCCATCGAAAATTTCTTTGTTAGAAGTCACCACTACGTACCAAAGGTTGAATTAAACGAGTGGCGCTTGTCGATCGCGGGCCAAGTAAACACGCCGATGACCTTTACCATGGCTGACCTGAAAAGGATGCCGCGAGTGGAGTTGGTCAGTGTGCTTGAATGCGCCGGCAATGGTCGCGGGCTGTTTGAGTCCGCCGTGCCAGGTCTGCAATGGGAATATGGCGCGGTGGGCAATGGCCGGTGGGCTGGCGTACGACTTGGTGATCTACTTCGCCGGTGCGGGATTAAGCAGCCGGTCGTGGAGGTGTTGTTCGATGGGGCGGATGTCCCGATCGGTAAAATGCCGGAGTTCAAGCGCTCAGTGCCGATGAAGAAAGCGCTGGATCCGGAAACGATTCTGGCCTACGAAATGAATGGTGAGGAGTTGCCGGTTTCCCATGGGTTTCCGCTACGTTTGATCGCCCCGGGTTGGGCTGGCGACAGCTGGGTAAAGTGGGTAACTAGCATCGAAGTTTTGAACAAAGAATTTGACGGCTTTTTTATGAAGACCGCCTACCGCCACCCTGGGAAGAACATAGCGCCGGGCACGGTCGTCGACCCCGCCAATATGTCTCCCTTGACCTCATTACGCATCAAGAGCGTGATAGCGAGCCACCAAGACGGCTCAGTAGTTTCGCCCGGCCCGGTCAAATTGTGGGGTGTGGCCTGGAGCGGCGAATCCCCGGTCGCTGCCGTTGAACTCTCCACGGATAGTGGCCGAAGTTGGCGTCCGGCGGCGGTGAAAGGCTCTGGCGGTAAGTATGGTTGGAGCCAATGGTCGTATGAATGGAGAGCCGTACAAGAAGCGTACTATCAAGTTATGGCTCGCGCGCGCGATGCCGCGGGGAACTCTCAACCTTTCGTTCCGGAATGGAATCCCTCGGGATATGCCCACAATGCGGTCCACACAATCGGAATCAATGTGGCGAATGCCGCTGCGGCAACGGCGTTGAAACCGGCAAATGCGGCAATGGCTGAGCCGCCCGCCGAGTTCAAATCCACGTGCCTGGTTTGCCACGGCAGCGATGTAATGGAACAGCAACGTTTAAATCGTGGGCAATGGGAGCGGGAAGTGGATAAAATGGTGCGGTGGGGGGCGGATGTGAAGCCCGAATATAAAGATCAATTAGTAGATTTTTTGTCCAGCCGCTGGGGCGTAAGGCCCAGGAAATAAATCTTAGGAGAAACGATGGAACGAATAGACGAACTAAAATTGAAATACCAATCGGTATTGAACACCATTAAGCAGAAGGGCGTTATTCTGGCCCACTGCCATGTTCAAGACGACAAGCTGTTCCTGCAAGGCGCCGCGCCTTCGGAAGACGTAAAGAATGATGTCTGGAGCCAGATTAAGCTGGTGGATAGCAGCTTTAACGATCTGACCTGCGATCTCTCCATAGATTCGAGTCTCACTCCTCCGGCCAAGACCTACACCGTGGTTGGTGGGGATTCACTGTGGAAAATCGCGACGCAGTTTTATGGCAACGGCGCGGAGTTTCCCAAGATCATTGCGGGTAATCCTGGCCAATTGAAAGATGAGCATTCGGTGATTCATCCTGGCGATGTGCTGGTGATCCCCGAGTAATCTTGTTCGAAGTCTTGCTGTAATAAAGAGCGGACCTCACGGTTCGCTCTTTTTTGTTGCCGTCCTATCGG
>JAYVXT010000488.1:0-5156 GCA_043785065.1 Bryobacterales bacterium | reverse complement strand
CCATCAGCATGCGCAGAGACATCCCCGTGGCTTTGAACCGTCCACCAGGCTGGATCTCGATTCTCACGCGGTTGTCGTTGGCCGCATTTGCTTTGATGGAGGTGACATCAAAGGATTGTGGCAACCCGATGGCCGAGGAAAACAGCAACGTGAGCAGAAATCGATTCGTCATAGTTTGATCTCTTCAATTAGATACCGCTTCCGAGGTAATAGTTCCCAGGAGATCGGTTAAGTTGGGGTCAGAATGTTTCTGCTTAACCGGAACTCCAAATGCCTTCGGACATCGGGCCATTCCCTGTTAAGGATGCTGTACTGGAAAGTATCCCGCACCGAGCCGTCACGCCGCGCCGCATGATGCCGCAACACACCATCTCTTTTCGCGCCCAGGGCTTCAATGGCGCGCTGCGAAGCGAAGTTGAAATTGTCCGTTCGCAGCCCCACAACCCTGCAGCCAAGCACGTCGAAGGCATGCTCCAGCAGCAGCAGTTTGCACGCCGTGTTCACCCTGCTGCGTTGCCAACTCTTGGCGTAAAACGTGTAACCGATTTCCACTCGATCAATGGCCGCGGCAATGTCGTGATAGCGGGTGCTGCCGATGATCAAACCGCTAGTTAATTCGCGCACCGCCCATGGCGTCATGTGCCCAGCTTGGTGGCCCTCCAGCGCCTGTGCGATGTACTCACCGGCTTTGCCGGGTTCGGGTACTGAAGTGAACCATAGATTCCAAAGCTCGCCGTCGGCAGCCGCCAGTTCCAAACCCGCCTCGTGCTCCATCGACAACGGCTCCAGCCGGATTCCGTGACCTTCCAGGTCAATTCGTAGAGGTCTAATCATGATTGGTGATCCAAGAACAGTAACTCTACAACTTCACGCCCGTAGTCTGCCACTTACCGGTTTTCGCGGACTTGATCACCGCATCGCACACCCGCTGGGTTTGCAGTGCATTGCGGAAATCGGGCTGCACTGGCTTACCACTCTCCACACCCGCTACAAAATCAGCGAGAGCATTCAGAAACGTGTGTTCATACCCGATGCAAGTTCCGGGCACCCAGTAGTGCTTCATATAAGGATGCTCAGGATTCGTTGTATGAATTTTCCGCCAACCGGTGAGGTGCGATTCGGTCTTCTTGCCTGATTGCTTCTGCATGTACTCGAAGTACTGCAAGTATTCAGGCTCTTCCAAGTCAAAGTAGACGCTGCCATCGGCGCCGTTCAGTTCAAACGTATTGAAGTTCTTGCGGCCGCGGGCATAGCGAGTGGATTCAAATGTACCAATCGAGCCGTTGGCGAACTCGGCAAGGAACATACAAGCGTCGTCGATATTTACTGATTCCATCTTGCCGGTCACTTGATGCTGGCGTTTCTTCACAAACGTTTCGGTCTTGGCAACTACGCGCGTGATTGCCCCGTTGATCCACATGGCGGTATCAATGGAATGCGCCAGCAAATCTCCGGTTACCCCTGAGCCGGCCACTTTCGAATCCAAACGCCATAAACCTGCTCCGCCTTGCGGTATGTCTTCGGCGATGGTCCAATCCTGCAAGTAGGTGGCGCGATAGTGGAATGGCCTGCCGATGCGCCCCTCATCCACAATTTGCTTGGCCAGCGCGATAGCCGGCACACGGCGGTAATTGAACCAAACCATGTTTGGAACCTTGGCCTTTTCCACCGCTTTCACCATCAACTCGGCTTGCTTCACGTCCATGGCCAAGGGCTTTTCGCAGAGCACCATCTTGCCGGCTTTAGCCGCTGCAATGGCGATTTCAAAGTGCGTGTCGTTGGGCGACCCGATGTCGATCAGATCGATATCCGGAGCATTCACTACTTTGCGCCAATCGGTCTCCACGCGCTCATAACCCCAGTTATCGGCGAAGGCTTGCGCTTTCTTAAGGTCGCGAGCGCAGACGGCTTTCAGCACCGGCCGGTGTTCAACGGGGAAGAAATCATTCAAACGTTTATAGGCATTGGAATGGGTTCTTCCCATGAATCCATAACCGATCATTCCAATTCGAAGTTCTTTTGCCATGCTCGTCGTAATCTCCTAAATCTGTCTGCTGCGAGTCAGATGGTGGTTACGGGCTTAAGCCCGTTGGCCGCGTGACGGGCTTAAGCCCGTAACCACCATCAACCTCTGGAATATTCGGTCAGTCTCCGTACTTCTTAATCAAGCCGTCAAGCGCCGTTTTGCAAGTGGCCGTCGCCGCCCAGGCATCTGGCCAGAAACAAAGGTCGACAGTCCACCAGTCGTGCGTTAGCCGGGATGCCTTCACCAACTCAGGCATGATCTCGTCAAAGTTCAAAATCCCTAAGCCGAAGGGCGGATGGGCGGAAGTCTCATCTTCACCCTTCGCATCCTTGTGGCACTTGTTGTCGGAATCGATGACGTGAATATGATTGATGCGGCCGTTCAGCTTCTTGATGAACTCCACTTGATTGCCGAACACTTCCTTTTCACCTTCTTGCCGCGCCCCCATCACGCCCACCATTTGGCCGTGGCAGGTGTCATACATCAGGCCGAAGTTCGGCTTGTCCACGGCGTCATGCACGCGAATCACGTCGCTTGGCTTATTGAATGCAAAGCCCGGTTCAAATTCCCAAGCCACGTATTGGCCACGGCCGGCGGCGATGTCGGCGCAAGCCTTCCAGGCTTTGGCGGCGCGGTGCAGCAGCGTGTTGTAATCCACATCGCGATGGATCGTGGGAGGCTGCACCATGTCCACACGCACGCCGCCAATGCCGACGTCGCTTGCGAACTGGGAGTTCTTGTCGAACTCGGCGATGTACTTTGTATGATCGTCGGTGTTGAGCAGTTGCTCGCCCCACAGATTGGCCGCTAGCCCGGAGAAGCCTAATCCATACTCCTTCATTTGCGCTTTCAATTCGGCCCGTTGCGATTTTTCAGGCATGGCTCCGGGAAAACTATCGTTGGGTCCGTTCGGATTGCCCGGGTTCGGATGCGGAGGGAAGCCGCCCAGTTCGACGCCGTCGAATCCCAGAGTCTTAAGAGTTTTGCATACCGTGTCGAAATCGATTGGGTTGCTTCCGTACGGGCCAATAGTATAGGCCCATGATCCAATGGAACTGCGCTTGCTCATTTATATGTGAGGCTCCCTTGAAATTAGAAAACAAGACTGTTCTACCGCAACCGCGCGGTCTATTGCAACAAACGCCGCAAAGTTTCGACTCCTCCGGCGCGCTGGATGCCAGGAACGGAGAAATCGCGGAGTAGATCTTCGTCGGTTCCTTTGTACTCTTTTGGCAGCGCGGCCTTCAGCGGCGGGCCAACGGCGGAGGCGAAGGCGGCCCAAATTTGACCCGCGTCGATGCCTTGCAACTCTGCATCCTTATACCCCGCCAGTTGCAGCCAGCGCATGGCGGTCAGGATGTCCTGCACCCGGCGGGCGTCGTCGGTCCGCTGAAAGGTCGAATAATATTTGCCGGCATCTTCGCGCGGAGCACGCGCGGATCCGGTCTGATAGGCGTCAATAAGTAACACGCTGCGGCCTTGGGTAATCAGCCTTTGCACGGAGCGTTCCTGTTCGGCGGCGGCTGATCCACTAGGATGCACCACTAACACCGCTTTGCCTGAGCCGGGAAACCAGCGGCCTGGAATGCGGTCCCCAAAGCCGGGGCGGCTTAACACAATTAACTGCCCGGCGGCATTCAGTGCTTCTACTTTGTCTGGCCAAACCGCGCCAATCGTGCGGCGCAAACGCTCGCGCAATGCTTCGGTTGTCATGGCCGCCGATTGCCGGGCAGCCTGTTCGCGCCAGTTCGCGACAATGCGGGAATAGTCGATTGCGCTCTCCGGAAGCGAGCCGATTAGCAGTTCGCTTAACTCGAATTTGCGAATCGGTCCTTCCTGCCATCCGCCTTGGGAGCCTTGCAGTTTGCGCGCCAGAAAATCGTAGACCGCTTCGCGGCTGGCTTGATTGTAGTTGTGGGGCGCGTCGATTTGCACCACCTCCACATCGCTTTTGTGATCGTATTTTTCGTAGATTCCTTGCACCCGCTTGAACTCGTCACGCGGAACATTGCGCGTCCAATCGCCGCTGGCTGAAACCAGCAGCATCGGCCGCGGAGCCATCAAGGAAGCGATTTCGACGTTGTAAGTATCAACGCGAAGGCCGGGGGCGTTTTCGCATGGCGACCCTCCTTGCATGATGGCCGATACCATGTTCACCGGCGCCGATACCCGAATACGACCATCCACGGCCGTAAGCAAAAAGGTCTGTGTGGCTCCGCCGGAGGCGCCCGTGGCTCCTAGTTTTGTTTTGTCCACTTCGGGCAAGCCTTCAAGGAAATCGACAACGCGAATGGAGTTCCATAGCTGTAACCCCAATGGCCCAAAGCTCCACAGTTGCTCGGTTGGATTGCCGAAGGCGTGCGGCGTTTGCTTCGAATCGGAGTAGCCCACCATATCATAGTTAAAGACCACGAATCCGTGTTGGGCAAGGCTTACTCCACGCGCCGGGATGTTGCTTGTTTCCGTTTGCTCGGCGCGGCCGTTAGTCCAGTGGCCATGTGGCGAGGCAATGCCGGGGAAGGGACCGCGTTTGCCTTTCGGCCGGTAAAGGTTCCCGGCGAGGAAATATCCAGGCATGGTTTCCAGCCACACTTTATCGATGGTGAACCCATCGCCTTCGATATGGCCGGAGATGCGCGGGTTGAGGGGCGTGCGCGGCGGCATGGGGTCTAGCCCGGCGGCGATGAGAATTTGCCGCCGCAAATCGTCCTTCCGATGTTCCCAGATTGCTAGAGGGCCGGCCGGAGGCCATGCCTGATACACCTCACCGGAGAAATCGGTATTGGTTCCGCTGACGCCCAAATTACGAGCGTCCTGCGAAGGGATCTGCGCTGGCAACCATCCAGACAGCGAAAGGGTAAACAGCAGTGTGAGAATTCTCATTGGCACTGAAATTCTATCAGGCTTGAGAGTAGGCCAAACTAAAGAAGCAAGTTGTGGAATGCGGTAACTGCTTACCTGAGGAGGGTTGCGATTGCAAAGAAAATGCGTAGAATCCGTGCTTACCCTTACGCAAGATCTGTTTGCAGTAGGGCGGACCCCCTGGTCCGGATAGCGCCGGGATAATCCGGCATGGAGTAGCGAATGAAAGAGTCGTACAGACCCCGAGTCATGTAGGTGTAGCCATCAG
>JAYVXT010000487.1:0-15817 GCA_043785065.1 Bryobacterales bacterium | reverse complement strand
GTAAAGTCCGGCAATGGGCAACGCATTGTGAAGCCCTTCATGCTGGTGGTGACGCGCGACACTACTCACGCGAATGAGGTGGAGCAATTGATCAAGCAGGATAGCTTTTTCGAAGGGCGGTATAAGGACCGCGTGATCACCGTCCATTCCAACCAAAGCGGCGAGGAGAAGGACGAAGTGGTGGAGCGCTTGCTTGCCGTGGAGGACCCCAAGGAGCCGACGGAAATCGTTATCCATGTGAACATGCTGAATGAAGGGTGGGCCGTAACCAACCTGTATACGATTGTTCCGTTGCGGGCGGCGAAATCCGAAACATTGGTGGAACAGTCCATTGGGCGCGGCTTGCGGCTGCCGTATGGCAAGCGCACGGGCGTGAAAAGTATCGACCGGTTGACGATTGTGGCGCATGACCGATTTCAGGAGATTTTGGACGATTCGAAGAATCCCAATTCAAGGATTCATGGATTAATTCGCAGCGGCATTACGATTGAACCCGATGGGGAGCGGCGGGAAGTGGTGGTGGCCCGGCCCGATGCGGAAATCGCCTTGCAGCCCAGGGCAGTGGCGGAGGAACGTCAGACAACTATTGTTTTTCCAAGCGCGGCGGCTCAGGTGGTGGCCCAGGCTACGCTGGACGTCATCAAACGGGTGGAGCGTGTGATTACAAGTTCGGTTCTTAAGAGCACGGCAGACTTGAATAAGCCGGAAGTGCTGGCCGAAATCACGCGGCAAGTCGAACAGATGATTGCGCCGGAACAGGCGGCATTGGAAGGGATGGGCAGCGAAGAGCAGGTGAAAGCCACGGTGCAAAAGGCCGTGGCCATGTGGGTGGAACGGTCCATGGATATTCCGCGAATTACGTTGCAGCCGAAGGATGCCTCCGATTTTGGGTTCAACGATTTCAATCTAGAAATCGACAATATCGCTTTTCAACCGGTATCGCAGGAAATCCTAATTGCCTATTTGCGCACCGATGAAAAGGAGCGCTTGAACGCCGACTTAGGATTCCATAAAGAGAAACGTCTGGAAGATTACATCGTCCGCCACCTGCGCGATTATGACGATATTGCTTATGACGATAACGCCGATTTGCTTTACAAACTGGCAGAGGAAATGGTGGCCCATCATCGGCGGTTGCATCCAGGCGAAGACTCGCTGCTGACTGTCATCCGCTACAACGAACGCAAGATGGCGGAACTGATCCACGCCCAAATGCAGGCCCATGTTTGGGTGAAAGAGACTGGGTTTGACGTAATCGTGAGTCAAGGGGTAACCACGCTGCGGGAGAACAACTATACCCGCCCGGTGGGCGAAGCACCCATTAATTTCCGGGCACCGGTGGATGAGAAGCAATACATTCGCGGTATGATCTTCGGCGGGTTCAACAAGTGCTTGTATCAGTTGCAGAAGTTCGATTCCGACCCGGAGCGACGCTTCGCCGTGATTCTGGAGTCGGATCCGGGCGTCGAGAAATGGTTCAAGCCTGCCCGGGATCAGTTCAGGATTTACTACAGACACGCCTTTAACGAGCATGCTTATGAACCGGATTTCGCTGTGGAGACCAAGACAGAAAAGCTATTGTGCGAACCCAAGCGCGTGTCCGAACTGGACGACGAAGTGGTGATCGCCAAGGCAAGGGCGACCGCCAAGGCAAGGGCGACCGTGGAATGGTGCCGTCATGCCACGGAGCACGCCAAAACTTATGGCGGGAAGCCTTGGAACTACCTGCTGATTCCGAACGACCGCATTGACGCCGCCGCGACGCTGGATGGGCTGCGCGCGCAATTCATGCAAGGTCACGTTGCCATTTGAACGGAAACAAGTTACTAAATAGATAGGAGATCTTATGAAAAAATTCGTAATCACATTGCTTTGCTCGGGGCCCATGTTTGCTCAGGCGCCAGACTACACCACCAACACTTCATCGGCGCGTAGTTTGCAGGGAAACGTACTTAGCCTTATCACGCGTTCAGCGGAGAAGATGAACGCGGAAAATTATTCGTTCAAACCCACCCCCGAAGTACGGTCTTTCGGGCAAATAATCGGCCACATCGCCGATGCCCAATATATGTTTTGCGCCCCCGTGCTTGGCGAAAAAAAGGCTCCCGCTCCGGGAGTGGAAAAGGGCAAGACCACGAAGGCGGAACTATTAGTTGCATTGAAGGCAGCGTTTGATTATTGCGACCAGGCCTACAAAGCCATCACCGAGCCCAACGCCAGCGAAAAGGTTTCTTTCTTTGGCGGAGATCGCACCAATCTCAGCGTGCTCTCTTTCAATACCATGCACCTCTATGAACATTACGGCAACTTGGTTACCTACATGCGCCTCAGAGGCGTGGTTCCACCCTCAAGCGAACCACGCCAGCCATAATTAAAATTGTGCAACTCATCCTCCTGTCTCGTGTTTTGAAAGGCAGGAGGATGTTGAAATGATCCTGAAATTTCTAACCAAGTCCGCAGCCTTATTAGCGCTGAGCGGAATGATGTTCGCCGGTTCGATTGACGGCCGGTGGAAACTGGAGCCGATGGAAGGCCAAGCGAAGAAAACAGCCAAGGGCAAATCCCGCACGGCATTTCTTGACCTCAAGAGCACCGGTAATCAACTAACGGGCTCTCTCAGCGGCGGCAAGAAACGCAACTCAACCATCGAAAAAGGCGCCATTGATGGCGATAACTTTTCGTTTGCCACCAAGACCACCACCAAGAAAGGCGAGCGGATCCAATACTGGAAAGGCACAGTAGAAGGCGATCAATTGAAGATCACTCATAGCGCCAAGGAAGGCGCAAAGCGTGGCCAGCAGTTGATCGCAAAACGCTCAGCTTAAAGCGATCCATAAACTGGTTTAAGCGCCGGATAGATGGATTGGTAAACCTTGTGACCTTTGGCGTAGCGCTGCGAATTCGCTTCAATTGGTAAAGTCGTGGAAGTCTCGCGGATCGTTACTTCGCATGCTTCCGCGACCGAGCCGAAATGGCCCGTTCCAACCGTGGCAAGCAGCGCTGCTCCATAGGCCGATCCTTCCTGAGTTTCTAGCGTCACTACTTTTTTATGGAACACATCGGCGAACATCTGCCGCCAGAAGGCGCTCTTTGCTCCTCCTCCGGATATGCGAACGTTCTCCACCGTGGTTCCCAACCCTTCAATAATCTCAAGGCAATCCATCTCCGAGTAGGCAACTCCTTCCAGCACCGAACGGATCATGTGTGCACGTGTGTGTTTGGCGGTTAGTCCTACCCAAGCGGCGCGCGCGGTGGAGTCCAAATGCGGTGTCCGTTCCCCCATCAGGTAAGGGAGCCAGTAAAGTCCCTCTGAGCCCGCTGGCGCGGTTGCAGCTTCGGCCGTCATCGTATCGTAATCGGTTCCAGGCATAAGCTGATTTCGCAACCATTGTAAACTGAGCCCGGCGCCTTGCGTCACGCCCATCACATGCCACTTGCCATCTACCGCGTGGCAGAAAGTGTGGACCCGGCCTTTAGGATCGTAAGCAGGCTGCTCCATATGCCCGAACACCACGCCGGACGTGCCAATTGTGCAGGAGACAATCCCGGCTCGAACAATCCCGTTGCCCACCGCGCTGGCTGCTTGGTCGCCCCCGCCGCCAACCACCGGAGTACCAACAGCAAGCCCCGTCGCCGCCGCAACTTCCTTCGTAATGTACCCCGTCACGCGGCTCGATTCGTAACTCTTCGGCAGCATGGATTTGTCCACACCAACGATGCTCGCCAATTCATACGACCAGTCGCGTTTCACAACGTCGAACAACGCCGTGCCCGAGGCGTCGGAAACCTCTGTGGCGTATTCGCCGGTCAGCTTGTAGCGAATGTAATCTTTGGGAAGCAACATCATTCGACCGCGTTCGTAATTAGACGGTTCGTTGTCGCGCACCCATAGTAGTTTGGGCAGCGTAAAACCCGTCAGCACAGGGTTCGCGGTGCACGCCAGTACCTTGACCGCAGTTGCCTTGGCGTTGATCCAGTCCACCTGCGCCTGACTGCGCTGGTCGCACCAGATTAAAGATGGCCGAATCACCTTTCCAATTTCGTCCAGCAGCACCAATCCATGCATTTGTCCTGAAAGGCCAATCCCCTTTATTTCATTTGCATTAGCTCCGGACTGTTGAAGCACTTGTTGGACTGCCTTTTGCGAAGCCGACCACCAATCATCCGGATCCTGTTCCGCCCACAAAGGCTTCTCCATTGTCATGTCATGATGAGGGGCTGTCACTGCGGACACGATGCTTCCTTTTTCATCAATTAACAAAGCTCTGCTGCCGCCAGTACCAATATCAATGCCAAGCCAATATGCCATGAATTCGCCGTCCTAAATCAGTTAAAGTTTTTGTGAAAGAAAAGGTAGGTAAGCTGCTCCAATTAAACCAGCTTGGTTCCCCAATGTTGCCCGTTCAACCCGTGTCTGCGTATTCCGGAATGTAAAGCTTCTCTTTCGGATTTCCTCTAGCATAGAGGGTGCAAACATGTCCCAGGCGGGCAGCATTCCACCGCTCAATAGATAAAGCGGATAATTAAATATATTGATGAGATTTGCAAGCCCAACACCCAGAGCCCAGCCCATTTGACGGAAGATCATTTTGGCCTTCTCGTCGCCATCCATGGCCTTTTCGAAAACCTGTAAGCTAGTCAGGTGGACGCCCACGCTCATCAAATCAGACATAGCTTCCACCGCCGTCGCCGAGGCTATTTTTTCAAGGCATCCGTAATTACCGCATCCGCATGGATTGCCATTCGGATCAATGGTTATGTGTCCCAACTCTGCGGCCATGCCAACCTCGCCATGCAACACCCGTCCATCAGAAATAATTCCGCCACCGATGCCTGTTCCCAACGTCAGCAGAACCAGATTATCCACATCCTTGCCGGCCCCCATCCACTTTTCACCAAGCGCCGCGGCATTCGCGTCATTCTCTAAAATGATGGGGGCGCCCAAACGCCGTTCAATTTCATCCCGAAGCGGAAAGTTTTCCAGTACAGGCAAATTATTGGAATTGGTGATGTAGCCCTTTTCGATAAGAATAAAGCCGGGAACCCCGATTCCCACTCCCGCAAGACGGCTGGTCGTCCCGATTTTCTGCCTGACGGTATTGATACCGCTGACGATGTCGTCGATAACCTCGTCCCGGCCCCGAGTCATATCGGTAGACTGCGCATGCTTTTCAAGAATCTTTCCCTCGCGGTCAACGGCGGCTGCTCGTAGATTTGTCCCGCCCAAATCCACACCGATCGAATATTCGGCCATTCAGCTAAGGATCATAGCATGAGAGGATTCTTGCCGGTTTTCCACTAATCAATTGACGTGCGAAAGCGTTACGACCGGAATTTCAAAGTATCAGGGCAGAAAGACGCCCGCGGGCAGCTGTATCTCTTCGCGGGCGTGCCGCTTGATGAATCCATTGAGGTGACTCCGGTGGACAAGGATCTTTCCGTCCCCGGATTTCTAGTCGATGATTGCTATCTGGTCAAACGCGCAACCGGCACGACGGTTATGCACCTGGAAGCGGAACTGCGTTGGCACTCCGGCATCCCCCGCGACATGGCTCGCTACATTCAAGCCTTGGATCTAAAACTGGAACTTCCCGTTGAGAGCGTATTGGTCTTGCTGACCCCTGTGGGAGCGCCAGACCCTGTGCCTTCGGTCCACGAGATTCGACGCGGAGATGGGTTCAAAGCGCAAATTCGTTTCGCTGTGCGTAAGCTTTGGGAAATCGAAGCGGCGGCAGTTCTGGAATTGGACAGACCCAGTCTTTTACCATGGATCGCATTGATGAAATCCACATCTCGAGAGATGAGGCAGTGTGGCAAATTGGTTGCGGATAACAGCGGCTTAGCGGTGCAGTTCTATACGCTCGGAAAATTAAATCCACGATATACTGAAGAAGAATTACTTGGACTGCTTGGGAGACGTGCGATGCTGCTAAAAGATTCCATCCTTGAACAATCACCATATCTTCAATCGTTCATGAACAAAGCGCGTGTCCAAGGCATAGAACAAGGGCTGGAGCGAGGTCTCGAACAAGGCCTGGAACAAGGCCTGGAACAAGGCCGACAGAACCTTTTAGACGTACTGCTAAAGTTGGTGGATTTGCGCTTTCACGGTGTATCCGTACCGGCCCGCGTGAAACGCGCCGATCTTCAGAAATTGAAAACTTTTGTCGATTTGTTATTGGCCGCGCCCGACAAGGCCGCCGCGCGCCAAATACTAAGCGGCAAATAGCGCTTCAACACGCAAATTTCACCCGCTCCATGCATAATTAATCCATGGACTTGAAACTTGTCAACCTGGAAATTCCTGAAGGAGCCAACATCATCGTTGGTCAAAGCCACTTCATCAAAACAGTGGAGGACATCTACGAAGCCATCGTAAACGCCGTCCCCCAAATGAAGTTCGGCGTCGCATTCAACGAAGCTTCCGGCCCATGCCTCACCCGATTTGATGGCAACGATTCCGCGCTAATGGCCGCGTCTGTGCGCAACGCGACTGCCATCGCTGCCGGCCACACATTTGTCGTTTTGATGAAAGATGGCTTCCCTATTAACGTTCTTGGCCGAATCAAGGATGTCCCGGAAGTGGCCAACGTCTTCTGCGCTACCGCAAACCCAGTGCAACTTATCATTGCCGAATCCGAACAAGGACGGGGCATCCTCGGCGTAATCGACGGCTCGGCTCCAAAAGGTGTTGAAACTCCGGACGATCAAGACGCGCGCCATAGCTTCCTCCGTAATATCGGATACAAACGATGATTGGATCCATCGACCAACTCGAAGAAATGTTGTCTCGCCCAAGCGAACAAGACCTTTCCGCTCTTAAGGCGCTCGAGGGGGATTTGCTGATTCTTGGAGCCGGTGGCAAAATGGGGCCAACGCTTACCATGCGCGCGGCTAGAGCAGGCAAGCGCACCATTGCCGTTTCCCGCTGGAGCGACGTAGCCGCGAAGAAGCGCTTAGAAGCTGCGGGAGTCGAAGTGTTAACCGCCGATCTGCTCGATCGCAAGCAACTTGCCGCGCTGCCCGACGCCCCCAATGTTCTCTTCATGAGTGGCCGCAAGTTTGGCTCATCCTCAGACCCGTCGCTAACCTGGGCAATGAACGTATACCTGCCGGCGTTAATCGCCGAACGTTGGAGTTCCTCGCGAATTGTCGCGTTTTCCAGTGGTAACGTTTATCCGCTCCGCCCAATTGCCGAAGGCGGCGCTCGTGAAAACACACCCATGGATCCTCTCGGCGAGTACGCTCAAACAGGGCGCGGCCGCGAGCGTATCTTCGAATATTTTGCCCGCACGCATAACGTCCGTACCGCTCTTTTGCGCCTCAACTATGCTATCGATCTTCGCTACGGAGTCTTGCTCGATATCGGCCTAAAAGTCTTCGAACGAAAAATGGTCGACGTCACCATGGGCGCCGTGAACATCATATGGCAGGGGGACGCCAATTCAGTCGCCCTAAGAATGTTCCCCTTCGCGACATCGCCCGCAACCATCCTAAACCTCACCGGACCTGAAACTCTCTCCGTCCGCGCCATCGCTCATCGTTTCGGCGAACACTTCGCGCTAAAGCCCCAATTCACGGGGCAAGAGGCTCCAACGGCGCTGCTCAACGATGCAAGCAAATGCCACCGTATCTTCGGCTACCCGTCCGTCACTCCCGATGAGATGATTGAGTGGGTAGCGAAATGGATTGGCATGGGGGGCCATACTTATACCAAACCCACAGGCTTCCAAGTTCGAGACGGAGCTTTCTAAAATGAAGTTCAATTGGAAGCAAAAACTGATGGAAGGATGCGCCATTCCCGCGCATCCATTAGCGCTGAATAGCGAACGAAAACTCGACGAAAAACGCCAGCGAGCCCTGACCCGTTATTACATTGCCGCAGGCGCGGGCGGAGTTGCGGTTGGAGTGCACACCACGCAGTTTTCCATTCGCGAATGCGGCCTCTACCGGCCAGTGCTCGAACTCGCCCAAGACGAATTGCGGGGCAAGAAAGTAATCGCCATCGCCGGTGTAAGCGGCATGACTCTTCAAGCAATCCGCGAAGCTCAAATCGCCCGCGAGGTTGGCTACCATGCAGTGCTGCTCAGCATGTCCGCACTTCCGAACGCCAACCTGCGCAAGCTGATGGAACATACTGAGGAAATCGCCGCCATCCTTCCTGTCATTGGTTTTTACTTGCAGCCATCCGTCGGGGGACGCCTGCTTGAATACGAATTCTGGCGTCGCTTCTGTCAGATCAAGAATGTAGTGGCCATAAAGATTGCTCCATTCAATCGCTATCAAACATTGGATGTGATTCGCGCCGTTGCCGACTCCGGACGCAAGGACGAAATTGCCCTTTACACAGGCAATGATGATTCTATAGTCGTCGATCTGCTCACGCCATTTGAATTCGGCGGCAAGACATATCGAATTCGTGGCGGCCTATTAGGCCACTGGGCCGTATGGACCAAGAAAGCAGTGCAAATGCATTCCAACTTGATCCAGCAGAAATCCATCAATCACAAAACTCTCACCCTTGCCGCCCAAGTCACTGACGCCAACTCCGCCTTCTTCGACGCCGCCAACCAATTCCGCGGCTGCATCGCGGGCATTCACGAAGTGCTGCGCCGGCAAGGCTTGCTTGAAGGAAACTGGTGCCTTGATCCCCACGAAACCCTCTCTCCAGGACAATTCGAGGAAATTGATCGCGTCTATCGAGCCTATCCCCATTTGAACGACGACAATTTTGTCAGCGAGCAACTTGACGATTGGTTAAAATAGCGCCGTATGTCTGACAAAAAAATCGAACGCCCCCTGGGCTTTAACACCCGTGCACTGCACGCCGGTTACGACCCTGATACGTCACTCCGAGCCCGCGCAGTGCCAATTTACCAGACCACCTCCTTCACTTTCGAGAATTCCGATCATGCTGCCGCGCTGTTTGGCTTGCAGCAATTCGGCAATATCTACACCAGAATCATGAACCCAACCACTGGGGCTCTTGAAGAGAGGATCGCTTCGCTCGAAGGCGGCGTCGCGGCCCTCGCCGTCGCCAGTGGACAATCCGCCCAATTGCTAACCATCAACTCACTGATGGAATCGGGTGATGATATGGTTGCCTCTAGCACCCTGTACGGAGGTACCTACACTCAGTTCGATGTCAGCTTCCGCCGCATGGGCCTGAACACGATCCTTGTTGAGCCCGATGATCCGAAGAATTTCAAAAAAGCGATCACGCCGAAAACGAAGCTTATCTATGCCGAAACTCTTTCCAACCCTCGTGGCAATATCCTCGACATTTCCGCAGTAGCAAAGATTGCTCATGATGCCGGCCTACCCCTCGTGATCGACAACACTTTCGCTTCGCCCTATTTGTGCCGGCCGATTGAACATGGCGCCGATATTGTCCTGAATTCCATGACCAAGTTCATCGGCGGCCACGGCAATTCAATTGGAGGCGTCATCGTCGAAGGCGGCAACTTCGATTGGAAGAAGAGCGCCCACCCAATTCTTAACCAGCCTTCACCTGCCTATCACGGCATGAACTTCGCGGAAGTATTTGGCAACATTGCGTTCATTCTTAGAGCGCGCGTGGAAGGTCTGCGCGACCTGGGTCCTTGCCTGAGTCCCTTTAATAGCTTCTTATTCATTCAAGGCGTGGAAACTCTCGGCATGCGCATGGAACGGCACGTTTCAAATGCCTTGGCCGTTGCCAAGCACTTGGAAGGACATTCGAAAGTGAAGTGGGTCGCCTACCCCGGCCTTAAGTCCAGCCCGTATTATAAGCTTGCTAGGAAATACATGCCCAAGGGCGCCGGCGCGGTTTTCAGTTTCGGCGTCAAAGGCGGCTACGCGGCGGGCAAGAAGTTTGTCGATGCGCTCAAAATGTTCTCTCATTTGGCCAATGTCGGTGATGTCCGTAGTTTGGTCATTCACCCAGCCTCCACTACTCATCAGCAACTAAGCGCCGACCAGCAGCAATCAGCCGGCGTACAAGCCGATATGATTCGGCTGTCGGTTGGGATTGAGGATATAGAGGATATCCTTTGGGACCTTGATCAGGCATTGAAGCAGGTTTAACCTATTTATCAAGAAGATCAAATGTTGCGGCGTTGCCCAACTCAAAGCGGACAGAGCCGTAACATTTCGAAGGGCGGTGCGTTTATAAAGAGAACATCTATGCGAATTTTAATTTTTATGGCCGCAACCTCCCTCTTCGCCCAACAAAAGACTGTGGATCCCGCAACCGCCCGATTAGAAGGCCGGGTAGTCAATTCCCAGACCATGGAGCCGCTGCGGAAAGTCAGCGTGACCATTAATTCCTTTAGCCGCGGAGGCGGAGCTTCCCGCCAACTCTCAACAGGCCCTGACGGTAAGTTCGCATTCGATACTCTCCCGGCGGGAAGCTATCAAATCAATGTTGAGAAAAACGGTTTTATACCGCAACGCTACAGCCCCCCAGGCCGGTCATCCACGATTGAGGTTGCGGGTGGGCAAGCTCTCACAGGCATCGACGTCAAATTGGTTCCCCAAGGCGCCATTGCCGGCAAAGTACTCGATACGGATAATGAGCCAATGCAACGCGTCCAAGTTAGCGTACTTCGCGTAACGGCCATTGGCGGACGGCGCCAAGCTGCAATCACGTCCTCCGCCACCACCAACGACCTTGGCGACTTCCGCATTTTTAACCTACCTTCGGGCAACTATCTGGTAATGGCTACTGCCTCAGGCGGAAGAGGCGGACCAGGAGGAGGTTTTCGTCCGCAAGGTGGATTTGGCGGTGGCCCCCCGCGCGGACAAGTAGAGAAAATGACCCCTGATGATTATGTTCCAACGTTCTACCCAGGGTCGATCAATTCAACCAGCGGCTCATTGATTCAACTCCCGGCAGGAGGAGAAATCACCGGCCTGAGCTTTCAATTAGGCCGCTCACCCACATTCCGCATAAGGGGCAAGGTGACAGGCGTTGCCGCCACCGAAGAGGCAAAGAAGCGTGGCATGAGGGTCAGTCTTCTGCCTGCCGACCGCAATGCAGTTCTGATGAACAATGGCATGGGCATGTCTACTTCCGTTCGCGCCGACGGCACATTTGAACTGCTCAACGTTCAACCCGCCGCCTATCAGGCCGTCATCATCCGTTCTGATCGGAAGAACGAAGCATTGCTAGGTAAAAGTTTGGTGACGGTGTCCAGCGGCCACATGGATAACGTCAGTATCCTTTGCGCCGAACCCGTAACACTCACTGGAATTGTGAAGAGTGAATCCGGCAAGGAAGCTGACCTCGGCCGGGTTTGGGTTACGCTCAAGCCGTTAAGCGGCCTCTCCCTGGCTGAAGTAGAAACGGAAGTGAATGACGATTGGAGCTTCAAACTTGAAGGCGCCTCTCGTGAACCTTTCACCTTGGGAATGTCCGGTCTAGGTGACACGTACATCAAATCAGTCCGGCTCGATTCCCAAGATGTCACATTAACTGGGGTCGACTTAAGCAGCGCCGCAACGGGCTCAAAGCTGGAAATAATTCTAGGCGAAAAAGCAGGTTCCTTGAACGGCACGGTTAAAGAAGGGGAGCACCCAGCAGTCGGCCGGCCCGTGACGATTTTGCCCGACCCCGCCCAGCCCATGCAGCCTTACCTGATCAAAACAGCCACTACCGACGCTGATGGCAAATTCCACGTACCAGGTCTCGCGCCTGGTACGTATCGCGTGTATGCATGGACGGAAATCATGGCCGACAACTATACGGACCCCGACTTCATGCGCCGCTTCCAAAATGACGGGGGCAGGATTGAAGTGAAGGAAGGCTCGGCGGAACAGGTAACTTTGCTTTTGATCAAAGTCGACCCAAACTAAATTTAAGCTATCTCTTCAATATCCCAAACATATTCGAGAACCCGTCTGTCCACGTTCGGAAGTTCGGGTCAGGCTTTAGAAACTCCCCTTGCCGCACCAAATTAGTCAACCCGTCCGCGGTCTCTTTCGCCATCACCAATACCCAGGTGGAACCAAAGCAAACTTCACCCGGATCATCCGACTCATCGTAATCAATCACCAAACCCTTTTTCCCAACGCTTTCCGCACTGGCCGCAATCACTGGCTTCAATTCCAAATATTTATTGGAAATATGCACAGCCAGCACGCCATTCGGCTTCATGTGTTTCCAGTAAAGAGCGAACGCCTCCTTTGTCAGCAGATGAACCGGCACGGCATCCCCAGAGAACGCATCAATGGTTAATACGTCAAAGTTCTGAATAGGCTCTCGTTCCAGAGAAAGCCGCGCATCGCCCAAGGCAATCTCCACTGGCTGTTCGGCGTCTTTCAAATAGCTGAACTCGGAATTAGCAAGCTCAATAACCTGCGGATTGATTTCGTAGACACGATAGGAATCGCCCTTCTTGCCATAAGCCGTAAGGTTACCCGTGCCCAGTCCCACAATCCCAACGCGCTGCGCCATGCCAGGCTTGCGTGAAAGCATCAGCTTGCCAACGCCCGATTCGGGGCAGTAGTAGTTAGTGATCAGCCGCCGCTTGTCAGGAGCCAAATACTGCTGCCCATGGTTGATCACACCGTGCATCAACTTGCGGATTCCGTTCTCTTCCTCCGTGCGAATCTGCCCGTAGAAATTTCGCATCACCACTCGATAGCCAACCAGCTCGTAGCGCACCACGCGTCCCAACTGCACCATGAAAGCGCCTAAACAAAGGACAACTACAGCCAGCCCCGCCATGCGAAGCTTGCTTTGCTCAATCCATTCTTCCTCGCCGCGAACCATCGCAAGGCACAACAGAATTGCCGTCAGCGCCAGTCCACCGGGGAACTCATAATAAGCGTTGAATAGGTTCGGTGCGATCAACCCGACGAACGTCCCACCCACCGCGCCACCAACCGAAAGCATGAAATAGAAGCTTGTCAAATATCGCGGATGCGGCTTCAACCGCGCCAGTTCCCCGTGGCAAGCCAATGCCATGAAGAACATCGCAGCGGAGTAACCGGCGATCATCCTGGGCATGCCCCAATCCGACGGATCAATGAACCACGACGGCAGCCAACTCGCGCGATCCGGTTTCAACATCCAAGAAACCAACCCTAGCGATAGGAACGCCAAAGGAAGAAAAACCGGACGGAAGTAAAATTTCGAGGTCTCAAAGGCAAGGATGAACGTCAGCAAATAGAGGACCAGCGGAATCAACCAAAGAAACGGAATGGCCGCGACGTCCTGTGTCAGGTGCGTGGTCACCGTCAGTAACAAGATAGACGCACACGCCGCCAAGCCCATCCACATCAGTTGGTCCCCTATCGAAGGCGGCGTGGCATTTACATAGCCTTCGTCATTTTGACTTTCGAAGACCGCATCTTTGCTCCTCCAAGCGGTGAAAATACAGAGCGCTACAAACACCGCATAAGCGACCGACCAGCCGTAGGCTTGTATCTTGGCGCTGAAGTTCGGCTCCACTAGCGGCGGGTAGCTCAGCAACGCCAATAAAGACGCGAAGTTGGAAAGTGCAAATAAACGGTAAGGAATCGCCCCTTTGAATTGGCGTGTATACCAAGCCTGCAACAGTGGGCTTGTCGTAGATAGAAGGAAATAAGGTAATCCGATGGTGGCCAACAAAAGCACCAGAATCGCGATGGAAGGATTCTCCGTCCCGCTTGGTTTCCAATTGTTGCCCGGCAGAATCGGCAGCGCCAGCACACTCAAGCCCAGCAGGATGCTGTGAATTCTAATCTGCCGTTCGGTCCGCTGCTTTTGAACGATCCAATGGGCATAACCGTAGCCCGCTAACAGCGCGGCTTGGAAGAAAAGCATGCAGGTGTTCCAGACGGCCGCCGACCCGCCGAACCACGGCAGAATGATCTTGGCAATCATCGGTTGAACCTGGAAAAGTAGGAAGGCTGAGAGGAAGATAGTTAGGGCGTAAAGGAACATTTCGAGTTTTTAGGGGAAAAGGGCATTATAGAGGGTTATACGGCGCGAGGCCAGTAGATGGAGGATTTTTTCTTGACGAGTTAATTTGGTAGCTATCCAAAGAAGGGCGGGAGGTGAACAGCTTTGAAGCAAAGAACCATCACGAGTTATTTGCAAATCTACTTTGATGAAAATGACAGTGGGGGGCAAAGTACCCTTCCAGGGAAAAGACTTTGACCGCTGTAAAATCTGAACTCGAAGAATTGTGGGAGTTCATTGATGACTGGCTTCAAAAAGTCGAAGAACCAGCAAAAGTTCGTCTTAATCCTCGTGAAACAGAGTGCTTAACAGAAATAGTCGATCATGCGTGTCGAGCTCACGGAACGTGCTATCGCTGAATTAGCCGCCGCGCCACTCGCGGTCCAAAGGGCTTTCATCAAACAAACGAGCTTCCTATCGCCAGACGTTCAGCATCCGTCTCTTCGTGCAAAAAGGTTCGACGGACGGTCGGAGCGGTGGCAAGCTCGTGTTAACGACGATTGGCGTTTCTATTTCGATCACATCAACTGAACCTGTTCGGTCGACAGCATTATCGCCCACCCGAAATGATCCCCACCCGCCTGTGATACCCTAATCTTTTAGACTCCAATTACAGGCTCAAGTCCCGTTGCCAGCACGGTCCAGCGAAGCCTTTACTTTACGAACGTACCCTTTTGGGGAAGCCGACCTCATCGTCAGCTTTTTCACCAAGGATGAAGGCAAAATGCGCGGTGTCGCCAAGCGCGCCCGCAAACCGAAAAGCCCGTTTGGAGCAGGTCTGGAACGGCTCTCGTTAGTCCGCATGGATTACTATCAGCGGGAAAACTCAGAGCTTGCGCGGTTGAACAGTTGTGAGATGCTTGCCAGTCCCTTCGGCTTGGCCGGCGATTATGCGATGAGTGTGGCGCTTGATTTTCTGGCTGAAGTTTCAGAGCACCTGCTGCCGCCACATGAAGAGAACGAAAAGTTTTTCCGTTTGCTCAGCGCAGTGGTAACCCAACTGCGCACCCATCCGGCCAATGGGCCCTGGCTGGCAGTGAACTACTTCAGCTTCTGGGCCGTGAAGTTATCCGGGTTTCTTCCGGAATTGAGAGTGAGTGAGGATTCGTTGAACTTGGTGCGGGAAATGGCGCGAAAACCGATTGTTGAAATTGTCCCTATTGACGCTGGGCGCGCGCTTGGCGCCGACCTTCGCCGTCAAATGGTGCGGTTGATTGAAAGCCACGTTGAACGCCGTCTAATTACCGTTCCGATTCTGGAATCCCTGTAAATTTTTGCAATGGACCTATACCAACAAACGCTGTTCAAGCTAAAACAATATTGGGCCGAACGCGGGGCCATTATTCAAGAACCGTACGACATGGAAGTCGGCGCGGGCACCATGTGTCCTGAAACGTTCCTCCGCGTGCTCGGGCCGAAGCCCTACAAAGTGGCGTACGTGCAGCCCAGCCGCAGGCCCGCCGATGGCCGCTATGGCGATAATCCTAATCGCCTCTACAAGCACCAACAATTGCAGGTGATCCTAAAGCCCACTCCGGCCGACGTGCTGGAGCAGTACATGGGCAGCTTGGAAGCCATCGGCATCGACCTTTCCAAGCACGATCTGAAGCTGGAGGAAGACAACTGGGAATCGCCGACTTTGGGCGCCTGGGGCATCGGTTGGCAGGTGATGCTTGATGGTATGGAAGTCACCCAGTTCACCTATTTCCAGCAATGCGGCGGCGTCGACTTGGAACTTGTGCCGGCGGAAATCACCTACGGTTTGGAACGGTTAACAGCATTCCTGCAAGGTGTGGAAAGCGTTTACGACATTGCCTGGGCTCCTGGTTTCAAGTATCGCGATGTTCGATATAACGACGAATTGCAGAGTTCCGTCTACAACTTTGAAAT
>JAYVXT010000486.1:0-5182 GCA_043785065.1 Bryobacterales bacterium | reverse complement strand
GATGAGTCTGCCATAAGTTGCTAAGGCCTCCCGCCTTCGACACAACTTATCAGCTATTGGGAACTGTAGTCACGCACGCTTGCCGGAAGGACACGGAGCTCGCACAAGACGATGGCCGCGACATTCTTAACCAAGGTGTTCGAGACTTCAAACAAGGCAAGTACGCCGAAGCTGTTACGGCTTTCGAAAGGGCCTCGAATGCCGCTCCAAATGCGATTACGCCACATCTGTACCTTGGTATGGCATACCTGGCGCAGTGGATCCCTGGCGCGGATACGCCTGAGAATCTGACCCGTGCCGCAAATGTCGAGCATGAGTTCCAGCGTGTTCTGGCGCTTGATCCCACCAATAAAATCGCGCTGCAGTCGTTGGCGAGCCTTAGCTATAACCAGAAAAAACTCGAGGAAGCAAAAGCCTGGTATGAGCGGATATTGACGCTGGATCCAAATGACAAGACGGCCTACTATAAGCTAGGCGTGATTGGTTGGTCGAAGGCTTTTCCGGTACGCATGGAGGCGCGGAAGAAAGCAGGCATGAAGCAGGAAGATCCGGGGCCGTTGCCGCCAAGCGTGCGCTTCGATGTGGCCAATCAGAACTGGGCCATTGTGAATGATGGCATCGCCAAGTTGGAGAAGGCGATTGAAATTGATCCGCAATATGACGATGCGATGGCATACCTTAACTTGATGCATCGGGAGAAGGCGGACATTCAAGAGCCGGCGGATGCTTACCGCGCCGAGATAAAGCTGGCCGATGAAATGGTGGTAAAAACGCTTGAGACTAAGAAGGCTAAGGGAACGAACGGGAGTTCCACGATGAGCATGCCGCCGCCATCCCCATCGCCGCCGGGTTCCTCTGGTCGGGTCCAAGTTGGTGGTAACGTGCAGCAGGCGAATTTGGTTGAGCAGCCTCGGCCTGCTTATCCGCCGCTGGCAAAGCAGGCGCGTATTCAAGGGACGGTACGGTTCAATACTGTGATTGGGCTTGATGGCAAAATCATCTGGCTTCAAGTTGTTTCCGGTCACCCGCTTTTGATTCCGGCGGCACAAGATGCTGTAAAGCAGTGGGTGTACCGGCCAACCCTTTTGAATGGAAATCCGGTGGAAGTGCAAGGGCGATTGACGTGAATTTCACGTTGTCCCAATAAGGCCTTTTCGAGTTTGCAGCCGGAACCGGGACAAATTAGCGCCTGTCCTTCCGGAATATCTCTCCATCCTTCATCACGAAAAGGACGTGCTCGGTAAGTTGAATGTCATTCAGCGGATTCCCTGGAACCGCGACCACGTCAGCCAGCTTGCCGCAAGCGTGCCAAGCCGATCGGCAATTCCAAGCAGTGCCGCATCCACCGATGTCCCGGCTCGCCATACTCTTCGGCTGCTCGTGGATAGGGATACACCGATGTATCGGACCCAAGTCCGATGGTCACATTCTCCGCAACGGCCAAACGCACGGCATTTTCAACGGCAGCCATGGCCAATGGGCGGTGGGGCGGAACCCCTGTTCCGCGGCTGGCCCCCTGGCCAGACTGTCAATGTCCTTGTGACCTCTTCAGAATCTTGGAGCCGCATTTTCATAGAAAGTCTTTCATCATTTTCAGTTCGCACACTCTTGGCTCGCGCGGCCGCCCTTGACGACAGCCCCCGCTTGCGGCCACAATAAACTCGGAAAGTATTTCGAGGAGCGACAGACAATGAGCACCACACGCAGAGGCTTTCTAGCAGCCTCAACCGCCTCAATCGGAGCACCCTATATCATGGGCGGTAACGGCAAGTCCGGAGACCGTTTGCCGGTTGTCGGCGAAGCCCAATTTACATACGAAGTCATTCACGATTGGGGCGAACTTCCGTCCGATATCTCCTACGGTAACTGCCACGGCATTGTGGAAGATGCGCAAGGCAACATCTACATTCACCACACCGTGAACAAGGACAGCAGGAGTGACGATTCCATGGTCGTCTTCGACGGCAAGGGCAAATTCGTCCGCTCCTTTGGTAAGGAATTCAAGGGCGGCGCTCATGGACTGCACATCCGTAAGGAAGGCAGCCAGGAGTACCTCTACATGTGCGACACCAAGCGGAGTGTAGTCGTTAAGACCGATTTGAAAGGGGACAAAGTTTGGGAAATCGGGTACCCCGATGAATCTTCCGAATATCAAAAACTGACAAAAAATAAGGATGGCAAGGAAGTCAAGATTAAGTACACTCCCACCAACTTGGCGATTGCTCCCAACGACGATATTTACGTTGGTGACGGGTACGGTTCCAGCTTCGTCAACCAATACACCAAGGATGCAAAGTTCATCCGCACCTTTGGCGGCGGCAAGGGTAAAGAGCCAGGCCAACTGAATTCGCCTCACGGCATCATCATCGACGAACGCGGCAAGACTCCGATGGTTTGCGTCGCTGATCGTTCCAACAACCGGTTGCAATATTTCACGCTTGACGGAAGGCACTCGCACTTTGTCGGCAACACCAACTTGCCTTGCCATTTCAGCATCCGCAACGGAAAGATGCTAATTCCGGATCTGGCTGCGCGCATCACGTTGTTCGACGAAAAAAACCAGTTGATCGCCCACTTAGGAGAAGGGCCGGAAAACTGGAGGGCTTTGCGCGTGAAGACTCGCGACAATTTCCCCCCTGGCAAGTTCGTTAGCCCGCACGGAGGCATCATCGATCATAAAGGCGATATTTACATCGTGGAATGGGTTGAGGTTGGCCGTGTGACGAAGCTCAGGCACGTTAGCTAGGAAGATTCATAACCTACTAGAAACCGGTTGAAGCCCAATAGGCGAGAACTCAACCGGTTTTTTCTTTGCCGCACCGCTTGACTTGCCCCCCAACATTCCCATAACGTTGTCAGTTCAACATGTGGCGCCAAAATTACATTCCCATTGACGGCCAGCTTGGCCTTTCGGCCCTGCTTGCGGCTGCTCCCATCTTTACCTTGCTGATTCTCCTGGGAGTGCTGCGAAAGCCAGCTTGGATTGCGGCTCTTTCGGGCCTGGCAACGGCGGCGCTTGTGGCTTTGTTCCTTTATGGCATGCCTGTTTCGATGGTTATTTCTTCCATCGCCTATGGCGCCGCGTTTGGCCTGTTGCCTATTAGCTGGATCGTTTTCTCGGCGATCCTGCTCTACCGCATCACGCTTGAAACAGGGAAGTTCGAAATCATTAAGGATTCGATCGGCGGCCTTACTACTGATCGACGCCTGCAAGCTCTCCTAATCGCCTTCGCCTTTGGGGCATTCATCGAGGGAGCCGCGGGATTTGGCAGCCCCGTGGCCATTGCAGCGGCGATGCTCACTGGCTTAGGCTTCTCTCCCTTTTATGCGGCTGGGATTTGCCTCCTTGCTAACACAGCGCCGGTGGCGTTCGGGTCGATCGGAATCCCGGTGATCACCCTTGCCGGTATTACCGGCTTGCCGGTCAAACAGTTGAGTGCCGCGGTAGGTCAAATCTGTGCGCCTGTTGCGTTCTTCGTACCTTCCTATTTGGTTTGGGTGATGGGTGGATTCCGTGGCTTAAAAGGCGTTCTGGCCGCGGCCTTATTGTGCGGTGGGGCCTTTGCCGGATTTCAGTTCTTGGTCTCCAACTACATTGGCCCCGATCTTGTGGACATCACCAGTTCCCTTGCCGCCATCGGATCCTTGGTGGTTTTATTGAAGCTTTGGAAACCGGCGGATTCCTTTCAACTGGAAGGTGAATCTTCGACCGTAATCGTACGCAAGATTCATCCGGCAGGCGAAGTATTCAAGGCTTGGCTACCTTATTTGCTGCTTGTAGTTTTCGTGTTAATTTGGGGGCAACCCGCCGCCAAGGCGCAACTTAACAAAGTCACTCAAATCATTCTATGGCCGGGCCTTCACAACATGATTGAACAGGCTCCGCCGGTTGTGGCCAAGGTTGCGCCCTATGCGGCCCGCTATACCTTCAATTGGCTGCAGGCATCGGGCACGGCCACGTTACTGGCTGCCTTATTGTCGGCGCTGTTGCTGGGCGTTTCCTTTAGGCAATTCCGCGGAATAGTCAAGACAACTTTGAAGCAACTGGCATTGCCGACTCTTACGATCGCTAGCGTACTTGGCCTTGCCTTTCTGTTGAATTACTGTGGAGCGACGGCCACCATGGGTCTGGCCTTCGCCGCCACCGGCTCCTTGTTCCCCTTCTTCTCAGCCCTCCTAGGATGGCTGGGCGTTTTTCTAACCGGCAGCGATACCTCGGCCAACGCGTTGTTTGGGAATCTCCAAGTTGTGACCGCGAACAAGCTTGGCCTTGATCCGGTGCTGATGGCCGCCGCGAATTCAAGCGGGGGCGTGATGGGCAAGATGATCAGTCTGCAAAGCATCGCAGTGGCCGCCGCCGCCACTGGGATGAAGCCCGAGGATGAGGCTAAGCTTTTCCGCTTCACATTGCGGCACAGTATCTTCCTAGCGTCCGTCATTGGATTAATCGTGATGACTTACTCCTATTTGCGAGGTTGATTCCGCCGATAAGGTTAAGGCCTCCTGGTTCTTTTTGAATTTGGGAGTAAGAGACGGTTTGGAGGGGTGTTTTGGTAGTGTTGCTCATTGGTCCGCCAGGCAGCGGCAAGGGAACGCAGGCTTCCCGGCTTAAGCAATGGTTGGGCATTCCCGCGATCTCCACGGGCGATATGTTCCGTCTGGAAATTGAGAACAAAACCACGCTCGGCATGGAAGCCGAAAAGGTGATCAACCAGGGCAAGCTGGTGGATGATTTGCTGGTTCAAAAGATGCTTGAAACGCGTCTCTCAGACCCGGATTGCCGGCAGGGTTTCCTGCTTGACGGCTATCCGCGGACGGTGGCCCAGGCGAAGTTTCTTTCGCAATTCCTGGCACGGACCGGAAGGCCCGAACCGCTGGTGCTTCACATGGATGTTCCGGGAGACCTGCTGATTCAACGGATGTCGGCGCGCAGAAGCTGTTCGCAATGCGGCCGCATCTACAACGTACTCAACTCGCCGCCCAATACGGCTGGGGTTTGCGACGACGACGGCGCAACACTCCTTCACCGCGAAGATGACCGGGGCGCGGTGATCGGCGAGCGGCTGGAAGCTTATCAGACTTGGACGCGTCCGGTGGTGGAATACTATACGGGTGGTTCGTATTATAAAATCAATGGCAATCGTCCCCAGGCGGAGGTTTTTGCCTCTATCGTGGATAGTGG
>JAYVXT010000485.1:0-5186 GCA_043785065.1 Bryobacterales bacterium | reverse complement strand
ACGCGAGGTGATCGGCAGAGTACCGATGAACGTCCCCAAGGTTAGCTGGACTGCGACAGAGCAGGTCAATCGCGAATTGGCGGGAATTCCGATCGTTGGCAAGCGCTTGGTTGGCCATGTGGACAACTCCTCGTATCCGGGCATTAATGTGGACATTGAAATGGTCTTGGTAACTCCCACGAACGCGAAGGGTCCGGTCCCTGTCTTGATGATGTTCGGCTTCGGGGGGCTTCCGGGTGACCCTTCGCCAGTCCGTCCAGGCGCACCCGCCGGATCAGCCGCCGCAGCCGCGCCTCCCCGCATTCAATTCAATGATCCGCCTTCAAACGAGCAACTGATTGCCGCGGGCTGGGGGTATGCGTCCATCGTGCCTCGAAGCATTCAAGCTGACAATGGCGCTGGGCTGACCAAGGGAATCATCGGCCTGGTTAACAAAGGGCAACCTCGAAAACCGGACGATTGGGGTGCATTGCGGGCATGGGCTTGGGGAGCCGCGCGCGGCCTCGATTACCTTGAAACCGACTCCGCCGTGGACTCGAAAAAAGTCGGCATTGAGGGCGTTTCGCGCTATGGCAAAGCGGCTCTGGTGGCATTGGCGTTCGAACCAAAGTTCGCCTTGGCGCTGGTTGGCTCATCCGGCGAAGGCGGCGCCAAGCTGCATCGTCGCAATTTCGGAGAAGCCGTCGAAAATTTGACGGGATCCGGCGAGTATCACTGGATGGCTGGAAACTTCCTGAAGTACGGGTCCTCCGATGCATCGTTTGGCAGCAAGAACGCCGGCGATATCCCGGTCGACGCGCATCAACTGATCGCGCTTTGTGCTCCGCGCCCCACTTTCATCAGTTATGGAATCCCCGAAAAGGGAGATGCCAACTGGCTTGATCAACAGGGCAGTTACATGGCTACCGTTGCCGCGGGTCCCGTATTTCGTCTGCTCGGGGTCAAGGACATCGGTGACAAAAACGAGTACAAGCTCGCCAAAATGCCCCCGGTCAATACAGGGTTGACGGATGGCGAGTTGGCTTGGCGCCAGCACGATGGCGGACATGAAGACCGGTCGAACATGAAGTACTTCATCGCCTGGGCGAACAAGATGATCAAGCATGCGCCACCGAGTCAATCGGCGGCCCGCTAAAATTACAATGCACCCGCGCTGTCGAATTGCATTATTGCTCTTGTTGGTATTCCGTAGGGCGCAAGCGCAGGCGGACCGGCCTGCTCAACGCACGGACCCAAACTCAGCCGCAGCTCGCGAACAGTTACTGGAAAAGGCCCGCAAGTGCGACATTGAAATCTATTTTGAAGGCGATTCCATACCCGCCGCTGGGGCGCCATTGGCTATCCACCATTTCTCGCGAATTGGGCGCAAAACTTCTTCGGATGGAACGCGGCTAATTTCGGATGGGGACGGATCGAATCCAAAGCATTTTGTGGCGGTTGGAAAACGGCGAGTTGGACGGAGTCCATCCCAAAGTGATCGTGCTGCTTGCCGGTGCGAACAACTTAGGCAACGCAAAACCGGACGGAGATGGCGACGCCTTGGTTGCCGATATTAAAAAGGGGCTGGAGTCCGTGATTCGCCGCATGCGCTCGAAGGCTCCGGCGGCGGTCATTGTTGTGACCGGAATTTTCCCGCGCAATGACAATAGGGCGGTGATGCCGATTATCAATCGGATCAACGCTGAGTTGGAAAAACTAACGGATGGCAACAAGATTCGTTTTTTGAACATCAACGGAAAGTTAGCGGACGAGACGGGCGTTCTTCTTCCAGGCATGATGAATGCCGACAAACTCCATCTTGCGTTGCCGGGACATCAGGTATGGGCGGATGCCCTGAAGCCTATCTTCCTTAAATTGTTAGGCCCACCTTCCAAAGAGGATCACGCGCCACCAGCGACTGGCGATCCAAGTAAGAAGAACTAAAGTATCTTGGTGGCGAATGGAGCATGAGCAGGAGATGATTAAACAGTTACTGGCGCCGCTACATCCCAATGAGAGAGCGTTGGTTCCGCTGTTTCAGCGATGGACGGATGCTTCGCGACATAGCGGAAGCAGACTATGGCGAAGGGGAGGTTGAGTGCTTCTTTCTGTTGCAGGCGATCTGGGAGACGGGGGTTGTTGCAGCAAGCGGCTACCAGTTGTGGAATGTGTTGGAGTTGGCCAGCTGTGCTGAACCCGAGCGATTCGAGTTGGAGCCCGAGTGAGCGGGACCGCGTGGCCATTGGATGCGATTGTTCGTCTGTGCTGATTTGATGGGTCAAGCGTCGCAGCGATCACTGGATGAGTGGTTAGTCCGTTTCGTTTCCAGCGCAATCAGTTTGGGGGAACCCGTGGCGCAAGCGGCCGCCAGCTTGCTAGCGTGGCGGTTCCTTACTTATTCGGGAAACCGGCGCGAAGATCCTCCATTACTTGCCTTCGCAATCCTATTGTTGGCCGTCCAGCTCGAACGCATACAGGATCGTGGCCCATGGCTGAAACAAATCGCCGAATGGGTAGAGGAAGAAGAATCGCGCGCGCGCGAAAAGTTCAATTATCCTGCAGCAAGCAATTGGTTGCTGGGCCTTTCGCACCGTGGACCGAATGACATGACAGGCGGGCCTTGGCGAGCTTTGGCGCAACGTATTTTGGCGCCTCCTACGGCTTTGCATCCTCGTGAGGCAGACGAAGCTTTCAGGCGATTGGCGGCACAGATTGCGCAAGTTGATGATTGACGATCCCAGGTGGCTGCGCCGCCTGTTCTTGTCTGTCGTAGGCAATAGGTCAAATCCGGCTTGCTCGGCGGCGCCTTTGCGACACTGTGATTTCTGCGATGGTCAGTGGCGCAGCAAGTTTGCGGGCCGCAAATTCAAGCACCTCAATCACCTTTCACGTGTAGCGTCAAACCACTCCATGATTTCTTCGACCGTTGCTCTGGTTTCAAGGTTTTCTAAAACCGCAGAAACCGAAAAATGACTTTCATGAGATTGTAGCCGCCAAGCACTGATCAATCCTTTGAAGGTTTTTGTATGTTATCGACTAACAGGAATTCGGAAGGGACATTCTTATTCAAATCAAGTTTCAAACCCATCTGTTCTTGAAGCGCTTTGAAGAGATCGGGCTTATCGTCGTCTCCCCCGGTAAGTTGCTGTAGTTTACTCTTCTGCATCATTGCTCCTTCAGAATTGAATCTATCCTCTTTTTAGGAAAAGACGTCGTTGAAACGGCATCACAATCCTTCCCATTTCTTGCCCATTCCTCTCGCAGTCTGAATCCGTTCCTCCATCCGTTTTGGCAAAGAGAACTTATGGGAAAGGATGTGGCGCAGCGGCAAACGTTTCGATGCCGGATTTACCGGGCGGCCAGTCCGCGCGGCACCACTTTTTTAATAGATTTTGTTCGCATGCCTAAATACTTCAGGTAGCCAGCCGCTGCCCAGCCAATTCAAATCGGCGCCGATGCAACTTTAATATAACCCCGGCGATTACAACCACACAGACTCACTGATTCCCCTTATGAACCTCAATCAGGATTTTGCGGACGCTGGCCGGGTCGCGGTCCCAGTTGGCTAGCGCTTCGGGGACTGCGTATAGAGGCGCCACGTGCGATACTGTGGCGTCGAGCGGGAACTGGCGGGCTTCCAGCACCTTTACCACCGCGACGAAATCATCTACTGTTGCGTTTCTGGACCCTAGGATGTCGAGCTCTTTTTGCACGAACAGACGCGTGTCGTAGGAAACGTGTTCCTTGGCGTAGCCGATGTAGACGACGCGGCCGGTGAAGGCGACAGCCTCGACGGCTAGACGGAATGTATCGGGCAGACCGATGGCTTCGATGATAACGTCGGGCCCGCCGCCGCCGGTTAGTTCGCGCAGGCGTTCCAGCACGGATTCGTTTTTCGAATGGATTATGTGTGCTGCTCCCGCCTGTTTGGCCAGGTCGAGTTTGCCGTCGTCAAGATCGACTGCGATAACCTGTGCGCCGCGGCTGGATGCGCATGCGATTGCGCCAAGCCCCACGGTTCCGCAACCAAGGACAGCCACCCATTCGCCACTTGCAACGCGGCCCCTTGAGACTGAGTGGAACCCGACGGTGAGTGGTTCCACCAAGCAGAGTTCGCGCAAAGTGAGGATGCTGCTTGAGACGAGACGCTGCCAGGGGACCACTATTTGTTCAGTGAGTGCGCCGTCGCGCTGTACGCCGAGGGTTTGATTGAACTGGCAAGCGTTGAAGCGGCCCCGGCGGCAGGATGGACATTCGCCGCAGTTGGTATAAGGGGATACGGCGACGGGGGCTCCGGTCTTGAATTGCCCTGGGACATCTGGGCCGAGTTCCAGAATGGTTGCGGAGATTTCGTGGCCGGGGATGCGCGGGTAGGTGACGAGCGGATTCTTGCCGCGGAAACTATTGAGGTCGGAACCGCAGAGGCCGACCATGGCTACGCGTAGGCGGACTTGACCGGGGCCTAGTGTTGGTTCGGCGATTTGGCCGAGTGATGCGGATTGCGGGCCGTGGAGGTAGATGGCTTGCAAGGATGCTCCTGGCCTTTTAGCTTACGTTAAAGGCTGAGGGCATTGCTGACGGAACTTGCGTCATCGGGTTATCGAACGAACGATGACATCCGTACTTCTGGTAAGCGGCCGGGTTCCTGATTTTGCGCCGTTTACCTGTAAAACGTAGGCTGTGATATTGACGGTTGTTTCGTTATTCATGCCCTCCGGCGGGAAGGAACTGACTGTCTCCTGAAAACGCGCGATGAGCTAAGACGCTGTCTTTGCACCCCATCGATCAATGAAGCCTTCGCCGGCCAGTGGGGCGACATATCCACGGGGGCCGATAAATTTCTGATAATCCGCAGACAGTGAACTGACGGGTGGAAGCTCACCGGGGTCGCCCTTTCGTCCCATCAATGTGGCGGTGTGGCATTGGCCGCAAGTGTTTTCAAAGGCCGCGCGGCCGGCGTCGGCTTGCGCCGAAGTAAAAATGGCGGGTTGAGCGGATGGTTGGCCGGATAGCAGGAAGAGTCCTGAGTTTAGGAGGGCGGCGAGGGGGAGTATGTAGTTCATCGTCATTGCATCGTGTGCCCTTGCGGTTCTTCGTTAGACCTGCGCTTGTTTGTCGAGAACGAAAACTTTAACCGTTTCACGTATCACGCCGTCCAGTTCCATGGCTTCCGCTGTGGCCTGGGAGTTGATGATGCTCATGCAAAC
>JAYVXT010000484.1:0-15915 GCA_043785065.1 Bryobacterales bacterium | reverse complement strand
CTAGGGCAGCTTTATATCCGCCTCGATCCATCGGCCAGACTTGCCTTCGGAAGCGGCGAACTTTAGATTGATAGAATAACAACGATCATGTCACTTACACGACGTCAAGTATTGCAATCTTCACTTTTGCTTGCTCCACTGGCAAGCGCGGCCACGACGAAAATGAAAATCAGCTTGAGTCCCGGAGCAGTCGGTGTGAAGGCGGACCAACGACAAGCCATCGAGTATGCCGCCAAATACGGGTTCCAGGCTGTCGAGCCGCAGGCTGCTTTTCTTGCCACACTTGGCAGCGGAGAAATTGATGAGATCGCTGGTCTGCTGAAAGAGAAGAAGCTTGTGTGGGGATGCGCCAACATGTCCGTGGATTTTCGCAAGGATGGCGTAACTTTCCGCAAGGATTTTACACAGCTTCCCAAACAAGCGGCGGCCATGCAACGAGCGGGGGTCACAAGAGCGGGCACTTACATAGCACCAGGCAGCGACAGTTTGACGTTTCTCGAAAATCTTCGCCAACACACGGAAAGGTTAAGTGAATGCGCGCTGGCTCTGGGTGATCAAAACCTGCGCTTGGGCTTGGAATATGTGGCCCCGAAAACGCTCTGGTCTTCCAGGAAGCATCCTTTTGTCCATACAATGGCTGAAATGAAAGAGCTAATCGCGGCCATTCATAAAACCAACGTTGGCATAGTTCTTGACAGTTGGCATTGGTACACGGCGGGCGAAACCGTGCTTGACCTGAAGACGCTGAGAAACAAAGACATCGTCTCTATCGATTTAAATGATGCTCCAAGTAACATTCCCGTGGATCAGCAAGTCGATTCAAGACGGGAACTGCCATGCGCGACGGGCATCATCGACTTGGCGGGATTTCTCAACGGATTGCAAGAACCGGACTACGACGGCCCTGTCCGCTGCGAACCCTTCAATTCCACGATTAGAGCAATGACGCCTGAGCACGCTTTGCCGGTGGTAATCAGTGCGATGAATAAGGCCTTTGGGTTGATTCACTGAGATTGGGAGCGCTGTGTTGCAAGTAGCGCTTTTGGGATTCTGGGCAGGGAGTCCTTAGGGCTTCCCGCGGACGTGGCGTCGGCCCCACTTTTGGTTTTTCAGTTGTCAAAGATCTTATGAGACGGGCGGTGGGGTGACTCCATTTTTTGGCCGGAGCTTGGCCTTTTCCTCTCATGGGCCTGGAGTGTCGAATTGGATTCTAGGATTTGGGGATTCCAGGAGGGGCGTTTCCCAAATTGTTTGAACAGCGGGCAAATGGGCGCGATGAAGAGTTTGGGCGACCAGGTTTAACAATGCTCCGAGGATTTGCGGATGGTCGCCCGGACCGGTGTAATTGATTTCGATGTTGATCTGATTGCGGCTGATTTCGACACTCGTTTCCGTGGCGATGATGATTGGCCGGGCCACTTTTGTGAAGATGGCGCCGCGGCGTTTGTTTGTCTCTTTGAGCGGAACCATCATTCCCTTGCGCAACCTATCGAGCGCGGTCTGTTTCGATTTGGTGATATTGCCGTAAGCGGCGAAGGCCAGAACGCGGTTGGTTAGCGCGAGTTGGCCGAGTTGGCCCGCAGTTTGGGGGAGCGGGAAAAGCGGCTGCGGGACGGGGTCGATGATCTTGCGGAGTTTTTCAGCGGCTTCGTCGCGCGCTTCACCGGTGATTACCAGGATGGGCGGATGCGCATCTGGAAGCATGGCTGTGGCGAGCCAATTGGCGATTTCGAGGGCGGGTCCGGGTTGCAGTTGAAACATCCGGGTTAAGTAGGTTGGCAGATCGTGGTGGGGCGGTTCGGGGGTGGGGAGAGGGAGATTCAATGAGGGACGAAGAAATTGGGTGTCGAGGTTGGAGGTGATTTTCCAGGATTTGCGCGTGAGCTCCACGGCGTCGAAGTTTTCGTGGAGGTCTACCAGCAAGGTCTGAGGATCGGGTTGAAAGGTGCGGAGCGGGACGGACTGGACGCGTTGGGAGGCGTGGGCTTGGGCGTCGAGCTTGCGGAGGGCGAAGCCGAGCTTGACGGCGTTGGGTATGTCGATTTGCTTTTCGTCGGCGATTGCGTTGAGGAAGGTGAAGAAATCCTCGGAGTAGATGGGAGTGGCGGCGCCGGAGGGGAGGATGGCGTGGGGCTGGTTATCGAGCGACAGAAATAGCTGGGTGCGGGCGGCGACGTGATTGAGCAGGTCTTGCATTTCTGGTTAAAGAGTAGCTTGGCGAGTAGCGGGGGCGGCTTTTTGGCGGAACTGAGTGGAGCTGGAAGTTATTGGGTGGTTTAGGGTAAGCGGATTTTGGAGTTTTCGGAATTGATGGTGATTCGAGGTTTGGGGGGGAGCAAAGTAGGAAAATGCACAGCGCCTTCGCCACGCATTCGAGTCCTACCTGGGGAGCCGAAAATCACTTCTCGAACTCCTTCCTATCTTCTTAATTTCATTAGAAAGTCTTGAGCGATTTTCCGGCGTTTGTGTCTTTGTTTGTTCGACCCCAACGTGGATTCGAACTCTGTACTTCAACCCGCCATAAAGCTGTAAACTCTTCGTTTTGAGCCCTGGTGGTTCGGGAACGAGAGTTCACCAGGAGAACTGTCGTTATGTGCCAACTTCCGGATGGCCGACCATTCGCCCGCTACTAAGAAGGCCTGAAAGCTACAGGATTTACAGGATTTAGCAGGACTTGTGTTTTTAGGGGTGGGGGTGTATTCTTGGAGTTTCAACGATACATTGCCGCCGGGTCCGTTGTCTGGCGGGGCAAGTCGATCAAAGGAGACCTATGACACAGGAGGTCGCGAAGCCTGCCGCGAGCATCACCCCGCAGGAACAGATAATGGGAATGGCCATTGGCGTAACTCAGGGACGCTGTCTCGTCGCTGCCGCTGAACTGGGCCTCTCCGACGTGCTCGGCAACGGAGCGTTGCACATAGACGTAATCGCCGCTGAAACTAAGGTAGACGCTGGCAACGTGTTTCGCCTGATGCGCGCCCTGGAGACCCTTGGTATCTTCCGGCAGGTCTCTCCCCGAGTCTTCGCCAACACACCTGTGAGCGACTGCCTCCGTAGCGATGTTCCAGGCTCACAAAAGGCCTTCCTGCAACTGTTAGCGCCCGGAATGGGTATGTGGGACGGATACAGCGAGATGCTGGCCACTCTTCGGACAGGAAAGACCGCGCTCTTTGAACGTTGGGGTTACGATATCTGGGAACACTTCCGGCAGGATCCCGCGCGGTCGGCCGTCTTCAACGAATCCATGCGCTCGATGACCGCCCCGATGACGCCCGCCGTAACAGCTGCTTACGATTGGGGCCGATTCCCCGTCATCGCGGATATCGCGGGTGGCATCGGTGCTCAGTTGGTCGATATTCTCGATGCCAACCCCAACTGTTGTGGGGTCATTTTTGATCAGCCCAGCGTGGTATCCACAGCCATCGCGCACGAGCGGGTGAAACCGGTCGCCGGCAACTTCTTTGAAGAGATCTCCGTGGATGCGGACGCCTATATCCTGCGGAACATCATCCACGATTGGAATGACGAGCCGGCGCTTTTGATCCTAAAAACACTTCGACGGGCGACAAAGCCAGCGGCTCGCGTCATGCTCATCGAATGGCTCATTCCGGAAACCTCCGAATTTAACTTCGGAAAATGGACAGATATCACCATGATGACGAGCGTCGGAGGCCGGGAGCGAACGAAGACCGAGTTTGAAAAGCTGTTCAGCGATGCGGGCTTCGAACTGGAGGAGATCGTCCCGACGGATTCCTCGTTCAGCATAGTCGTCGGCCGGCCCTCGGTCTGATTCGGGAATTGGACTTCACTCGTCATCGACGAAGTGACGCGAATCACGAGTCGCGAAGCCCTCATCAATGACTTGGCAAGGGCGGCATGTTCGTTCTGGCCGGATGACGGCGCATCCGGAAGTTACGCTGGACTCTCTTGGCGAGTTCGAGACGTGTCCAGACTGGGTGTCCACCCTGGACAAGCGACGGCGGTGCGCGCGAATCGATCTGAAAACATCTGAGAACAATAGACGTCTGCCGGTTTCGATCACAGGGTCAACTAGGCCACAAAAGTTCGAAACGTGTCCAGCGTGGGGAGCCAAAATTTCTTACCACCGCTGGTCGTAAGCCTTGCCTCATTGCACAACCCGGCACACTTTTTTCCTTAACATTTGTGCGCCTGTTTCATGTCTGTTGCTCGACGATGATCGATTCGTTCGATATGCTGAATTGGTTCGCAAGAGAAAATCTTGCCACGCTTGCGATGGCCTCATTAACCCAGCTACGTTCAAAGACGGAGAGTATGACTCTGACCAAATTGGGGCATGGTCACTTTGGCAGGGGAATCTTAATGCAAAATTACTCGTGGTTGGTCAAGACTGGGGTACCTGTGAGTATGCGGAAGAAAATAATGGCAAGGACAATGCGGCAAGCGGCACCAACGATAGTCTGATAAAGCTCCTAAAGTCTCGGGGCTATCTAATTGAGAAACCTGTTTACAGTCCCGATGTTGTCACAGAACACTTCTTCACGAACGGAATTCTTTGTTTGAAAGATTGCTCAAAGAAAGAGGGAATGCAAGGTAAGGAGGGAATGCAAGGTAAAGAGGGAATGCAAGGTAAAGTTAAGCCTCTGTGGTTCAAGAATTGCGGCACCCAATTCCTCCGCCCTACGATAGAGCTTGTGGCTCCGAAGATTGTCGTGTCCTTGGGTAAGGAATCTTATCGGGGAATTTTGAGTGCTTATGGCCTCAGAGCGGAGCCTGAGTTTCTAAAGGCTGTGGAAAGCAGAGAACCACTAAGCCTCGGTAAAGGTATCAGCTACTATCCGGTGTACCATTGTGCTCCGGGCCGCGAACATCTAAATAGGCTTTGGGATCTACAGATGCAAGACTGGTCGAAAATACCGATGGCAGCAGATTTAACGTTGGCAACAAACTGCAAGGGTTAAAGGGTGTCGGTCTCGGCTCTTTCCGGACCGATCCAAACCATTCATGGATTCAGCTTTTCTCAAATAACAATAATGTCGGGCATTGCTCGACGCAGCTTCACAATCCCTTGACTTTCGACTGCGACTTGGGTGCTCATCTTGGACGGGCCTGGCGGTTTTCGCTGTAAGTCTGTTTTGATAAGAGGGTTGTCTTGGTTCGAGCAGAAGGGGATTTAAGCCGCGAAAGTTCTAAATACGTCCAAGATGGGGAGCCAAAATAAATCCTGTATTTTCAACGCACGTCCTACTGAACACGCCAGACAGCCCAACAAGGCAAAGCTGGGACCAGAATTTGGAATTACCCATCCTTACCCGAATTTCCTTATCCTTAATCTGGCGGGGTACCCCCAGAATCCCCCCCAGCCCATTGCAAATATCAATGAAGATGTGACCAGGAGGAATAAGCGTTCCCTGGTCAGCCAAGTGGTTTTTCCGATTGCCAATACCCTTTGCCGCCGCGAATTCAATTTGTCTGTTGACGACTGACTTCGCAAATTGATAACGAGGGAGAGATGGCCAACCTTTCCACCAATGACTTGTGCGCGTCCGAGCAAAACTTCGTTCTTGCCAAGCAGAAATTGGGCTTTGGCCACTTTGAAGCAGTGCGAGTTGTGGCAGGAGAGATTGCGCTCGATCCATGGCCAAAGATGGTGCAATCGGTCAAGTTCGGCAACGAAGAATTTTGTGCGGTGAGTTCTCCGGCGGAATTCCAATTGAGGAAGCCGGTTATTCAGTTCATCGAACGGGTTCGATCTATTGGGGACGGAGAGATCCGTTACCTCGAAGTGAAACACGGGCTGCCATTCGCCATGCAAGTGGAGTGCGCCAGTGCCGGCACGGACCGGTGACGTCACTGCAAAGGTTGGATTTTTTCTATTGCAAAGCGACTGCTCGACACAAGAAAAGTAGCAATTTGGAAAAAGGCGGAAACGATTTTGCTATTGACGACCACTCCCCGAAAGTTGTTCGGCACTCGAAGTCAAGGTTCGATATTTCCATACCGGCTTTAGGAGGATTTCACGCAGATTCTTTTGAAAGCTCCTGTTCCGCAGCCAGCCAATCCTGATCGGCGGTTCCTTCAGTACCATGGCGGGCACGCGTTTGCCACAACGTGTACGCGCGGCCTGCGATTGCTTCATTCGTCGGACCGCTGGAGATTTCCTCCGCATCCTTTTCTTCGATGTTCGGTGGCTGTTTAGGTGTCATAACGCTTGGTTTTGGGATTTATCATATCGCAAATCCGCTCCGTCACCTAGAGGCCCAGGCCCGTCGTCCAAAGCTTTTGAAACCTTTTCAATCATGATGGATTTGTTGGCGTTTGTTCCAACTTAGTAAGTCGATTGTCATCTTCGGGCGTGCGGGTGGGCTTGGCGTTCAGTTCGTAGGCAAAGAGGTTAGCCAAATACGCAACTCCATGGTGTTTTTGCCTCAAATATGGCTTCTCTTGCCAACCATTGCTGAAGCAGCAAAAAAATCGGGCGGCCTAAGAACAACTTGTTGGACCGCCCGGTTTCATCTAACTTACTATTCACACTTTACAATAGAAGAAGCAGTTACTTGCTTTCGTTTAACCTACCAGCTCTACACGAGCGGCAAATACCGAACGTGCTGCCCAGGTGGCAACGGACATGCGCTGTAAAGGATAGGCTGCGTGCCGAAGGTTACAGCAAGCACGCATCAGTCAAAAATCAATTCGCTTTCCCTCGCCGGGATGTCTTTATCTTGAATTCTGAAATGTAGAATCTCCAGAGCAATTATAATAGTCTTGACAAGTCCGCGTTTCACGAATTACGCGGGTAGGCTGCATGAGGTTAGCTACTCTCGGCGATGGTTACATCACTTGCCGGACAGCTTCCAACGCCCGGGCCAATTCAACTCCGATTGCTTCCACTTGTCCCAACTCAGCTTTGGTAAAAGAATCTGTTTTGCACCTGTAAATCGACAATACTCCCTGAATCCCGGATGCCGGTGTTTCGAGCGGCACGGCCAACGCCGAGTTCAAAGCTCCATAAGAGTGGGTTGTGCTTTTAACATAACCTGATTCAACGCTTGGATTGCCGTTTAGAATCGCTTTGCCGTTCTCGGCTACCCAACCGGATAATCCCGAGCCAACCTGAATTTCTTTTGAACTCAGCAGGGCGCGTGAACTGCCATCCAAACACACCGGAACCAGTCGATCCCCTTCGCGGCCGTACAAGGCCATCGCATCGTATGCAAGCGTTTGTTCCAAGGCCACTTGTCCCGCGGCGCAAACGGATTCGCGCGACGCGCAGTCACAGAGAGCCTCCTGGAGTTTAGACAAAACCGCACCACGTTCCGCCGAAAGGATGGATCGCTGGAAGTTCATCAGATCCTTAGTATTCTCATTCGCCTCCGGAATGATTTCAAAGCCTGCCGCGGGAGCCGCGCCGCGCTCTATCCGGATATCTGTTGAGAGTTTGGCTTTTTCCGCCTGCAGCGCCACTTTGGCAAGTGACTCCAATTCGGCATAGCGACGGAACAGAATTTCCACAATTCTTGGATCAAAGCTTTTGCCCGACTCTTTTCGGACAATTTCAATTGCCTGATCGAGAGGCAGCGCGCGGCGGTATTGCCGGTCCGAGGCCAGTGCATCAAGGCAATCCACAGCCGATAGAATTCGCGCGCCGAGCGGGATGTTTTCGCCCGTCAAACCATCAGGGTATCCGCTGCCGTCCCACTTCTCGTGGTGCGAGCGGACAATGGGGGCTACCGGGTAAGGAAATCGCACCTGTTCCACCATCTCCGCGCCCACTACTGTGTGCGTCTTCATTTTTTCAAATTCATCGGGAGTTAACTTCCCGGGCTTTGAAATGATGTATTCCGGCACGGCCAGTTTTCCAATGTCGTGAAGCAACGCTGCGGCTCGCAATGCTTCCATCTCATTGCCGCCGAGACCCAACTCCATGCCAATTTGAGTAGCGTATACTTCAACGCGGGTTAAATGATCGCTGGTGGTTTGATCCTTGGCTTCAATGGCTAAGGCCAAAGTGCGGATAGTACGGCGATGCAGCGCGGAAACTTCCTCGGCATGCTTGCTGCGTTCCTCGGCGTGTTTCTTCTCTCCTTCCAACTTATTTACATATAAAATTTGAGACCGGTAAATAATATAGATCACCGGTAACAGCAGTAGCGAAACCTGCCAACCAAAGTGAAGGTTGGATTGTACGATGACCCAGGCCACGCCGGCTCCCACCAAATAGTTCGGGAAGGACCAAAAGTACGATTCGCGCCAAACGGGCCAGATCCGTTTGTCTTCCGTGAGAGCCAACACAGTGGCTATGGAAAGTGTATTGGCAAAGAAGAAAGTTATCGCTGCCAGCAACAACATAATCGGCGGACCAAGATTGGCGATGGCTAGATGGTAATTGGACCACGCGGCACTTATGGAAATCGCCATGCTCGCCACACTGAACAGCACCTGCAACTTGTTTGGCGTAAGCTTGGAAAAGAATACACATTGAACCAGCATGCCCAAACAGCCCATGACCATAGTTTCGCCGCAGCCTAGTTGAGACACTCCAATTAGGACGAACAGGAAGTTCATCGAAATTGTGCTCTTCACCCCAGGCAGGATCACCTTCAATCCTGACGCAATGATGGTAACAACGCAAAAGCTGACGAATCTGGCCAGATCCTCGGTTCGCAAATTCCAAACGCCGTGCGACAGAAGGGCGGATCCGATGAGGATTACCAAGCCGATGTAGAAACGTGCTCGTAATGGCATAGATTCTCAACCCCAGCTTGAGTTCTAAGAGTGATCACTTGACCCTATGTTCAAGATTGCTCTACGTCTAAATCGGCAGAAGGCAGCATGGACTTGAGGCAGCTTGTGACAAATTGGCCAGATTTGCCTTTTTGCGCCATCTTGTCATAGAACTCTGAAGGATCCTGGGATAACGGCCGGCTGCCGGTTCCTGTGTTATCTATGGTTTGCGAAAGTGGCGATTTTTGGCCTCAGGCTTGCATTCCTCATCGGCATGAACTGGTTAAAACGTCAGCTGCTCATTGGGTCCTGCCTGCTATTTGGCGCTACATTAGGAATCTCCCAAACCCCAAAAATCAGTCCTGACCTGCTCAGCCTTTTAAGCAATGCATTGACGCCTGTCGATGTAGTAATTCAGTACAATTCGACGCCCGGGTTGCTGGACATTACACGAGTCCTCTCACAGGGCGGCAAAATTACCGCACAGTATACCTTAATTCCGGCAGTGGCGGCAAAGCTGCTGCCGGCAGCGGTCAGTTTGCTGGCAGCCGATCCATCCGTCGCCTATATCTCACTCGACCGTCAAGTGGTTGGAGCGGTTGATTACGGCACTGCGGCAGTAAATGGTGACGTGGCTTTTCACAGCGGCCTAACCGGAGCGGGCGTGGGGATTGCCATCATCGACAGTGGCATTTACGGTCACCCCGACGTGGCTTCACGAATTGTCTACAGAGCCAGCTTTATTGGCAAGACCAACGACGATGATTATGGGCATGGCACACACGTAGCTGGCATAGCGGCGGGAAGTGGCTTGTCTTCGTCAGGCCCCAAATTTACGCGCACGTTCCGGGGAGTTGCTCCCGGCGCGAATCTGATAGATTTGCGCGTGCTTGACGCTAATGGCATGAGTAACGATAGCGTGATTGTTTCAGCGTTGGAACAGGCCGTAAAACTTAAGGCGCGCTATAACATCAAGGTGATTAACCTCTCAGTCGGCAGGCCGATTCTTGAAAGCGCAAATCTCGATCCGCTATGCAAAGCGGTTGCCGCGGCCTGGCAGCAAGGAATTGTTGTGGTTGTTGCCGCTGGCAATTTGGGCCGGAACGGTTATGCCACGATCACTTCGCCAGGCAACAGTCCCTACGTAATTACCGTAGGGGCAATGAAGACGCTCAACACTTATCCGCGCAGCGATGATCAGATTGCCAGCTACAGTTCCAAAGGTCCAACTTTTATCGACCTGGGAGTCAAGCCTGATATCGTTGCCCCAGGCAACCTGGTGTCATCGCTGTTGGCCCCCGGATCGAAGCTGCTTCAAACGTTCCCCGGGAATGCCATCCAAGCATCGGAATATACGACCGCGGGGTCTTTCGCGCCGCCGATATACATGCGCTTAAGCGGAACAAGTATGGCGGCTCCAATGGTAAGTGGCGCCGCGGCCATCCTATTGGGAAGAGAGCCAGGCCTTTCGCCCGATACTGTTAAAGCCAGGTTAATGAAAACCGCATCCAAAGCCTTCCCGTTAACCAGCATTGCGACAGATCCAACTACCGGTAAGGTCTACCCAAGTGTTTATGATCTGTTCACGGTTGGCGCGGGATATCTTGATATTGCCGCGGCTTTGAACAGTCACGATTCCGCCAACGGTTATGCGCTTTCCCCCACTGTCGTCTGGGATTCACGTTTGGGCACGGCCCTTTTGCAAAAACCTTTAGCCTCTATTTGGGATAACGGAATTTGGGGGCTTTCCAGTGTTTGGGGAGCGCAAGTGATTCAACCTGTCTCCAGTGGGAGTTCGGTTGCGTGGGGGACATCGGCTGCTTGGGGAAGTTCGGCGGCGTGGGGGACTTCGGCAGCTTGGGGAACGTCGGCGGCATGGGGAACCTCGGCGGCGTGGGGTACAAGCACAAATGGCAATGGTGAAAAATAAGCTGTTTTTCGATAGATGAGCTTGCGAAAAAGAGGTGTGTCAATTTTCGGTTGACGATTCCCTTATGGAACAGACACATGGTGGTTCTCCTTGCGCAGCGTCTGCTGCGACGATCACATTCATCACTCTGTTCCTCATAAAAGGCAAGCCAGGGTGCCGCCTCCCGTTGGTCAGGTTTCAAAAGCTTTCAAAAGGCTCCATGCAAGTAGACTTGATGTAGACTGTTAGTCATGGCTTCTTTTTGGAAGACGGGAGACGGTCAATGGCGCTCGGGACTTATCGCTTTTGTCCTGTTCTTGCTGTTTTCTGCCTCGTATGACTTCGTCACGGAAGACAGAGGCACATTGTCGGGCCTGGGAGACTTGCTACTAGCGGTTAGCGTAATCGCACTCGCTCCTCTTGAGGCTCAGCCTCGGGTACGTCCATCGATTTGGAGTGTTTCTCCACTCGCCCCGTTATTTCGCCGGTGCGTGCGCGTTAATGGCCGGGCAGACCCTAACGGGCAAGGAGGCAATTCTTGATGGGGATGGAAGAACGTTTGCGGAAATCGCGGTGGAACGTTTGGGACAAGTGGAGAGCGCCGGGGATTGAACCACCAATTCCTTAGGGGCAGGAGCGCTTACGTTCGCACCAAAACGCTGACCCGGCGGCGATTGGAAAAATGACCAGGACAGGACAGAAGCTCGCTTGCCGCGCCGCGTAGAGTTCCCTCCGTGCCGAACTCACACATATACCCGACTTGAACGGGAAGCGGCTTTGGCTGAGATTGGCACCAAGTCATACTTGCCTTCATTGCGAGACAGGAAGTGGGAAATTGATGGTTTTGTGAGCCTGCAACGTTACACTGAATAACTCAGATTTCGACAAGTTGCTCTCAGATGTCCACCCTATAATTGGAGTTCAATGAATCGGCATCAGACAGTTCTTTAATCCTCTGATTCGAGAGCCCAGCTTGGATAGACTGATTGGATTCGTTCTGATCTCGTAGCGAGCAAAGGGTTTACAACGGTTCGAGCGAGGCCGGTTTTACGCCGCAAAAGTTCTAAATGCGTCCAGTGTGGGGAGCCAAAGTATTTTAAAACGGCAGCAACTGGCAGACACTTAATTAATAGCTTAGCGGGCTCGGCTCTACCCACAAAACATGTCTGGTAAACTAGTTTGAACTTTGCTGGTCTCCGCCAGTGCAAACAACTAAAGCAGCATCTGTGAACAGCAACTGGCAGACGAGTAAGTGGGAACCGCATTTCTTCAACTCGATGCTCGTCGCAGTATGGCTGTCGATCTTGTCCGGGTTCGTCTACAATAACGAGCAAATATACCGCACGGGACACCTTACTTACCCGTGGATCGTCCACATCCACGCCGCGTTTTTTGTGGGCTGGCTGTTATTGTTTACTGCACAGTTGGTTTTGGTTCGCCGTGGTCAAGTGAGCACCCACCGTCGGCTGGGTATGTTTGGGGCTGGTTTGGCCGCTGTGATGGTGGCGTTCGGCGTAATCACGGCCATCCTTACAGAGCAACTCAAGTTCGGAACCCCTGCTTCGGATCTCCCCTTTCTAATCGTCATGTTCGCCGATATGCTCGTGTTCGGAGGCCTTGTGACAACCGGCATACTGTTGCGTCGCTCACCAGCCGCTCACAAACGTCTGATGTTGATCGCAACCCTCGTTCTCACTGATGCGGTTTGGCCGTTGGCTCAGTCCAAAGGTCGTCGAGTGGATGGGACAGAAGAACTATTGGGACTTGAAGACCTTTGCGGAAGGCGCCTGGCCGTTCATCCGGTTCCAGTTGCTCCCCGCCTACACACTGATCGCCGCTCTGGGTGTTTTCGATCTGCTCACCCGGAAGCGGATGCACCCAGCGTATCTCCGTGCGATTGCATGTTGTCTCCCAATCCACTTGCTTGCCGGGTGGCTGTACTTTCAACCATTCTGGAAGTCAATCGCTTTGAAGATTATCGGACAGTAACACTAGAACCTGATTAACGCCGAAAACGGAATTTATCCGCTTCTGTTGCAACACCCAAAACGTCTACGTCGACAAACTCACTACGTGCTGACTAAAGGTTTCGAGCTTGGTCAAAGTTGGGTGGACAGCCTGGATATACCTGCCGCTTCCCTTTGCATGCTCTTGTCAACGAACAAGTTCACTCGGTTCGAGCTGAGGGCGATTTGCGCCACAAAAGTTCTCAATGCGTCCAGTGTGGGGAGCCAAGTTTTCAGGCCGGATTATAGGCGGTCACCGTATTCCTTGACCGCTACTGCGAGAGCCGCGTCGATCCACTTTCCGAAAGCAACAGCGACTTCGCTTACACTGGTCAAATAGGTAAACACGAACGGTTCAACCGAGCATAGAGAAAAGCGTTCGGACACGGACTCGCGGTCTTCCGCCTCGTCGTAAGACTCGAGTTTTGAAAAAGCAGTTGCTTCCATAATGCCCGTCAGTTCGCGGCCAACGTGATGGAATGAAACCACGAAAGTCAATCGCTCCGTATTTACTCGAATCAGTCCTCTAACAAAGTAGTGATCCTCAGAAAAGTTTGCGAATTTCCCGCTTTCCTTGGCCGACTGGACGACTTCGTATTTGTACCAATGCGCGTTATCTCGATCCGGGCCGCCGTCACGAACATAGATCGTCGGCTCACCTATCACTTGAAGTGTTGGCCTGACCTCGACAAAAGCTTCATCAAGCATCGTGTGGGCCTTTGTCCTGAGTTCAACAGCGACATCGTTTACGTGACGGAGTTCAGTTAGTTTTTGGACTTGACGTTTTCCAAACTTTTCCGCGAGGCTTCCGATGACGGCAGAGGTCAAGCTCTTTTGATGCGATACTTCCGCGTCAGCATCAACGCTCAGAGCCTGCAAGATGGCGTTTCGCTCCAATCGGGCGAATATTTCAGCGAGGGCAGAAAGTTGCGCTTGGTCAGCAAGTTCGAGAGACTTGATGTACTCTACCCTAAGATCACGATCCACAACAAGTGGAAGCAGATCAGCGCGCAGGAGCACCAAAGTTGTTAGCGCGCGGGCAACTCGTCCGTTTCCATCTTGGTAAGGGTGGATCTGCGTAAAGCGATGATGCAACCAAGCGGAAACGAGGATCGGGTCTTCGTTTGAGTACTGCTGGAGCAGCCCGAGAAGGCGGTCAACCTCGGAATCGACATGTATTGGCGGACAGTACTCGTGAATTGTTTCGTCGGGGCGTTTTGGATTGTTGGGTTGTTCCTTAAATTTACCCTTTAGAAGCAGTATTTCAAACCGATTCCCGAATTGATCGGCGGCCGTGGTGGTGTCCTGATGCCGGGTCAGGATTACGTGAAGCTCGTGAAGCAGGCCCTTTGTCAGTTCCCGACTCTTGGCAACACAGTCAACGACAAGTTGGATCGCGGCCTCCTGGTCGCGAAGAATGTCGATTAGCCGTGCAGGTTCAATGTTGGTGCTGGAGTGCGAAACCAGGTCCTCAAGGAAGCCATTTGCGACCAGAGCTTCGGTGGTTCCACGATCTAAGTCATATAGCCTTTCAAGAATCCCTGTTTCAACGCTCAAGCGACGAACCAAACGTCGATTGAAATCGGCAAGCTGCGACTCGCTTGATTCTTGGAGCCGTCGTTTTGAAGCCCGCCAACTCTCGTACAGGGGACGCATCGTAGCAAGATCGATTTCTCGCTCTTCCTTCGAAAGGCCTTCAATTGGCTTCCAGTGGTAGTCAGGCATAGTGTCCTGGAATAAGTATAGTGCGAGCTGCGCATGCTGTGTACGGCATTTCGAAGGAGGATCTGAATAGACGTCGCACATCTAGCATCTTCACGGCCCCGGGCAACGCCATCCCGCTCCAGAACGGTTTCCTCACCGACATTCCAGAACCAAACACCTTCGTACTCTTCGCGATCTGCATCGCACCGCTGTGGCGAAACGACGAAAGTGAAAATCGCGAACGGTAAGTGTGAAGTTGTGATGCCCGGTAACTGGAGATCAGGCTGGCGTACTGTCTCCTTGAGATTCTAGAGGTCGAGTTCCTGACAGTCCGCACTTCGGAAACTCGATTTCCGGGAGCCCATTCCGTATTTCTCAGTAATTCCAGGACGAGTGAGCTTGAGCGGTTGCGGTTCAGTTGCTATCGAGCAAAGCTTTATGCAATGCGGGGAGAACCACCTGTTCCGTTGTTGTGCTTATGTCTTTCACGTCATCATATACAAAAAAGATTTTTTCAGCGACACTGTATTTAATAGTCCGCTGTTGAAAGTCTACGGTTAATGCTTCTCCTGCCTTTAAGACACCACCGTCCTGAACGTTTACAGACAGCGAGTTAAGCCATTGCGTAAATATCCGACTTAGGCATGCCGTAGTGATGTTCGATGCAGTTTCGCAGTTGAATGTATGATTCCGCGATTTGCCCCGCAAGACTTGAGGAGCCAAGGAACGGTTTGATCTTGTCCCGTGCTTTGAACCTGGGCTTCCGCCTAGTAGTTCGAGATCAATCAATCTTGGGTACCCAGCCTGGATTGTGTGACTTTTTCCGCCCGGATGCTTCAGTGAGATAAGGAGTTGCGTCGGTTGGAGCAGAGCGGGATTTACTCTGCGAAAGTTCTAAATGCGTCCAGTGTGGGGAGCCAATTATTTTAAAACGCATTAGACGAACGCGGCGAATTCTTCCACCGTAAGCCCGGCTTCACGAATGAGAGTCAGGAGAGTTCCCTTTGCTAATTCCTTGTGATTCGGAACAGAGACGTCTGTGGGGGAGATCGGCGGGGCGAAGGATTATGTGACTGCCGTGTTGGATATCAAATTCAAATCCAGCCTTCAGAAATACTTTGACTACTATTGGCAGCTTCATCAGCTGGCAACCTCGATGATCTCTTCGAATATGCTCTGTGGAGCAGGATCGCCATGTTTGTGAAGGCTCTTTAGATATCCTTCGATGGCCTCGTGGATGTTCCCAGTTGCCTCCTTGCGTGTTTCGCCTTGAGAAACACACCCCTGCAAAGCAGGACAGGAGGCTACAAACACCCCATCCTCGTCTTGTTCCAGCTAGACGCGATACTTCATCCCCTAATCTTATCAAAGCTTCAAATCAAACGCTCTGGCAAGGAGTCCGTCACAGTTCCGGCGTCATTCAACCTGGGCGCAAAGCTTGGAAAGCCGGACAGGTTTCATGCAGATCCTTTGGAACCAAAAGATTAATGGTGGTTCGAGCGGGGCCTGTTTTACGCGTTCAAAGCGTTTCACCCTCCTGGGTCAACGTTGTCGTCACATTGCAGTGAAATAGCCACAAGGCCAAACGCCGCG
>JAYVXT010000483.1:0-5199 GCA_043785065.1 Bryobacterales bacterium | reverse complement strand
CCGTCATCGGGGCTTCGGTCCCAACGATGGATCCATACATTAATGCCGCGTCGTGGAAGATCCACAGCAGCGAAAAACCCGCGGCGATTATCGGGGTTGCTCCTAACTCCAAGGCAATGGACCAAAGCAGCCAAAGGGCGAAAAGATAACCGGTTGCGGACCAAATATACGCCGACACTTCCAGCGAAAGACCAGTCTTCGAAAGAACCGCGATCAACAGCGGGTATCCCAACGGGAAATGCGTGAACGGCACGGGCATACGGCCCTGCGCCACCTGTTCATCGAAATGCGCCAGGCGGGTGCATCCGCAAGCATTGTTCGCCAAATTGGAGGCGGCGTCCAAATACTGATAACTATCATTGGAAATGCCCGGTCCATTCTGGCGTTGATAATTCCACCATAGTGCGCATACGGCCAATGTCAGGAGCGGCGCAATATAGAGTTTCACGGGCATTGAATTTTGTTTCCTCCTGGCGGCCCGAAGCGGCTGGCCCCATGCATTTGTGGAGGGTATCACTTTTTACTGTCGAACCGATTGAGTACAAACCGCGGGGCTAGACGTTTCATGGCTGACCAGACGCAGTCAGTTGGGGAGGGCGCCATCAGATCCCGTGAGAAAAGCTTTGCCATCTCAGGCTATTGAATTCGCCGGTTGGCTATCGGCGGTGAGGTTTTTGATTGCCCCTTCAAAACTTGTTATTAAGGTGTCCCGATCTTCCGGCTGAAGACTGAGCAGCAATCGCTTTGAATCGCCCTTGAATCCCCAAACGGCAAAAATGATCTGGTTTTGAGGGTAACTGGCGCGGAGCACCTTGCCTAGGTTTCTAACCCGGGCGAATGAGAAAGGGGGAACTACGGAAATAAGAAAGCAGTCCTCCGGCAAGGGCTGGGGAAGAAAAGTTAAGTGAGGATATTGCGGATCCAGGGGAACCGGAGACGCATGGCTGCCGGCTTTCTCCATCAATTGAGTTAGTATGGCCGAGGCTGTAAGGCCAGCTTCGTTCGATGCGATACAGAGTACCTGCCGGCCATCGAAGGCAGCGGCCTCCGTGTCCATTACATCGTGCCGCAGGTCGTCGATCAGATCTCTCATTCCGGCAAGCACACATTCTTCCAATTCGGGATTGAGCGTACCCTTTCGCCGGTCGTGCCCGGCCATGGTCAGAACGGGTACGACAATCGAATCGCCAAACTCCAACAAGGTATGAACTTTGAGAAATTCATCGGCAACACCGCGAGCCTCCACATCATCCATCGCCAATAGTCTTTGATAAAGGTGGGCTTCGGGGGCAAGCGCGGGTTGGTCACCCAGCAGAACATGCAGGAAGGACAAATGGGGAACATGGCGGCCTAAGACGACCACGCAGACCGTAAGTGGCGTGGAAAGAATCAATCCCGAGGGGCCCCACAAAGCTGTCCAAAAAAGCGCGGCCAACAGCAGCGCCAAAGATGAGATTCCAACATTTGTTCCATACAGCCATGGCTCCACGAAGTAGCCGGTAAGCGTTTCCAGCACACCGAACAACAGGACAACTTCGAACAATGGCATCCAGCTATCGAAGACGGCGACTGAGAGAAGCATTGGCAGCGTGGCGGCAACAACGGAACCGGCGTAAGGAACGATGCGGAGAAGGCCGGCAATGCTGCCCCACAGAAGAGCATAAGGAACGCCGATGAAGTACAAGGCAGTGCCGCACAACAAAGCGAAGGCTGTATTCACAAGGAGTTGCATCATAAAGTAGCGGCCTACGCGATGGGTGGCATCGTCCAAAGCCTCCGTGATCAGGGTTAACTGATCCAAGCCGGCAAGGCTCAGTAAACGGTTTCGCAAATCGCTTTGTTCGATCAGCAAAAAGACGCAAAAAACCAAGACCATAGCAAACGTTGTAAGAGGACCCAATACAGGCTTTGCCATTTCATAGGCATATTGGAAACCGTTCAGTTCCTCCGGAACCACTTGCACCGGAAGCGGGCGGGCCGGTGGGCTGGTAGGACGATTTGGGGTAGAGGATTTTTGATTTGGATCAGGTTGTGGCGCCGAGAGTTCATTTCCGATTTCCTTGACGCTTGCCGCCGCGGCCGCGAGTGAGCCTTTCGTAGGGGACCGCACGGCCCGCACTTTATTGCGAATCGTTAGCTTGTACTTGGGTAATTCGTTGACGACCTCGACCATTTGGGAAAAGATAATCCAACCAAGCCCGCCCGCCAAGGTAATAAAGACGGTTATGACCAGGAAAATTGCCGGGGCCCGGGGCAATCGACATTTTTGAAGTTTATCTACAATGGGGGCGAAGATGAAAGATAATACGAGCGCGAAGGCAAGGGGAATTAGTATCTCGCGACCCCAGTAAAGCACCGCCACCACCACGATAAGGATTGCCGCGGTCCATAAGCCTTCCCTGTTTTGTGCTTGCTGCGTTCTCATGCTTGTTCACCCATGACGGGGGCGTTGCCTGGTTGTTGGAACTGCTTGTCTTCCGCAATGGATCCATGGCGGATTGTATATTCGCGGGTGAATTCGGCGCCGAAGTAGAGTGCCTGCGCCGTATAATAGATCCAAACCAGGAGTATCACCAATGAGCCCGCGGCTCCGTAAATATCTTCATAGTGGGAGTTCGCCAAATACGCGCCTAGAACAGCTTTGCCTGCCGTTAACAAGAGAGTAGTGAGAACGGCGCCTGGTAAGACATCGGTCCATCGCAACGCTACATTGGGGAGAACTTTGAAAAGGAACGCCAGCAGCGCGGCCACCATGGCGAAGGAGAAAACGGAATCGGCAACCTTGACAAGGACGCGCGGGGGCGTAATTAGAAATTGATCGGCCAAGGAGCCCCACACGCTAAGCGTGAGTGAGCCAACCAGCAACATGCCCGCTCCTAAAACCAAGCCAAAAGCAAACACCCGGTCTTTCAGCCAAATGAATATATGGCCGCTAGCGCTGGACGCGCGGCGATCCTCAACACGCCAAATGGTATTTAGAGCATCCTGCATTTCACTTACGACCGCGGTGGCGCCGAAGAAGAGGGTGGCCAAACCGATTATCGTGGCGATACGGCCGTGCGAAGGCCGGTATCCTCCGGCGGCAATTGTTCCAATAACCTTCGCGCCACTCTGCCCAACCAGGTTTTGTATTTCCCAAAGTAAACGGCTTTCGGCCGCTTTTGATCCAAACATGTAGCCGGCAATGGATAGCATAATCACCACGGTTGGGGCGAGGGAAAGAGCCATATAGTAGGCGAGGGCCGCCCCCAGGCGTGGGACTCGATTCTTTTGCAAGTTTTTAATTGTCGCGGTGAAAAGAACTACCAGCTGGTTATTAAGGATTCGGTCCATTTTCACTCGTTTTTGCCAACGTCGCGGCGAGATTTCAAAGGAGCAAGCTAAGGGCCAAAAGAGTTGAATGCCGGGGGTGAAGAAAAGACAGGGCCAAGCGGACAAATCCTTTCCTATCGCGGCCAAATCATAAAAGTCGATGCAATAATTGCCTCGGTCTTTCAAGACGCATTTGGAACGAGGAAAACTGGTCCTCAGTGTGTTCCTAGCAACAGGAAGAAATGTTGCACCGCCTTTAGGAGTTTTGGCGGAACTTGATCGTCGGGAACAGTAATCCCAACCGTTTTGTATCGGATCAGGTAAGTAATATGATCGGCCCCTTCGGATAAGCGAGAGCTGTCACGATCAAACAAACCGCTTTCCCACAACTGTCGAGTAAGGAAGGCAACTTCCTTGGAGGGAACTTTTCTTGAGCTTTTTTTTCCGCGGGAGTTTATGGCGGCAGTTCCATCGGGGAAGATCGTAACATGGTCGTCAAAACCGGCAAAGCCGCCGGTGCGGTGGAACTCCATCAGGGAAGGGCTTGGAGGATTGGGAGATTGCCAGAGCAAGAGAATGAGGAGAGATAACACTACTTAGTCTCGCCGATTCCCAGCAGAGTGCGTACTTCGCGCACCGCCGCGTCGTTGGAATCTCCTTCATCGACGACGCGCAATCTCTGCGTGGGTTTGCCTTTGTCCTCAATCTCCACCTCGTAGGAAAGCTGGTCGGCTCCTACCGGTTCGGATTTGCGCCCGCACGCCTCAATCAGCCTGGTCAGTGTCTGGTTGAAATTATTCGCTTCCGGGGCAGTCATTCGGGTTGAATCCAGTGTCTTCAACTCCTGTTCAATACCTGCGAATCCGCCTGACTGTTTGATTTTGATTTTCATAGCCGCAACCTTATATTCTCTATGTTAAATTCTACTCCGGCATTACTTTAGGGATAGTATAGTCTACGATGTCTAAGATATAGACTCCGGGGGGGAGGAATCCCCCGGAGTCTATTTAGGCAGGCCTATTTGAAGGCCTTGCGAAGTTCGTTGACTTCGCTCGCCAATGCGTCTTCGGGGTAGTAACCACCTCCGTGCAGCAGAATCTTAGAGTCGCCGGTGCAGTGTTCAGGCAGTTGCATGGTGCCACAGCAGCGCGAACGATCCTGTGGGGCCTTGTCGGATGAATACTTGCAGGCTTCCATCTGAAGCAGGTCCTTGCCATCCACGAAATTCGGATTGGTCAAGTCAATCCTGCCTTCCATCATCGCGGTGAGAGGCGTTGGCGAAACAACAACTTCACGCACGGTGAACCGGTTGCGGATGAAGGTGCGATAAATGGGCGGATCACCTTGGGTGTTGGAGATGGTGAGCATTTTATTGGCTATGTCGGCAAAAGTCGCTCCTGATGGCGGGGCGGCAACAATAGCCTCGACCACCAGCTTGCACAGGCGGGACGAAACTTCAAGTAACACTCGCGCCGGATCCTTGGTGGAAGCTTGAAGCGTTTTTTCGAAGGCGAAGATATCGGCCAGCACATCGTAGATGGCGCCGGTGAATACCTGCGAAATGGCGTGAACTTCATTGCTCACCTGACTCAGTTTCAAGTCATTATCGGCGTTGCGCAGCCCCAGGGGCAATCCCAGCGCGGAGCCGAACTGTTCGGCCAACGCGGCGAGGAAGTTCTTGTCGTGCAAATTACCTTTGGTGAGCGCCACGGCGGATTCCACTTGGTCCAATTGGGAGCAGGCCAGGAAGATGGCCGTGAGATCACCGAAGGATTCGTGAAGTCCGCCGGTTTGCGGCGGATTACCGGCGGCAAGCCATCCGGGCTTCAAACCATCGAGCACGGCGTGGCCGCATTCGTGGGCCACAATATCGAGAGAGCGGCAGGT
>JAYVXT010000482.1:0-15925 GCA_043785065.1 Bryobacterales bacterium | reverse complement strand
CGCCAATGTACCGTTCAAAGTTAGACCGGTAAAATCGCGGAGTCATCTGCGATCCGGCAAACGTACACTGTACCTTACCCGGATAATCGTAAGTCACGCTAAGATGGTCGAGTAAGTCGCCGCGCTTTTCCATCGTGCGCCCGCCAGTGCCAATCGCCTTCAACGGATGCGCCCCCACAAACCAGTTAATCGCATCCATATTATGAACGTACGTTTCAACAATGACCTCGCCAAACGTGGCCCGCCACAGCTTCCATTGCTCCAGCTTCTGCGATTCGGTCACGGGCTTCGGTGGAATCGGTTCATCGCCCTTCAACGCGAATTTCAAAAACTCGCCATGTACCTCGCGAATCTTGCCGATCGTCCCCGCATCCAGCATCTTCTTCGCCGCCACATAAACGCCGCCGTAACGCTGCTGAAATCCAAACGTGATGTTCTGCTTGCGGTCCGCCCCGTCAGCAATACGCATCACGCGCTTGCATCCCGCCACGTCCATGCCCGCGGGCTTTTCGATATAGATATGCTTGCCCGATTTAACAGCCGCTTCAAAATGCTCAGGATGCAGATAGACTGGCGTGGCGATCATCACCGCGTCAACGTCGCTCGCCAGCAGATCCTTGTAATTGTTGTAACCCTTGGCATCGGGCGCCACCTTGGCTTTGGCCTTTGCCACCTGTTCGTCAACCACGTCGCAAATAGCCACAACCTTGGCGCGTGGATCCTTGGCAACCATCCCCGAAGTGTAAGTACCGCGGCTGCCCGCGCCGATCAACCCCACTTTGATGACGGAATTCTGCGCCGTACCCCTTATGGCTTGAAAGGGAACCAGGGCGGCGGTTTGTACAATCGTGCGTCGTGTCATGTATCTCCTTGCTTAGTGGGCGCTCAGCATGCCGCAGGCGCGCAATAATACTTCGTGAGTCATTAAATCATGTTCGGCTGAGTAAGTAGGCTTTGCGCCTTGTCGAATCACCGCCGCCAGTTCCGCGAAATCAGGCGTGTAAGCAAGGCCCGGAGGCTCGACCACTTTCACATGCTGTTGGGCTTCCTTGTAGGGGCCAGCTGGTTTGGCCAAGTCGAAAGTAAGGCGCGATTGCGAATACTGCTGCACGCGCGCCGACCCATTCATTCCGATAATCTCCAAATAACGCCGCCGGTTGTTGGCGGCATCGAACCCAGTCAACGAAATCTCCGCCAGGGCATTTTCATATTCAAAGATAACCAGGTTGTTATCCATCAACCCGTCACTAACAGGCGAATCGTGACGGAGGTAACTTGTTATGCGTTTCGGCTTGCCCAGCAAGGCCGTCGCGCGATCAATCAAATGGCAACCTTCAGAGAACATCATGCCGCCTTTGAACTTCGCCAGCAGATTCCGTTCCTCTGGATCGATCCGCTTGTCGATGGAGGCGCTGAAGCGATACACCTTGCCCAGCCAGCCTTGACGCGCGGCATCCATTGCGGTTTGCATGGCGGCGTGATAGCGCCACTGGTAACCCATTTGAACCACGCGGCCTTTTGAAGCAGCATCGGACAGCAGGTTACGGAACCGAGCCAAATCCGCCCCGGGAGGCTTATCGAAGTGAACGAATTTGCCGGCGCGGACAGCTAACTCAGCGTGATCCAGATTGCTGTTGATGTCGGCTGATTCAAGCGCCACCATTTCGATGGAAGCATCGTCCAGGATTTCCTTCACCGTCATCGAACGGACTTCACGGAATGCATCGTTCTCATGAGGGTCCCATGCAACAGGCCGCGCAAGGCCTACGAATTCGTACTCCGGCATACTGCGCAATGCGTGCACTTTGCTGGCCGCATGGCCATGCCCCGTACCAATCATGGCCGCGCGGATTTTGCCCGATGGAGCGGCGAAGGCCGGCGCCGCTGCTAATACTGAAAACGTGCGGCGTGTCATTTGTTGGACGGCGGCGCCTCCACTTGAATCAACTCCGTTCCATCCGCTGTGCCAACCACGGTAAGGTTGGCCGCGCCTTGAATGAAGACCGTATCGCGTTCACCGGCCTGATAAGTTTTTCCATAGCTATCGCGAACCTCTATCGAACCCTTCCAGACGAAGAAAAATCCTTCCCCGTCCGACGCAATTTTCGACTTGAAGCTTTGCCCGGTTTTCAACCTGCGATAGGCTCCGGCAGCGCGCATTGAACCCATGGCCGGGGACGTGAAGCGCCCATTCTTAGAAGCGAAATTCAAATACTTCACCGCGCCTTCGGTAATGACGCCCTTTGGCGCCTCACCGGTTTTTTTCGAATCGCGAGCACCAGTGTAAAGGATCAAATCCGGCGGATTTTGAAAGCTGATCATGATCGCCTCGCCCGTTCCGGCCGTTACGGTGCCGTGAATTTGCCCGGTCGGCACAAACGCCGTTTCCCCCGCCTTGAATAAATGCAGTGATGGCCCTTGGCGAAGATTCACTTCCCCTGCAAGCACCAGAATCGTGTCGTCGGAATAATCGTGAACATGTTGCGCGAATTCGTTGCCGGGTTTGGAAATGGAAAAGTTCAGCGTGGTCTTTTTCGCGCCCAAACCAGGATGGACAATGCGGCGCGAGGTAACCTCGCCCATAGTGAACGGAATACTTTCCGAAAATCGGATGACGCGTATGGCGCCGGGCGCGTTGGGGACGGCCGCGGCAAGGAGAACGATTGTTGCCAGGATGCGATGCTTCATTTCCGTACCCGATATCATATAACCTATCGACCATGCACCGCCGCACTATTATGAAAACGCTACTAGCCACGCCGCTGGCACAAGCCAAGGCGGACAACTTCAAACTTTCCGTCCGCGTGGAGCCGCTGTTTGCGGGCTTAACGCTGCCCCAACAGATGGAGAAGGTGGCCGGGGCAGGTTACGAGGGTTTCGAGTTCGGCGATTGGCGCGTGCCCGACGCAGCGCAGATCGTCAGGCTGAAAAATAGACTGGGGTTGGAATGCGCCTGTATCGTCGGCAACAAGAGCGTGAACCCGGCGGGGATGGGACTGTGCAACCCGCGCGAGCGTGACGGATTTCTGGCCGAACTTCGCGCTTCTATCGAGGCCGCCAACCGCTTTGAGACGAGCCGCCTTGTGGTGTTGACAGGCTTTCGTGTACCTGGGATGTCACGTGAGGCGCAGCATGCCAGTGTGGTGGAAGGCTTGAAGCGCGCGCATGATCTAGCGGCCGCGGACAAGATCGAATTGGTGCTGGAGATGATCAACACGCTGGCGGCGGTGGAGCCGTTGAACCCGAAAGGCGACAACCATTCCCGCTACTACTTGAACCATATCAGCGAGGCTTTTGAGATCGCCCGCGAGGTGGCCAGCCCCTATGTGAAGATCCTTTTTGACTTGTATCACGTGCAGATTATGGATGGGAACCTCATTGAAACGTTACGGGCGAACATAGCGAATATTGGGCATTTTCATGTGGGCGACGTTCCAGGGCGGCACGAACCGGGTACGGGTGAGATTGACCATCGAAATGTGTTTCGGGCGATTCGTGAGACGGGGTATCGCGAGTTTGTGGCCATGGAGTATTTACCTTTGAAGGATTCGTCGCGGACGTTGAAGGAGGTGAAGGCGCTGGCGCGGGGCGCGTGATGGTTCCACATGTTACGCATGGAACGTTAGACAAGGCGTATTTTGACCCTATTCAAGCAATCGCGCGCCTCGCGGCAACTTGCTGACGCGCTCCAAGACCCTATTCTCTTTCTGTTTCGCGGTCGTGCGCGCCAGCAAGCCCGCAGCATCGTCCAAATGCTCAATCATGCGTTGCTTGGCGCCCTCCCCGTCCCCTTTGCGAATCGCAACTATGATGCGGCGGTGCAGCCCCAAGGTATGTTCGGGGTTGACCAGCGATGAGGTTAGTTCCATCAACTTATGCACCGAATGATGCACCACGGTGAACATCATGCCGCAGACGCGATTGCCGGAAATACGAAAGATGGTCTGATGAAATTTCAAGTCCGCTTCGACAAATCGGACTGAGTCGGAACGGTGCGCTTCCATCGCGGCATGCACGGCCACCAACTCGGCCACATCTTCGGGCGTGGCCCTCATCGCCGCGCGGGCGGCCAGTTCCGGTTCCACTATCCGCCGCGCTTCCATCAATTCATGGAACGAAATGCCGTCCAGCAAAATCAGGAATTCCATCGGTTCACTGAGAATCGCCGGAGCCGCGGCGTTCAAGTAAGTGCCATCGCCAACACGCTGCGAAATGACACCCATGATTTCCAATACCTTTAATGCTTGCCGTAAGGAAGAACGGCTCACTCCGAAACTGACGGCTAGTTCGCGCTCAGCCGGCAAACGGCTGCCAGGCGAGAGGTCGCCGCTTGAAATGAGTCGTTTGAATGCGCTGATGAGGCGGGCCGTAACATCGTCTTTCGACAGCAGCGGCGTTTTCTTTCCCATACGATCAGCTAAATCGTAACACATAGGCGCCTTGACGCTGACGCAAAATTGGTAGTACCATTCCCCAAAGCCATGCCACGATGCCTCGCACCCCTCATCCTCGCGCTCCTTACCACGAGCGTCTTTGCCCAGATTCAAACGGGCCGCATTCAAGGGACGATTTTCGATCCCAACCGCGCCGTTGTACCTAACGCCAAGGTCATAGTAACGAACCGCGAAACCAAAGTAGCGCGCCGCGTCACCACCAACGAATCCGGCGGCTATGTTGTGCCGGCCATCGAACCTGGATTCTATGACGTCAGTGCCCTTTCTGCTGGATTCAAGACCTCCATTCGAGCCAATGTTGAAATGCAAGTTGGCAAGGATTTGCGGCTTGACATGGAACTTGTGCTGGGCGAAACCACCACCGTGATTGAAGTGAATTCAACCGTCCCTCTGCTCAATTCCGAATCAGGAGCGGTTGGCCACGTTATGACCAATAGCCAGATTACCGACCTGCCATTGAACGGCCGCGGCTTCGCCGAACTCGCCCGGCTAACTCCGGGAGTGGTGCTTCTTCCCGGCACCGGCAACGTAACGCGCATCCGGCCGGAGTTCGTTAATGGCACTACCATTAGCGGTGTCCGTGGCCGCCAAGTTTCCTATTATCTTGATGGGGCCGACACCAGTGAGCAGCATCAAGGCGGAAGCTGGATCCAAACTTCGATCGACGGCTTACAAGAATTCAGCGTCCAACAAAACGCCTACTCAGCCGAACATAGCCGCTCGGGCAGCTTCTTTAACGCCACGACGAAGTCGGGCACAAATAGCATTCGCGGCACGCTCTACGAATTCCTTCGCAACGAAAAGCTCGACTCGCGCAACTTCTTCGGCGCCACTCGCGACCTGTTGAAGCGCAATCAGTTCGGAGCTTCAGTCGGCGCGCCGGTTTGGATTCCAAAGCTCTATGATGGCCGCAACAAGACGTTTTTCTTTTTCAATTACGAAGGCACGCGCGAACGGCAGGGCAACGTGGTAAGCCGCACCAGCCCCACCGCCGCCATGCTGGGCGGCGATTTCAGCGCCGTTTCAAATATCATCTACGATCCGCAGACCACAGTAAACAACACCCGCGCGCCGTTCGCCGGGAATCGAATTCCGTCAAACCGTTTGTCGCCGCAGGCTGCCTACTTCAACCCTTACATCCCAACGGTGGCAACCCCGGGAGCCATATTCCGCTTCTCCCCATCAACCTCGGTCGACCAGGATCAAACCACTTCGCGTATCGATCACACCATCAACGACAAACATAAAGTGTTCGGACGCTGGAGCCTGAACAACAACAAGCTGGGCGAACCGGGCGGCGCGCCGGCGCTGGGCGTAGCGGCATCGAACACGCGCGGACAAAACTACACAGTGTCTATCACCAGCAATCTTAAGCCGGCGATATTGAATGAATTCCGGCTGAATATGCTGTATGGCGTAATCAAGCTGGCCCCCTACTTACAAGGAACGGACTTCAATAAGGAAGCGAAGATCAAAGGCATGGAGGAAACCAAGCGCTCCTTCGACATCGGGTCATTCCCCGATTTCAGTTGGTCCGGATATGCGGGACTTGCCGGTTCCACTTTCGACCAACGGCCGAAAACACAGGACCGTTACACCAAGGAATTTACCGACAGCGTGACATGGATCAAGAGCAAGCATGTCTTCAAAGTAGGCGGCAAGTATCGCTATTACTCCTGGCTGGGAACCGATAGCAAGACTTACATGGGAAGCTGGGCATTCAACGGACAGAACACGGAGTACCCTGTCAACAACGCACGCACGGGAGATGCGTTTGCCGATTGGGCTTTGGGCCTACCGCAAAGCGGTAATCGCGGCTATCCTTCCGATACGTTCGGAGGCGATTATAATGCTTGGCACCTATTCTTCCAAGACGACATCAAAATTAGCAGCCGGCTGACTCTGAACGTTGGCTTGCGTTACGAACACACTCCCTGGGCCACATCCTTCCGCGGACAAACCGGAACGTTCGATGGCACGCAGGCGCGGCCAATCATCGTATCGGGAAATGGAACCACTGTGGACTTGGGCGCGCAGCCCGCGGCTCCGCAAGCTTACACGTACTTAAAGAGTTTGATTCAAACCAGCTCGGAAGCAGGTATCCCGTATAACATTACTTACCCCGACAATAAGCAATGGGCTCCGCGATTCGGGTTTGCATGGCGGCCGATGGGCGAGACAACGGTCATCCGCGGCGGTTATGGAATTTTCTATGAAGGGGAATCCACTAGTGATCGCGTGAATCTGAACATGCCCCCATTTAATTTGTCGGACTCTGCTTTGAATGATCGCCTTGTCGTTCCCAATCGCACTTTGGCGGACTTCTATTTAGGCGCCCCACTGGGCTCTCCGAATTCAACCATCGGCCTAGGCCCTGAATACACGCACATGAAGATGGGCCAAGATCAGCATTGGAACTTCGGCATACAAAAGCAAGTAAGCAAGATGATGGTTGTAGATCTTGAGTATGTCGGCAATAAAGGCACTCACCTGGCCGGTTCTGACGCATTCAACATCCCTGAACCCGGCGCCGGAGCTATTCAGGCTCGTCGGCCTTATCCTCGTTTTGCGAACTTCAGTTATTTCTCAAACGACATTTCCTCCACCTACCACGCCTTGCAAGGCAAGTTTGAAAAAAGGCTTTCGGGCGGAATCTGGTTCCTCACTTCATACACTTTCTCGAAGAGCTTGTGGACGCTGAGCAATCCTTCCGCCGGCGGACGCTACCGGTTTGAGAAAGGCCCTTCGGAATTCCATGTTCCGCATAGCTTCTCGGCCAGCTTTGGTTATGAACTGCCGTTTGGCCGCGGCAAGAAGCTGGCTGGCGGCGTGAATCGTTTGGGGAACGCGGTGATTGGCGGCTGGCAAACGCAGGGTATTTTCTTGTTCCGCAGCGGCGTTCCTTTTACTGTTTCGCTGTCCCGCGACGTTGCGAATACGGGCGTTGGCGGACAGCGGCCAAATCGCATCGCTTATGGAACAGCTGACAACCCGACTCTGGATCGCTGGTTCGATCCAACGGCCTTTGTGCCCGCGTCCAATTTCACTTACGGCAATTCCGGGTTGAGGATTCTTTCCCCCGATATTCTGCGGACTGTCGACTTCTCATTGTTCAAACAGTTCCAGATCAACGATCATTCGAAAGTGCAGTTCCGCGTGGAAGCCTTCAACTTGCCCAACACGCCCAGCTTCGCGGCTCCGAATGCAACGCTGGATACCAGTACGGTGGGCCGCATTACAGGCACGGCGACAGCGCCACGGCAAATGCAAGTAGCTTTGAAATATACATTCTAAAGATGACGATCAAATCCCTATTCCTAAGCACCGCTCTTGCCACCATGACCGCGGCGCAAACGGTATCCATTCGTGTGGATGCCAACGCAAAGACCGAACCGTTGAAGCCGATATGGAGTTACTTCGGCTATGACGAGCCGAACTACACTTACATGAAGGATGGCAAGAAGCTGCTGTCTGAGTTGGCTGCTTTAAGCCCAGTGCCGGTCTACGTCCGGGCGCATAGCTTGCTCGTTACCGGCGATGGCAAGGCGGCCTTGAAGTGGGGTTCCACCAACGCTTATACCGAAGACGCAAGCGGCAAACCCATTTACGATTGGACCATCGTCGACAAGATTTTCGATACCTACATCGAACGGAAGATGAAGCCACTGGCGCAGATCGGCTTCATGCCCGAAGCGCTCTCCACGCACCCCCAACCCTACAAGCACAACTGGGGCGTGGGCAATAACTATGGCGACATCTTCACAGGTTGGGCTTACCCTCCGAAGGATCACACAAAGTGGGCGGAGCTTGTCTATCAGTGGGTGCGTCATTGCGTGGAACGGTACGGCAAAGCGGAAGTGGAGACCTGGAAGTGGGAAGTCTGGAACGAGCCCAACATCGGCTATTGGAAAGGTACGCCTGAGGAGTTTCATAAGCTGTATGATTTTGCGGCCGATGCCGTGAAGCGGGCTCTACCAACGGCAAAAGTGGGCGGACCGGATTCGACAGGCCCCGGCAGCGAACGCGCCGCCGCCTTTCTAAAAGGATTCCTGGAGCATGTGCTGCACGGCAAAAACTACGCTACCGGAAAGATTGGATCGCCACTTGATCACATTCTTTTCCACGCCAAAGGCGCGCCGAAGTTCGTCGATGGCAACGTCGTGATGGGGATTGAGAAGCAGATGAATGATCTATCGAAGGGATTCGAGATCATCGCTTCGTTTCCGGAACTCAGGAATAAGCCAATCATGATTGGCGAGTCCGACCCCGAAGGATGCGCCGCCTGTTCCTCCAGCCGCTATCCGCAGAACGCGTATCGCAACGGGGTGATGTACTCCAGTTACACGGCGGCCATCATGCCCCGGCATCTGGATCTGGCGAAGAAGCATGGCGTGAACCTTGTGGGCGCCGTAACCTGGGCATTCGAGTTTGAGGATCGACCCTACTTCGATGGCTTCCGCGACTTAGCTACGAATGGCATCGACAAGCCAGTGCTTAACGTGTTTCGCATGTTGGGCATGATGACGGGCGATCGGTTGAAGGTGGAGAATGCTTCAGCCATGGCGCTTGAATCCATGGTAAAAGGCGGCGTTAAGGACGCCGCATCGGACGTGAACGCCATGGCTGCGCGCGATGTCAGGTCTGTAACCGTACTCGTCTCGAACTACCATGATTCGGGCAAGCCCGGACCAGTTGCTCCGGTGGAGTTGGCGATCAAAGGATTGCCCACGGCGCGGATGCGCATGGAGCACTACCGTGTCGATCAGCAGTTCAGCAATTCCTACGAGGCGTGGAAAAAGATGGGATCGCCGCAAAAGCCCAGCGACGAACAGTACCGGGCGCTGGAACGAGCCGGCCACCTGGAAATGGCGGAATCCCCGAAGTGGGTTACGGCCATTGGTGGAAACTTAGAACTGAAGTTTGATCTGCCGCGGCACGGCGTTTCGCTAGTGAGGTTAACCTGGTAGGTCCATTGCATCTTCGTAAATAGCTGCAAGGCTCAACGCACAATTGATATTGGGAAGGGGCACAAGTGCGGCCTCACCGGAGTACTCACGCAGAGCCCATGAATCGTCAGGTTGGCGAGTGTAGTGTTCCACATAGACTGAATCAAAGTGGACCATAATGTAATCCTTTAGCGTTGGAATCGTGCGGTAAAGTTTGAATTTCAGACCTTTGTCGTATGCGGCGGTGGAAGGAGAAAGGACCTCTAAAATGAGCATGGGGTTGATGCAAACATCCTTACTTCCCTCATGCATTTGCAGAGGACCGCATACAACGAAGGCATCCGGATAAAAGTAATCACCCGAATGAGCACGAATGCGGAGGTCGGAATTAAAGGTCTTGCAGTTGGACCCTCTTGTTTGCTGTTTTAGGTGCGAACTTGCGCTTAACCCGATGTAGGAGTGCCGAGGCGTTCCGCCAGACATAGCATACATCTCTCCGGCGACGAACTCGCTCTTATAGTCCGCGGCTCGTTCGATCGTGAGGTAATCTCGCTCTGTTAATTTTGGAACTGAAAGTGTCGCCACAATTCGATTATCCCACCCGTCCCCGGCGCTCGCCACAGTTACGCAAGCCAAAGCCGCATACGAAAGCATTGTGCTACATATTGGCTTAACCTTTTCACCCAACGCCCAATGGCGCGGGTAAATTAGATCATCCCCGGATACTCATGGGAGGCTAGTCGTCTTCTTGACCGGTGACTCGCAGCACGGCCAGGAACGCTTCTTGGGGAATGTCGACGCGGCCAACTCGCTTCATCCGTTTCTTGCCCTCCTTCTGCTTTTCAAGAAGTTTGCGTTTTCGGGAAATATCGCCGCCATAGCATTTGGCCAGCACGTTCTTGCGGATGGCCGGAATGGTTTCTCGGGACACGATTTTTGCGCCAATCGCCGCTTGCAGCGCCACGTCGAACATTTGGCGGGGGATGAGTTTGCGCAGCCGTTCGATAAGCGTTTTGCCACGTTCGTATGCGGAATCCTTGTGAACGATCATCGACAAAGCATCGACAGGTTCGCCGGCAACAAGAACGTCGAGCTTCACCATGGGCGACACGCGGTAGCCAGCCATGTGGTAATCAAGAGAGGCATAACCTTTAGAGCAGGACTTGAGGCGGTCATAGAAATCGAGCACGATTTCGTTGAGAGGTACTTCGTACACCAGCATGACGCGGCCGCCGCTGATGTACTCGAATTTCTTTTGGTCGCCGCGCTTCTCTTCCAGCAGCTTGAGCACTTCGCCGACGAAGTCTTCGCGGGTGATGACTGTGGCTTCAATGATCGGTTCTTCGATCGTTTCGATCTTACTTGGGTCGGGGAATTTAGTGGGGTTGTCGACTTCGATCAACACGCCGTCGGTGCCAGTAATTTTGTAGCGTACACCGGGGGCGGTGGTGATCAGGTTGATGTCGAACTCACGTTCCAGCCGTTCCTGCACTATTTCCATGTGCAGCAGGCCGAGGAAACCGCAACGAAAACCGAAGCCCAGGGCGGCGGAATTTTCGGGCTCGAAGTTTAGGGCGCTATCATTCAAACGCAGCTTTTCAAGGGCGTCGCGCAGCAGCCCGTGTTCGTGACTTTCCACCGGATATAGGCCCGCGAACACCATGGCTTTGATCTCTTCAAAACCGGGCAAGGGCTCGGAGCAAGGCTTCAGGTGATCGGTTATGGTGTCGCCAATTTTCGCATCGCTGATGGTCTTGATGTTGGCCATGACGAAGCCGGCTTCGCCCGCCGACAATTCTTGGCAAGCAATGGGCTTGGGCGATTGATAGCCTAAACCTTCCACGTTATAAACGGCTCCGTTGGACCAAAGGCGAATCTTTTGCCCCACACGAATCGTCCCATCAATGATGCGCATTAAGATGATAACGCCGCGATAGGGATCGAACCAGCTATCGAAGATGAGTGCACGCAAAGGGGCGTCAAGGATGCCACGCGGCGGGGGCACCCTTTTGACAACCGCTTCAAGAATATCCTCAATGCCAATACCTTGCTTTGCGCTGGCTAACACAGCCTCGCTGGCGTCGATGCCAATCAGCTGTTCGATCTGTTCCTTGATCCGTTCGGGTTCGGCGGAAGGCAGATCGATCTTATTGATCACCGGTATCAAGTCAAGGTTGTGGTGTAGCGCAAGGTAGGTGTTGGCCAGCGTTTGCGCTTCCACGCCTTGCGATGCGTCGACGACGAGCAGCGCGCCTTCGCAAGCTTGCAGGCTGCGCGCCACCTCATAAGTGAAGTCAACGTGGCCAGGTGTATCGATCAAGTTAAGCTGATACTCGTTGCCGTCTTTCGCATTGTAAGTGAGGCGAACGGCATGCGCTTTGATGGTAATGCCACGCTCGCGTTCGAGGTCCATCGAGTCGAGTACCTGTTCCATCATTTCGCGTTTGGTGAGGTTACCGCAGAATTCAAGGATGCGATCAGCGAGCGTGGATTTGCCATGGTCGATGTGCGCGATGATAGAGAAATTGCGGATAAAAGCGGGGTTCATGCGGTAGAATAAGGCTTAAACCTCGATTATCCCATATATGTCCCCCACCCACATCCAAATAAACGATGTTGTGGATCGTGTAGTAACACTTACCATCTCGCGGCCAGAGAAGCTGAACGCGCTGAACGCCGAAGCGTTGAGCGAAATCGAGGCTGCGTTTGCGAAGTTCGCCAGCGATTCGAACGTGGGAGCGATCATCGTAACTGGCGCTGGTCCGAAGGCGTTTGTGGCGGGCGCGGACATTGAAGGTTTAGCGAAGGCGTCGGCAATTGAAGCGCGGGAGATTGCGCTGCAAGGCCAGCGGGTGTTTCGGCGGATTGAGACTTGCGGCAAGCCGGTGATCGCGGCGGTGAACGGATTTGCGCTGGGCGGCGGATTGGAATTGGCGATGGCTTGCACGGTGCGAGTAGCTTCAACGAACGCAAAGCTGGGGCAGCCTGAAGTGAAGTTGGGAATCATTCCGGGATTTGGCGGTACGCAGCGGTTACCTTTGCTGGTGGGGCGTGGCCGCGCGATGGAGATGCTGCTGACCGGTGAGCCGATCACGGCTGCGGAAGCGCATCGCATCGGATTGGTGAATCACTTAGTTGAGCCTGAGCAGTTGCTGGAGAAAGCCAAAGAGATTGCGCTGAAGATGCTGGCCAACGCGCCTGTGGCATTAGCGCTTACGATGGAAGCTGTGGATGTGGGTCTGGCTTGTGGCTTGGAGCAGGGCCTGCAATTTGAAGCGACCGCGTTTGGGCTGTCCGCGGCGACTGAAGATAAACGCGAAGGGACGCAAGCGTTTCTTGAAAAACGCAACGCAAATTTTTCCGGAAAGTAACATGTCATACAACACAATTGAAGGTAAGTTGGATGCGAGCGGGCTGAAGTTCGCCATCGTCGTGGCCCGTTTCAATAGCTTTATCACTGAGCGGCTTTTGGATGGAGCGATGGACGGCATTGTCCGGCACGGCGGCAAGGCGGAGGACGTGGATGTGATTCGCGTTCCTGGTTCGTGGGAACTTCCGTTGACTGTGGCTGAAGTGGCGAAGACTAAGAAGTACGATGCGATTCTTTGCCTGGGCGCGGTGATTCGCGGGGATACGCCGCATTTCGACTACGTGGCGGGTGAGGCGGCGAAAGGTGTGGGGCAAGTGGCGATGCAGACAGGCGTGCCGATTGCGTTCGGCGTTCTAACGACGAACACGGTGGAGCAAGCTGTGGATCGGGCGGGCGCAAAGCATGGCAACAAGGGTTTTGATGCGGCGGCGACGGCGATTGAAATGGCCAACGTGCTGCGCCGATTGCGGAGTAATTCCTAAAGGTGCCAACTCGATTTGAGTCAAGGCGGCGCGCGTTGCAGATGCTGTATTTGTGGGATATGCGGCGTCAAACGGTGGAAGATGCCGTGGGGTCGTACTACGATTCGCTGTATTCAGAGGAAGAAGAAGTTAAGCCCGATTCCGACCCGTTCATGGAAGAGTTAGTGGCGGGGACGGTGGCGAAGATCCCTGAGTTAGATGAAGTAATTACTAAGTACGCGTCTAACTGGCGGCTGGATAGAATGCCGATGGTGGATCGGAATTTGTTGCGGTTGGCGGTGTATGAGATGTTGTATCAGGGGACGCCGGCGGCGGTGGCGATTGATCAGGCGCTGGAGTTGGCGCGGCGGTTTAGCGGGGATGAGTCGGTGGGGTTTGTGAATGGGGTTTTGGATGCGGTGGCGAAGGGGCGCGGGGCTGGGGCGGCTGGGTAGCTTCAGCTAAGCAGCATCGTCTACACTTACAGTAAGATGCTTACCTAAACCACCAAGCGCATCGGCGAGTAAGTCCAAGCGGCATGGTTTGCGCGGATCCAACATCTTGCTAACATCCCATTCCTTTAAGCCCATTTTCTTCGCGAATTTTGAGGCTGTCAGTCCTTTTTCCGTGATTGTCAGATACAAAGCCAATTTAGGGGCTAGATCCAAGGGAACGGGTACAAGCCTTTGACCTCGTGCGGGTCTTGATGGCACGGGCACTTTTTCCCTATTCGTCATGTGGGTTGTGATGATGGTCCGCAGGCAGTCCTGAGCTTCGGTGAAAGCTTCTCCCCTATCCGCGCCATCGGTTACGCCCCATCCAAAATCGGGAAAGCGCACGAGCACGCGGCCATCGCCCGTTTTTTCAAAGGTTGCGGGATATGTAATCGTAAACATGGTTTTCCTTCGACATCAGCAAGGGCAAACGGCACAAAAATTCGGTACCCTCTAGTTAGAGGATCTCACGCATGACTCTAACGCTCAATCTTTCGCCTGACAAAGAAGAGGCACTCAAGACCCAAGCTCAAAATCATGGCTTGACCGTTGAGGCGTGGTTGCTCGAACTTGCCGAACGGGCGTCGGATGAGCCCCGAACAAAGCAAAAATTTGAAAACCTCTCGGACTTACTGTTGAATTCCCCCTTTGCCGGATCAAACCTGTCCCTTGATCGTGCTCAAGACATGCCGAGATCCGTCAACCTTAAATGAACGGCTTCTTGATCGATACTAACGTCTTGTCGGAGTATAGCCGCCTCGAAGGCCCAGATGTTCGTGTCCGGGCTTGGCTTGAAACCGCACCTCGTGAATTGCAGTATGTAAGCGTACTCAATTTGGCGGAAATACAAAAAGGCATTGAACTGCTTGACAAAGGCAAACAGCGCAGGGAGTTGCAGAATTGGTTGGCGACTGAGCTGGAGGATTGGTTTTCCGGACACATTCTACCGGTGGACCGGCGGGTTGCGGATTGTTGGGCGCAAATTGCAGCTGGAGGAATAAAAATTGGACGACCGTTACCCGCAATCGACTCGCTAATCGCCGCCACTGCCATGGCCCATAGCCTAACACTTGCAACGCGAAATATTCGCGATTTCCAGGCTGCTGGCGTGAAAGTAATAAATCCCTGGATGCATGAGCCTAGCTCATCGCAGCCTTAGGTCCAACCAAATCTGGCCTACACCGTTGAAGGCGCCCTTGGATCCCACACACACCGAAAGCCGAGGTTGTTGTTACGCTCCGTGGGTTCGTTCCTGTTACGGTTGGACGCCCGTAGTTTCCTGGAATTGTTGTTCCAAGAACCGCCCAGCAGTTCTGGCTCCGTCCCATTCAATAGAATAGCGCATGACTTGTTTCGTCAATAAAAACTTTCGGCCGGCGGCTACGCCGCCCGGGAAAAAGGAAAAGAGTTAAATGGATTTCACTCCCACAGACACCGAAAACCGAGGTAGTTGTAACGCTCCGAGGATTCGTACCCAATACGGATCGACGCCCGGAGTCTCATGGAACTGCTGAACCAAGAACCGCCCCGCAGAATTTTGTAATCACCATTTGTGGGACCTTTCGGGTCTGTTCCGCCAGGAATGTCTTTCCCATACCAGTCCGCTGTCCATTCCCAAACATTACCCAATATATCGTATAACCCAAATCTATTCGGCTTCTTTTCCCCGACGCGATGTGTGGTGTTTTGGCTGTTCTTGTCATACCAACCCAATGCGTCAACATCTCCATAGCGCGACTGCGAAACCTCACCACGTGCGGCGTACTCCCACTCCGCTTCAGTCGGCAGACGGCCACCAATTGCGTCACAGTATGACTTCGCTTCATGCCAGCTTACCGACTCGACGGGCTGGTTTGCGCCTTTGAAGTGGCTCGGATTCTTACTTGTTACTCTTTCATAGGCTGCTTGAGTTACTTCGGTCTCTCCTAACAAGTAACTCCTGGTTAGTGTGACCCGCTTTGAGGGCTTCTCATTGTCATAGCATTCCGAGTCGCCAGGAGAGCAGCCCATTTGGAAGGAGCCTGCCGGAATGAGAACATAACGAAGGCCGTCCTTCGGATTCATTCGGGGGCCGGATGCAGGCGCGGAATAGGTTGTTCGCCTCTGGGCCGATGGCTCGATTGACGGGGCGGTCATCGCGAGTGTTTCAAATCGAGTAGAACCATCTGCGACGCCGGTGACAACTTCCTTGAAGAGTTGC
>JAYVXT010000481.1:0-5218 GCA_043785065.1 Bryobacterales bacterium | reverse complement strand
GATAGCCGGTCTTGAACAAAACTGATCCAAAAGATCAATGGAGCAATTGCCAGAACCCGGTCCAAAACCCGGCGAGTGACGCTAGGGACTGCTTGTATTTGAAATTGGATCCGGCTATGGAAAGTATATTAGCCATGTAGCCACCCTTTTTTAGAAATTGAATCGCAACGCTACCTGCAAAATTCTTGGGTCTCCGGCCATGTTGATCTTCATGAAGTTCCCGCTATTCTGGCTAGCTGTGGGATTGCTGAAGTTGGTATGATTCAGGGCATTGAACATCTCAAAGCGCAACTGCGCGTTGAAGCGCTCTTTAACCAGGAAGCCCTTCACCAAGCCTAAGTCCAGATTCGCGAAGCCGGGTCCGATGAAGTTGTTGCGCCCCAGGTTGCCGTAGGTGCCTAGGGCGTTCGGCGCAAACGCGGCCTTGCGTAAATACTCCGTGATAATTTCCTGATGTGTGCGGCCATCCGAAAAATAAGGGTTGGCAACAAGGTCGGCGCGTTGTCCGCCAGCGCCGGTGCGGGCGTTGTCCACGCCACTGCCTATTGTGAATGGTTGGCCGGTATATACGGTTGTGATGGCGTTCAAACTCCATCCGCCAACCAACGTTCGCATCGCCGGAGCTGAAGGATGAATCGGCAGTTCATACACGCCGCTAAAGTTGAAAACATGCTTGCGGGAAAATTCCGACAGCCCTTTGTCGAATGCCTGATTGGAAGGGTTGGTGCGGGAATTGCCATTCTGCTTGTTTCCCGATGCATCGTCAATGGATTTAGCGAATTGATAGTTTGCCAATATAGTTAAGCCCTTCTGGAAGCGCCGTTCCATGGTGAGTTGGAGAGCGTGGTAGGTGGAGTTGCCGACGGATTCCACAATCGGTGTGGACCCCAGGCCAGGCTGCAGGGACCGCCGCTGATTGGTGGTGGCGGTGGTGGCGCCCACAACGTAAATGGCTGGGTTTAATTCCCGTCCCACGCCCAACCGTGTCCCTTTCGATGCGGCATAAGAAGTACGCATTACGAAGCCAGCCGGAAGCTGGCGTTCGAGGGTGAAGTTCCATGACTGGACATAAGGATTTCGGAAATCCGCAGCGTTCAGAAACTGCGAGGAGAATTGCGGGAACGCAACGGTTGAGGGCGGGTTGAGAGAGCCGGGGAACGGATTCGTCGTGCCCGCGTAGGGATCGCTGAAGCTGTTATTGATGTTGCCGAAGGTTGTGACGGTGGTGCCGAAGGGAGCTTGGTCGGCATGGGAGTTGGTCATGATGGCGTTGGGGAAATCGAAGAAGATGCCGTAGCCACCGCGCACCGATGTTTTGCCGTCGCCATTTACATCCCAAGCGAAACCAACGCGGGGCGCGAAGTTATGCCATACAACCGGGATTGTGCCCGCTGAAATGCCTGGGTCACCTGCGTATATCACGCCCAGAGGCGCTTTGGGATAGCGCTTCGATTGCTGGCCGGGTAACCACACGGCGATCTTGTTGTTTTCATCGGTGAAAGGAATGAACGGCTCCCAGCGCACGCCCAAATCGACAGTCAAGCGGCGCGAAAGCTTCATCGAATCCTGGGCGAATAACCCAATATGCGTCACGTTGGTGTTCTTGTATTCTCCTTGGCCTTGCAGAAGATTGTTGTGGCGGCCGATTAAGAAATCGGCAAGCGAATCGGTGGTGAATGGGGAGGAACCGTCGAAGGTCCAGGAGCCATTGGCGCGAAAGTTGTTGATGATGTCGTTACGGCCGCGGCTGAAATCGCCGCCCAGGGATAACTGATGTTTGCCGCGCGTCCAGCGCACGGTATCGAGCACTTGCCATTCCTTACGTGGAAAGCGGTTCGTATCGGCCGTGTCGATGCTGAAGTAACCGCCGATTGCGATCTGCCACTTATAGATTGGGTCGTTGTAATACTTGGCGCCGAGGTCCACCAGACTCTTGGTGGGTTGGGGAGGAACGAAGGCGCCATCAGTATGGTTGAAGCTGAACAAGGCTTGATTCAGCAGATTGGGGGTGAAGGTATGTGTATCCGTAATGGAGAAGGATTCATTGAACCACTTACCGCCACTGGTGCGTTCCAGCAAGTTCTTCTGATTGAGGAACGCCGGGGCATCCACCCACGATTTGTAATAGCGGCCGGAAATGCGATTGGCGCTGGAGAACATATGATCGGCGCGCGTGGTTACCTGATGATCGTCGGAATTGTTGGGAACCGAGGCGAAGACGTTGTTGCCCACGGTTGGGAGCGGAATTGTATTGTCGATGATGTAGCGGCTGATGGGGTTGAACTGGGAAGGCGGAATAATGTTACCCGGATATGGCGCGAAGTTAGCCAGTGGATCCTTGATGGTTTTGCCGGGCAGTAAGTTGACGAAATTGCCGGTGCGCTGCAGCGCCGTCGGTACAATGATCGAGCTGGAAACAGGCGTGCGTCGAATAAGCGTGCCTTGATAGGCGAAGAAAAAGAATGTCTTGTCTTTGCCCTTGTATAAGCCGGGAATGGAAGCCGGGCCGCCGATTGTGCCGCCGTATTGATTGCGCTTCAGGCCATCGGTGACCTTGGATCCATTCACGACGGGCGAAAAGAAATTGACCGCGTTCAGCGCGTTGTTGCGGACGTATTCAAAGGCGCTGCCGTGATAAATGTTCGTACCGGAGCGGGTGACGGCGTTCACGATGCCTCCTGACTGACGGCCGAATTCGGCGCTGAAATTGTTGGTCTGCACGGAAAATTCCTGCAGCGCGTCAGGGTTTGGAAGTGGGCTGGGGGCGTTGGAGTAGAGGTCGTTGTTCTGCGCGCCGTCAAGAATATAGTTTGTAGTGTTGGAGCGGCCGCCATTCACGGAAACGGGATTTGTACCGGGGTAAGTGGTGCCGGAGGTGACATTCGCGGTTGGATCATTGGTGACGCCGACGATTAGGCGCATCAACTGCGTGGCGTTGCGCCCATTCAAAGGGAGCTCTTCGATACGCTTTTGATCGACCACGGATTTTAGAGTGGAAGATGTTGTGTCGACGGTGGTGGCGGCTGAGGTGACGGTGACGGTTTCAGTGGCATTGCCGACGCTTAAGCGCATGTCCACACGGATGACTTCATCCACTTGCACGCGCACGCCTTTGGCTTCGAATTTCTGAAATCCGGGAAGCTCGCCGGTAATATCGTATACGCCGATGGGGATATTGCGAAGCACGTAAGTTCCAACTTCATCGGATTTGGCGCTGAACATGGCGGCGGTGGCCACGTTGCGGACGGTGATGGTGGCGTTGGGCGCAACGCCACCGGACGCGTCGCTGATGACGCCGGTGAATGTACCGTTGATGTTCTGGGAAAAAGCGGATACGGCAGTAAGCAACGCGATTGGTAAAAGCCGGACGAGCGTGTTCTTCATGGGCTCCCTTTTAACGATTTTGCAAGACTTAGAAGGAAGATTATCGCATCTCCGCGTGGGATGCAAGCGCGGGGTTGAGCAGGATGAGTGGCCGCATTGGGTTCGTTCCGCAAGCAGCAATTTTTGTACTTGCGGCCTGAGTGGCACGGGCACATTTCGTTGCGGCCCATTTTCTCTTGGGGGCGGACGTCCAAAGCTAGTGGCAGATCCCGATCATCATCGGGGGCTGGTCGAGCAAACAACTGCCGTTTCCGGATTGAATGTACTTGCGTCCTTCCCATCCGCAGTGACATCTGAAAAAGTACATGTCCGTACTTTTTTCCTCACTCAAGATTCGTGAAGTCACATTCCCTAATCGCATCGCCGTTTCTCCCATGTGCGAATATTCAAGCATTGACGGATTCGCCAACGATTGGCACTTGGTCCACCTTGGAAGCCGCGCCGTGGGTGGCGCGGGCCTGGTAATGACCGAAGCCGCCGCCGTCGAAGCAACGGGCCGAATTACATACGGCGACCTCGGTATTTATACAGACAACCATGTGCCGTTCCTTAGCCGCATCACGGAATTCATCCACAGCCAAGGCGCAGTGGCTGGCGTCCAATTGGCGCATGCCGGCCGCAAAGCCAGTTGCGATTTGCCTTGGCTAGGCGGCGCGGCCATCGGCCCCAAATCCTCGAACGGCTGGCAGACTGCGGGCCCCAGCGAAATCCCCTTCAACGACACCGACCCCGTGCCGCACGCGTTTAACATTGATGAAATCGCGGGCATTGCGGAATCTTTTGCCGCCGCCACGCGCCGCGCGATCGCCGCAAAGTTCGACGTTGTGGAAATCCACGCCGCGCACGGCTATTTGTTGCACGAATTCCTTTCGCCGCTTTCCAACCATAGGACAGACCAATACGGCGGCAGCTTCGATAACCGCATCCGCTTCACTCTTGAAATCGTGGAAACCGTGCGCAAGCAATGGCCAGCCACGCAGCCGCTGTTTCTGCGCATCTCGGCAACCGATTGGGCCGAAGGCGGCTGGACTGTGGATGAATCGGTAGAACTGGCGCGTCGCGTTGCGAAGTTAGGCGTGGATTTAGTCGACTGCTCTTCTGGCGCGCTCGTTCCGTATGCGAAGATCCCAGCAACCCCCGGTTACCAAGTGCCGTTCGCGCATCGAGTGCGAACCGAAGCCGGTGTGGCAAGCGGCGCTGTTGGCCTGATCACCAGCGCCGCACAGGCCGAAGCAATTATAAGAGACGGCCAAGCCGACCTGGTTTTGCTTGCCCGGGAAATGCTCCGCGATCCCTACTTCCCAATGCACGCCGCAAAAGAATTGGGAGTAACCGTGAAAGCGCCCAAGCAGTATGTGCGAGCGTTTCACCATGCTGAAATTCGTGGATAAACCGTCCTCTACTCTATGCAGATCCCGGCAGCAGACAGCAAGCTTGCTATACCTATCCGCAAGTGGTTGTGGCGCATCATCCTAGAAACGGCATTGGTGGCAGCAATCTCAAAACTGCTTCCATCAACCCCGGCGTGGAAATTCGCTCGCCCGAAAGGGTTGCAATTGATCAATCGTGGAATCAGGCAGTGATCGCGACCAACGGAAAAAACGCGTCACAATTTTCGACGGGGTGAAGTCGACGATCAGGAAACCATCCTCCTCAAGACAAGGCTGCTTTTCATCCATCTCCAAATGATGCGGCGGCACGGCGCGCATTCCGCGATTGTTGGACGGCCAATTTTCGCCGGTGCCGATGGGTCCAGGAAGTATGGAGATCACCGGATTGCCGCGAAAATTAAGTTTGCCGCTGCGATGAATATGGCCTTCAGCAATCGAATGCA
>JAYVXT010000480.1:0-5227 GCA_043785065.1 Bryobacterales bacterium | reverse complement strand
GGCTCATGGAACGTAGGTAGATCTCCCTGGCGCCCGATTCAGTGGAGCTATAGGCCAACCATTTCCCGTCGGGAGAAATAGCTGGGCTTCTCTCGTCGAAATCGGTAGCCAGCAGCGGTCTGGGCTTGCGGTCGCCTGTCAAGGGTAGCAGCCAAAGGTCCTCGCTCAGGTTTTTCTTATTTTCCAGTTGATAAACAAGGAACCGGCCATCTGGAGACCAGTCCGAATCGAATACCCCACCTGCGCCTTCCGGAAAAAGAAGGAGTTCAGGATCACCGCTACCATCCGCCCGCATTCGATATAGACTGGACCGCGGCATGCGGTCCGACGCGAAAGCAATCCACTGGCCATCGGCGGACCATGAGGGCCACCCGTCGTTGGCAGGGTGGGTAGTAAGACGGGTCGGCACGTTAGTGGATAAGTCCATAAGCCAAACATCACGGTTGCCTGTCGCTGAGTCGGTTGAAGTATACACAACGCGCTTTCCGTCCGGTGAAATGCGCTGCATCAAATATTGGCCATCAGGGCCGAACGGTTCCGCATTCCCTTCCCGGTCAAACCACGTCAGGCGTTCTAAAGGCAGGTTCCCTTGCACGTAAACGAGCGTCCCTCCATCCGCCGATACCGAAAAAAACCCATTCGCGCTAGCAGCTGCATGGCTGACGCCCGCCGTGACCGGGAGCGCTTCGCCACTTAATTCCAACTTGTTTAAGTCGAGGAACTGGGCCATCAGGTTCCCATCGCGAACGAACAGTAAATAGCCTGGAGGCGAGTAAACTCCGTTGGACTGTGCAGCAAGAATTCGTTTCGTTCCCTTGGAATCGAGCGAACCGACGTATATCGCCGTGTTTTCCTGGAGGCTTGCGCGGGCTGTAAACAAGAAATGGCGGCCATCGGGCAGGAAACTCGGCCATCGATGGGAGTTTTCCAGACGTGACGCGTCTAGCGTGGTGAGTTGCTGAGGAGTGCCGCCGGCTGAGGACACCCGCATGAGTGGGGCGCGGTTAATGGGGTTGAACACAATATCGCCGAATGGGCTCCAAGTCCCGCCCAATCCCGTTGTGGAATTGCAGATCGTCTGCGGTGGCGCCCCATCCAAGCTCACCTTCTTGAGTTTGGCGCCAGTGAAAAACGCCAGGAATCTTCCATCGGGCGACCAAAATGGACTAGAGGCCTCTTCCGTACCTGCAAGCTTCCTAAACGTAATGGATTCCAGCGTTCTAACCCAGAGGAAATTCTGTCCGGAAGAGTCGGACCCCGAAAATGCAATCGCGCGGCCATCGGGAGAAACCACCGCGATTTCCTGACGCATGTTTAGATCGAGCGGAGCTTGCAAGGTAAAGCTTACAGGTTCTTGAGCCGGGTGTTGTTGACGAAGTGCATAGAGTCCGCCGATCACGGCCGTGAGTCCAATTGCTCCCGCAAGGACCCACAGGATCGAGCGCTTTGGCCTGGGCTCGACTCGCGCAGGATCCGGCTCCCTGGCAGTCCATTCGAGTTGCTTGCTGATGTCACTAGCCGACTGCCAGCGTTCGCTGGGTTCCGTGGCCAGGCATCCAGCAACGATGTGAGCAAACCGTGGTGGCGTCAGACTGTCGAATGAAGGGAGCGCGTCCCACGGCAGACGCTTCCCTGTGGCCATTTCATAGAGAAGTAATCCCAGCGCGTAGATATCGGTCCGCGCGTCGGTGGCTTGGCCGGCGCGCTGTTCTGGGGGCATGTACGCAGGCGTGCCTATCACCATGTTTGCTGCTGTCAAGGTGTCGTCGCCATGAGACTTCGCCAGACCGAAGTCGAGGACCTTGACTCCCGATTTTGTCAACATGATGTTGGCGGGCTTCAAGTCGCGGTGGATTATCCCTTTGGCGTGTGCGGCGGCAAGGGCGCTGGCGATCTGAGCCCCATAACGCATGGTTTCGCCGATGGGCAGCGGGCCTTTCTTGATGCGGGTGTCGAGCGGCTCTCCTTCCAGCAACTCCATCACCAGATAATTGGGGCCAGCGTCATACAGAGAGCAAATGTGGGGATGGTTCAACGAAGCGATGGCGCGCGCTTCGCGGTTGAAGCGCTCGCTAAATTCCTCGCGCGAAGTCTTGATGGCTACATGGCGGCCGAGGCGGGTATCGAGCGCCCGAAAGACTAGGCCCATGCCTCCTTGGCCGATTTGCTGTTCAATCTTGTAGGGTCCCAGTTGGGAGCCGGGCGCTACAGTGGCGGGCGCCAATAAGGTGGCAGCTCCTTCCCAAGCTGGATGATCGAGCACCTTGCCATCGACGGCGAGCATGGCTTCCACTTCGTCACGCAGGTGGGGATCGGCGGTTTCAAGCAGCAGGCGACGTTCCGTGGCTGGCAAATCGCACACGGCGTGGTACAGCTCTTCCAATTGCCGAAAGCTTTCGGGTGTCATAGTTTGGGCTTGAGCTATTGTAACGAATCCACACGCAATTCCGATAATAACCACGCCTTGGCCATCCGCCAATCGCATGTGATCGTTGCTCCGGAGAGATTCACCACTGCTGTTTCGGCAACCGTTAGGCCGCTGAAGTAGCGCAATTCAACCAGTTTCGCTTTTCTAGGATCAACCTTACTGAGATGATCCAGCGCGTCATTCAAAGCAACCAATTGACGATCCTTCGAACCGTCAAAGCAGGCCACACCGTCAAGGTCTTTTTTTTGCCCCCCGCCACGCTTCCTGACTGCCCGCATTCGCGCGGAGTCCACCCGTATCCGCCGCATCAGTTGAACGCAAATGGAGAAAAAATGAGGTCGGCCTTCCCAGTTGATATTCTTGACATCCACCGGCCGGATATAGACCTCATGCACCAGGGCTGTAGCCTCCAAAGTGCGTCCGGCGCGCTCCCCTTTCACAAAGCTGCCGGCGAGACGGCGGAGTTACTTGTATACGCGAGGAGTCAGCGCGTCGAGTGCCTGGGCGCCGCCTTGCGCCCATTTTAGAAGAAGCTGCGTTGTTTCGGAAGATGAGGGATTCAACTGGACTCGTTTTCCATGATATCTGAAAAAAATGAAGCAATGGATTGCGGTTTTCGGTATGGGTTTCCGCCTGTTAGTTCCGGCAAAGTTTCTTATCCACCCCAGTCGAAGGTCGAAACAAATGAATCTTAATAGAGATGATGTTATGAAATCGCTTATCATGATCGCGGTAGCAGTGGCCGGTACAACCACCCTTCCAGCAGCAGACCACACAGCTACACAAATGAGGGAAATGTACCAGATACAATCGGCGTTCCATCGGTTCGGTTCCGTTGCCGACCTTGTAAACGGCGGGGCACGCGACGGAGACTATATCGGCACAGGCGATCCGGCCGACCCATCAACCTGTCCGGCGCCATCAGCCAACGCGGGAAATCGTGGGACACTCTGCGCTTTCTTCAAATATGTCGCGGCCGCATTCCAAACGCTAACAAGCTCATCTCGCTTGCGCCTTCCTACAAGACGCACTTCGATGTGCTTGGCTCCACGGCTACTATCTACTTTGAATGTCACTTCTTCAACGTAGCGATGGACTCGGCGAGCGCTACCCCGCCTTGGACCGCCGCTAGCCATTTTACGTTCGACGGGACCACTCGGAGAGCAGACTCCGGATGGCTTTTCGCACACGGGCGGGTTGGGCTAGCACCAGTCCCTCTCCCGTAAATTTGAAGAGCAGCAAGACGATTGTGACCCGAAGAGCAGAATGCCGCGGACCTGCGTTTCGGGTCATTCTTAATAATAGAAGTGGTTTGGGCCGATTCGTGACAAGCTGCAAGGAGATCTTCAAAGTAGGCCGACGCAACCTCGGCGACAAATCGGATGCCTTTGAAGATCAGCGCGTTTTACAAGCAAGCTTTTGAGACAACACTTTGTAAAGGCGCGCGCCAAAGAAGGGATGGGGTAAAAGTTTGTCCAATTCCACGCCAACCGCCCGCACTTTGCTAGCTTGGTAGTGGATGATCTCTTTTTCAAACATCAACAAACAATATGGAAAACAACTAATCTTCGTTGATGCTTCCTTTCAATTGAACGCAGGGGAAAAGGTAGGCCTGGTAGGTCCCAACGGCTCCGGCAAGACCACACTTTTCCGCATGGTGACCGGCGAGGAATCGGCCGATGACGGAGATGTCTCCGTCCCCAAAAAGACAACCGTCGGCTACTTCCGGCAGGATGTGGAGGAAATGGCCGGCCGTACGGTTCTCGATGAAGCCATCGCCGGCAGCGGTCGCGTGGGTGACCTGCATCACGAGTTAGAAAGCCTGCAGCAAGCGCTTGAAGACCCCGCCCGCGCCGATGAGATGGACAAGATTTTAGACCGTTTCGGCCATGTTCAGGAAGAGTACGAACACCTGGGCGGCTATACGCTCGAAGCTCAAGCGCGCGAAGTGCTTCACGGTCTCGGTTTCAAGGACGATCAAATCGACGCCGACGTGGGCGCGCTTTCCGGCGGCTGGAAGATGCGTGTGGCGCTGGCGCGCGTGCTGCTTGGCAAGCCCGACGTGCTGCTGATGGACGAACCGACCAATCACTTAGATCTGGAATCCATCATTTGGCTGGAACAGTTTTTGAAAGACTATAACGGAGCGTTGTTGATGACCTCCCACGATCGCGAGTTCATGAATCGCATCGTGACAAAGATCGCGGAAATCGATGCCGGTGAAATCATCACTTACACCGGTGATTACGATTTCTACGAGCGCGAACGCACCATTCGCGAGATGAACCAGCAAGCGGCTTTTGCCCGGCAGCAGACGATGCTGGCCAAAGAGCAGCGCTTTATAGACCGCTTCAAGACACACGCAGCCAAGGCAGGGCAGGTACAGAGCCGCATCAAGGCTTTGGATAAGATCGAGAAGCTGGAACTCCCGAAGAAGCGCCAAGTTGTGAAGTTCGAATTCCGCACTCCGGCCCGTTCCGGCGATCAAGTGGCAATGCTTGAAAACCTGCACAAGAGCTTCGGTCCGCGCGTGATTTACGATGGGTTCAACCTCACCGTGCGCCGCGGCGAGCGTTGGGCGGTTATGGGCCGCAACGGCGCCGGGAAAAGTACGCTGCTGAAAATGATTGCCGGGGCGCTTCCTCCCGATGCCGGCGATGTTCGTCTGGGCGCGAGCTTGCAGATGGGCTACTTTGCGCAGCAGTCGCTTGAGGTGCTTAATCCCGATCTCACCATCGACGAGCAGTTGCAGCGCGACTTTCCGCAAGATACAATCGGCTCGCTGCGTTCGCTGGCCGG
>JAYVXT010000479.1:0-16014 GCA_043785065.1 Bryobacterales bacterium | reverse complement strand
TCCAAGAGCCGAGGTAAGCTCTTCTTCCGCCTCATGCAGCAGGCAGCGACTACTCCCCCAGCCACCTACGATGCAATGGTCAAGGGATCAAAACCGGTACCACAACCTGTTGGGGTTAGCTGAGTGAAAGGGAGACCCACTTCAAGGCAATTCAGGAGCAACTGGGTTTAAAAATAGGAATCCACCAAAAAACAGGTGGAGGCACTGATAACTCGACAAATCGACCGACACTCGGAAAATTAGGTTGGCACCAACAGTAGGTGGGAGTCAAGTACCAATATGCTATGACATATTAGTACATATGTCTATGTGTCATAATATGCATAAACACAACAAAATAAATAACATTTCAGGAAACAACCCAGAAACTGGAGTTTATCCCCACACTAGACAGATAAGAGTTCAGTCTCGCAATTTCGCCGGAGGTTTCTCTAATACAACCCTGCCACCTTCATGTCGGGCACCGATGTTCTGTTTACGAAGGAGCAATGGCTTGGTGATTGCAGAGAGCCGCCATGCTCGCGATTGGCGTTATGCCAAGGATCCCGATTGCCATCGGGGGCTGGCCGGTAGATTTAGTTCGGTGGACTGGGTCGGCCCAATTGAGGAATGATTTCTAGCGGGCAGTAGCTAGCGTGTCACCGGATAAATCTTCAAGTACTCCTCATAGTTGTCCTTGAAGTCCTCAATTTGCCCATGATCGAAGCGCCAGATCCGCGTCGCTACTTCGTCGATCAAATCCTCGTCATGGGTTACCAGCAACACGGTGCCTTCAAACTTTTGCAGAGCAATATTCAGCGCCATGATCGCTTCCAAATCCAAGTGATTGGTCGGCTCGTCGAACACAAGCACGTTCGGCTTCTGCAGCATCAGCTTGCACATGATAAGACGGGCAGCCTCGCCACCCGATAGCGCGTCGGTTGGTTTCAAGCCTTCCTCGCCACTGAACAGCATCTGCCCCAACAGGCCACGCAACTCTTCCTGCGAGGCTAGTGGATTGAATTGATACAACCACTCGAGGGCGTTCATCCCCTTCTGAATCGAATTGCGGTGATCTTGCGAGAAGTAACCGATCATTGCTTCGTGGCCCCAAGTGACCTCGCCGGTGTCAAGTGACGCTTCCGGTTCCTCGGCGCCTGGCGCGTTCTTCAATAGGGCCTTCAGCAGCGTGGTCTTACCCACGCCGTTCCGCCCAACCAACGCGATCTTCTCACCACGCTGCACGTTGGCCCCGAAGTTCTTGATCACTTCATTATCGCCGTACGCTTTGGAAATGCCCTTAATATCAATCGCCGTGCGGCCAGACGGGCGGTTCATTTGAAAGCGAATGAAAGGGCGCGCAATGTTAGACCGCGCCAAATCCGAATTTTGCAGCCGCTCCACTTCCTTCTTACGGGATGTTACTTGGCTTGAACGCGTACCGGCGGAAAAGCGTTGGATGAATTCGCTCAACTGGGCAATCTTCTTGTCGCGCTGCGCATTTTCAGATTCGATCTTGGAACGAATACTGGTCTTACGCATCACCATCTCGTCGTAACCGCCGGGGTAGGTGATGATCGTTTGATAGTCGATGTCGGCGATGTGCGTGCAAACGTTGTTTAAAAAGTGCCGATCATGTGAGATGACGATCAGCGTTCCTTCATAATGATTGAGGAAATCTTCCAGCCAATGGATGGATTCCAAATCCAGATAGTTGGTCGGTTCGTCGAGGAACAAAGCGCCGGGGTGTCCGAACAAAGCCTGGGCCAGCAGCACACGCACTTTGTGGCCGCCTTGCAACTCGCTCATCATGCGTTCGTGGAATTCAATGGGAACGTCAAGACCGTCCAGCAAAACGGCGGCATCGCTTTCGGCGGTGTAACCATCTTCGTCGCCGACGATGCCTTCCAACTCGCCTAGGCGCATGCCGTCTTCGTCAGTCATTTCCGGTTTGGCGTAGATAGTTTCGCGCTCTTCGAGGGCCGCCCATAGGAGCCTGTTGCCCATAATGACGGTGTCGATCACTCGATAGGCATCGAATGCCGATTGATCTTGTTTTAAGACGCCAAACTTACGGGGACGGACCACTTCGCCCTTTTGGGCCTCCAATTCTCCGGTGAGGAGTTTCATGAAGGTGGACTTGCCGGAACCGTTAGGACCAGTCAAACCATAGCGGCGATCGTCCAGAAAAGCGGTGGACACATCTTCAAACAAAATCTTGGCGCCGTAGCGCATGGTTACATTGCTTACTGAAATCACGGGGAATTCTTATTGTATCGTGGATGGGGTGCTGGGCGCGGAATTCAGCCGGGCGGTGCGCGACATGAAAGTGACAGATCACCCGATTCATGAGCGATCCATTCAATTCCGAACGTACTCGGGTTAGCCCAACCTCAGTCATCCGATTGCTGCGCCTTTACCCAATCCCTCAAAATATCCCGTTCGAACTCCACAAAGACGGCATACTCACATGCATACATGGTGATTCCGGCTCTTTAGTAGCCCGGCACGCGGACGTGCGGCGCAGCCAACACGATGAACGCCGTGACCACCATCAGAACATGCGATCGGCACACGCCTATGAAAAGATCCTTCATCACTTCCATGCTGTGCACCCGTGGGGCGGTGCGCGAAGAGAGCGAATGTGGCTTGTTTGACGGTTAGGTGATGCTGAGCAGGTAGCATGGACTAGGAATGCGGAAAATCGCAATTCCATAACGCGAATCGGAGTTGGCTATAAAGTATCCATGGTGCTACTTGGCAATCCGCAACGGCAGATCCATCATGCCGGCATCACCTGGTTTGGTGTCGAGATGATACATAAGCTGCGGAAGAGGGTCGTCCTTGCCCAAGGGTTTGGCGCCGCTGGCGGCTTGCTTTTCGGCCAGCGTGTAGGTTTGCCCTTGCTCCGAATCGCCCAGTGGGTAGGACTTAACACGCCATTGTTTTTCCCAAGCGGCGAGTTGTTTTTCGTCCAAAAGCAGACGATCCGCCGGGGCGGTCAGTCCGGAGATGGGAGTGGGACTGATTAGGATCGTCAAAACTTCCCTGATTTGATTAGGCTTTGACCTGGTCATTTTGAAATAAGGAACCCTGTCACTGGCGGCGGGGATTTCCACCAGCATACCGGGACCCACCTTATTGTTTCCCCCGAGAATTTTTCGCGTGGGGAATATGAGGAATGGATCGCCCTTTGAACCGTCGGCATACTCTTCGTGGTCGATCACATAAAGATAACCGGCTCTGGACACTTCAATGCCGATGCGCAACTTCTGCCCTTCGGCCAGCGGAGCGCCGGCGGCAACCCGTTCCGGGGTTAACTCTACTTCGCCGCCTTCTTCTTGAATTAGGGCCCGCACTCCCCGTGTGTCATTCGGCTTGCTGGGGCGGAAGCTCCATACCGTAACCCCGACAAGTGTTCCTTTGACGGGCGGAGCGGGTTTAGCCGGGACGGTCTGCGATTTTGTTAGGGGCGCCTTTTTGGTCGATTGCGCCTGCTTGGCCGCCGGTCTTTGTTCAATCAGGCTCGCATCCCAGAGTTGGCGGGTGACTAGTTCCGGAGATTGTTGTGGGGCAGCCGTTGCCAGAGCCGCGGCGAATATAAAATGTGTTGAGTTTTTTCCAATCATAAGCTTGTCCTTATATGCGTAAGCGGGCCGGAAAGTGGGTCAAAGGTTCGAACAGAGCCCGGCGGCCCACTAAACAACTTAAAACTCGCCAACACTCCAGCCGCCGGAACTCCGTTGTTTGAGCGAGTTCGTAAGAAGCGCAAAAGAGCCCGGTGGCAGGGCCGTCGAATATTCGAGGAACACCAAAACTTCTCGTCACCGGAACTCCGTTTTGCGCGAGGTTCCTAAAAGTGGTCGAGGGGGATCAACCGCACCAAAATGTCTGATCGCGTCTTAAGAAGTGTTCTCTCGCCATCTTCGCCTATTTCATCACTTTTGTCCGCCTGTTGGGCGTTCTTAAGAAACATCAAAACCGTCTTTGCTTCCGCAGGATCGGCTACGACCCCTCGATACTTGGGCGTGAGCAAGTGTTTGAGTGACTCCAATTGCGGCAAAGGAATGGGAGACCAAACCAGCCATAACTTCTCCTTACCTTGCTCTTTATCGAAGGCGAGATAGTTCTCACGCGGAATATTAAAAGATTGGTTGGCGTTGAGGGTTTCCACCGCCAGGCAGTTCAGATCGGGTTTTTCGTTGGTGGATTTTGGGCCTTCATTGAGGATGTATAAATGCCCCGCTTCCGGGTTGCTGAACGTGAAACGGATTTGATGATCTTCCTCGAGGATCCGCTCGCTGGCATAGCGCACGGGCTCCTTTAAAAGGACACCATCGTGAACTTTGCGCACCATTGAGAAATAGCGAAGAATGTGCTTTGGTTTGGATGCTTCCTCTAAGTCACGGACCGCCTTTTGGGCCGCCTTCTGGGTGGCTACGCGGTCCCAGACGACGTAACTGCCAAGGCCCAGAATGAGGGTGGCGGTGAGGGCCGCGGCAATTATAAGCGTGTTGACGGAAACGGGCTTGAGTGGAACTTTGGTTTCCATTAATTTGCGCGGCAGCGACGGGTTGCCGAGCCCGTCCTTGCACAAATTATAGAAATGGATTTTCACTCCATGCTTGACTTCGTGCACGCCAAGGTCAATGAGGTGCTCTTTCCAGCCGCGCAACTGTTCGAGTACTTCAGCCACGTTGCGGGAGAGTAGAATGTGCCCGGAGTCGCCGGAATCCATTACCCGTTGCGCCATGTTGATGCCGCCGCCCGACACATTGGCGTTGGCGTTCATATCGGCCACGCGGTACACCGGACCGCTATGGATGCCCATGCGCAATTTCAAGTGGGGCTGGTTTTTTAGGGCTTCGGCAATCTCAATGGCGCATTTGGCGGGGGCTGAAGGGTCTCCGAAAAACGCTAGAGCCATGCCATCGCCGGTGGGCAGGTTGATCAAATTTCCGGCGGCGTCAGCTTCACGAAATTGATGGGAACTTCGGACGATTGCTTGGAACTGGGCCAGGTATTCCTTCTGATCGTCCATGGAAAGCAGGGAATAACCAACCAGATCGGTGAACAGCACGTGAGCGATTTCGAGACCGCCGGCGTTGGATGCGCCTCGCCGTCCTTGGGCTTCCACACTAGTGATGAATGCGCGTTGGAGCTCTTCGCCGAATTCTCCGATTTCGGTGTAGCGCTGGTCCGCGCGAAAGGCCATGGCCTTTAATATGGAGCGCTTTACCCCATGGGGCAAATCCGGACGCGACTTTTCGAGCTGCGCCGCAAGGGTAATGTCCTCGGCCACGAGGTGGGTTAAAGAATTGAGTGGGAATGGTTTTTCGCCGGTTACCAATTCAAACGACACTACGCCCAACGCGTAGGTATCGCTGGCGGCGCAGGCGTGCCCGGCGAACTGCTCCGGGGCCATATAGGTCATCGTTCCGGCAATTTTCGAGTCTTCTCCGCCGAATTGAGAATCTTGGATGCCGGCAATTCCGAAGTCGATCACCTTAACGTGCTCTTCGCGGCCAAGCTTTTGAAGCATGACGTTTTCCGGTTTCAAGTCGCGATGCCACACCCCTTTGGCGTGGGCGCTAGAGAGAGCCTCGGCAACTTTGCTGATCAGGTCAACGGCGCGCTTGATTTCCATGCCGCCAGGCTGGATCGCGTCGCGTAAAGTTTTACCATCAATGAACTGCATTACCAAAAACTGCTGGCCTTCGGCGTTTAGTCCGTAATCAAGAACACCCACCACGTCGGGGTGATCAATGCGGGCCAGAGCTTCCATTTCCTGCTGAAATTTCTGACGCATGTAGGGGTCGGAATTAGTTTTGTCGAGCAATACTTTGACGACTACGGGCTTGTCGAGCAACTGCAAATCGTGGGCAAAATACACAACGCTCATGCCGCCGCGGCCAAGTTCGCGGATAATCTTGTAACGATTCTTCAACGTCGGCTGATCGGGCCGCGGGGAAAGGGCTGGGGTTATTATGCCGGGGGAAGCAGGCGCGGCTTCGAATAATGCGGCGGCCGTGCGCACAGGACTTTTGAAATGAGTGCTGGCTCCGGAATCATCGGAGGATAGCAATGCCTCTACTTCGCAACGGAGATCGGCGTCGCCGCCGCATTCCCGGTTTAAGTATTGCTCTCGCGCCGCCGGAGCAAGATCGACTGCTCCGTCGAAGAGTGCTTTGATCTGTTGCCAGCGTCCGGGAGTCATAAGGAGTCCGCCGTCACGAGGGCTTTATTATAACCCATGCAAATCTTTCCAATTAAATTGACCTGTTTTGTCCGGGTTTGCGCATTTCCAAGTGCCGGGGAATAATTACCATGCCTGCAAGAGAACCTGAGTTTGAATTAGAACCAATCGACGATATGGCCTATTATCAGTTGAGCTTGGCGGAAAAAGTTCACCTTGGGTGGACTTTGACTTGGCCGCTCATGGCGTTTGCCGGGACGATGCGAGGTGTTCGATTCTATGTCGGCGAGCCGGAGTGGATTGGGCCGGTTCTCAGCCTGCTTGTAATGTTTGTACTGGGGCCTTGGGTTGTGCGGCAGGTTGTGCGCATGAACTTCCCAAGCTTTCATCTGGCCGTGATTCGCCATGGGTCGCTTGATTACACTCGCGCGATGACCTACAAAGAGAGCTTGCCGGTGTTGTGGTTGATGATTTGGCGGGCGTCAATAATTATGGCGGGGACGGACTTGTTATCGAGCCCGGTAATGGGGTCAATGATGGGTTTGGCGTTCGCCGGCGCCGTGTTGTTGATTCTGCAAATTTATTGGCTTAATAGAGCTATGACGGAAAAGATTTACGCCGATTTTTGTTTGGTTATTCGTAGGGCGGGCGCGGACCGGGGAGAGGGCGTATATGATTGAGAAGCTCACCCTAATTTTGAGTCGGTCAATTCGTGATTGAGCCAGGCTTTGGCCAATCTCCATTCGCGCTTCACGGTGCTTTCCGAAACACCCATCACTTCAGCCGCCTCGTCAATATTTAGTCCCGCAAAGAAGCGAAGTTCGATTAACCGGCTCTGGGCCGGGTCGATCAGGGCCAGCTTCTTCAGCGCTTCGTCGATTGCGAGCACTTCTTCAAGGCTTTCGTCGCAGATTAGGAACCGGTCTTCCACATCGACGCGGATAGCATTGGGGCCACCTCGCTTACCGGCTCCGCGACGGCGGGCGTGGTCGAGTAAAACTTGGCGCATGGAATGGGCGGCAATGGCGAAGAAATGGGCACGGTTTTGCGGTTGCGCCGGAGTTGGCCCAATCAGGCGCATGTAAGCCTCGTGCACCAGTTCGGTGGCCTGCATGGAATGGTTAGCGCGTTCGCGGTTCATGTAAGCGCCAGCCATACGTCGCAATTCGTCATAGACAAGAGGAACCAATTGATTGGCGGCGTCCTGGTTGCCTTGGCGGACTTTTTCCAGTAACGATGTAACCTCTCCACCGGGTTCAGCGGACATTCTACTCCTAATTACTTGGGCTTCAGTATATCGAATGTCGGTGGCCGGATGAAAGCTAAGAAAGAAGAAGATAATTTTATATATGCAAATAGATACATCTTGGCAGGCTGTTCTTGAACGACTGAGATTGTCTGAAGACCAGCATCAATCGTTATTGCAAAGGGCAATGATTGCCAAAACGTCAACGTGGTCTGTGCGGCAAAAATATTTGATACACCGAGCCGTCGTTCACGCGAGGGATGACAGCTACGCTGGTGTTCCAATAATTGGGCGTGCTTTGCTGGGCAGACATATACTAAAGACGGAAACTAGAATTGGCACTTGCTCAAATGCGTGATCATTGTGATCATCAACTACTCGAAAATCGAAATCGCCTCAAGTTTGGCTACTCAGTACTTCCCTCGGTCGAGTGGCTGATGAACCAAGCTCTGGAACAAGGTGAAAATGAAACGAGACAATATCAAAATGTGTTGAACTGGGTTTTAAGGCCTGACCTTTACCGCTATCGTCGCTTGGAGTCAGGCGGCTTGGAATTCAAACGTATCAGCTCAATGCCGAAACGGAGGCCAGGACTTGAGAAGCTTAAGATCAAGTGGCTTCAAACGGATAAACCTGAGTTTCCGTTGAAGGCGCAAGTGAATAATGACGAATGGAAAGTTCGAGTCAATGACTTTTCGGAGCACTCACTTTACACGCTTCTCATCAATAGCGCTAAGATCGCCGATTTTGACAATTGGCCAAACCTGGGAACGCGCCGCCTAAAACTCAAAATCGGACAATAACGAATTAATGAAAACTCGGTTACCGACTTGGAGAACTCCTTAGCGGTCTTTGAAGTTCTTCCTTCCTGGCTTGCCCGCGAAACCAATTCGCTGATCGCATTCTGATTCCCAAGGAAGATTATTCGTGCGAGATAGTAAGCCCCTTTTCGCAGCGGCCCCCTTGCTTCGAGAGCCGGAAGTTGCTTAACGGCAGTGCGGCAATATTCCTCCAGACAGCGTGCTGAAAGAATTTCTAGTGCCCGGGCGCTGGCCCGAACTCCTGGATCAAAATCATCTGGAAGAGGTCCAGGTGGATCATTGGAATCTTCCCTCAAATTGAAGGCTTTGTAGTAATCTTCACCTTCACGGAAAAATTCCCGCCGGCTCATAGAGTTTCTCAGTTTGGAGGTTTGACTCAAATAAATACTTAAATAGGCCATGGCTGCTTGTTCTTTGCTGAATGTCGCGAGGCTACTCGGAAGAGATCGCTCTCCTTCTTTTCTCTCGTACGAGATTCCATACTGATGATAAATCTTTTGGAGGGTTTTCTGAATATTGTCATTGGAAAGCAAGTCCTCGGGGCGTATCGCATTCTGCGCATTGGTCGCAATAATTAACGCATCGAGGAATTCAGTACTGGCTGCATCAACTTGGTAAACTCTCACAAGAACGTTGGAGTTCCCTTGAAATCGGTCCTTCAACTCCGGATCATATTTTGCGTGGTAGAGCGCATTGACGGTCTGACATCCGTTAATGATCTGCATACCGTTCAGCTTTATCTTCACTTTTTGCTTACTTGCCGGCAGGTCCACAACAACATTCTCCGCGGTAATGCTTACGCCGTTGTTCATGAATCCGAACCAGGCGCTTTGATTGCTTGTTATGGTTTCGATGATTCTCTTGTTCACCTCCTTGCCAGTACCAAGGAAGAGCCTTACGTTTTTCTCGAACAGTTCGTTGTTGCTGTAACGATCCACCAACCGGATCAATTGATTCACATTAACGAATCCGACGAGAACCTTAACCGGCATTCCATTTGGATTGGTTCCTATATTGTGAAATAGGATGGAAGCCTCACCTCTATCGTATTCAAGTTCCAAAGTCTCTTCCTGAATCGGAATTCTTCCGATGGAACAAAGGTTATAGATGTCCAGCGCCCCGTAAGTTTCAAATGTGAAACCGAAAGACTGCCGATCGTGGGAAAAAGTCGATCTAATTATTTCGACCTTTGAAGCATCGGTAGCCGAAACATTTTGCCCATTTACGATGTAGTAACACTGAATTGTTGTTCTTGCGCGCTTATTCGAGCTTCGCGCTTTATCCTAAGCAGACCTGACTTTCGCGTAAGCTTCCAACGTGGCGGCATCCTGCAAGTCTCCGCGTAGGAAGACTCGATTCATGCGGTCAACAAATGCGTAAAGCAGATTAGTCGATATCCCATGTTCGTACTTTTCGTTGTATTTGAATTGAAATAACTTTAACTGGATCTCGTCGCCAAGATCCACGATCAAGTAGGCATCAAGCAGTTCCTCGGTCTTCCCTGTCTGATGCTGATCCACGGGAACTAGCCCTTCATACAACTCATCGTCATATAGAAGATAAGTAATTTTCTGAACCGCCAAATACTGATATAGAGTCTTGTAATCGGTGGGATCGATCTCCCAGGATCGGTTCCTCGCCGCCAACTGCTCCATCTTGTTTCAAATACAGGATCTGGTCAGAAGTTACTTTTATGCCGGTATTATGGGTTTTTGATTTGGGCATTCAGGTGTTATAACTTCGCTACGAGCAATTATAGTCGACCGCATCTACTCAGCCTAAACAGGGGTCCGCTTCACCTCAACCAGCCAAGTTCCATCCCCCACGGGCTCCGTCCAAAATTCAACACCCAGAAACGCGCGAATGGTGTCCATATTAGACCGCGCGTGGGGCGAAACACGCGTCGTCGTGAACCGGCCGCTTCCCGCCAGCGCCATCGGCAACAGCAATTGGTCGCCCAAGTACTCGCAAACGGCTGCCTGCGATTCCATATATCTCTTGGCTTGCTTCGCCGCATCCGCAGCCAAAGACTCGCTGGATTGTCCCGCCTTCGCAAATGCAGTGAACACCTCCGTGATGCCCTCATAGGTCATCTCAAGCATTACGCTTCCGGCGCGGGCGTTCTTCTCGCTCCTCATCGATTCACTCGCCATCCCAATCGTCCGCTCCAGCTCGTCAACTTCATCGCCAGCCCTGTGCCCCGCAAGCCCTGTCACCGTCCGCATCGCGCTCTTATGCATCGGAACGCCACGCTCCACCAGCGAGACTGGCCGGAATATCAAAGCCGATTCAACCGTCATTTTGAAGCGGCTTACACCAATCTGAGTATCCGGGGTAACTTCACTCTTCAAGGTAGCCTTCGGTCCCATTTTAGAAATCTGCGGCAAGTAGGTTTTTACAAGAAATTCAAATGGCGGAGCGCCACTCCTCGAACCTCCACCTTCCACTACAACGGAACTATCACCCTTCGCCAAACTCAGCACCGGCAACATCGTTTGAAGGACAAGGCCGGCGGACACCGTGGAAGGCAGGCGAAAACTATGATCCCCCGCCACCACGTCCCCCGGAAAAAACGTAAGCTCGCCCGATCCCAGCGCCGCGCCATCAAAACCCGCCGAACACAATCGGGCGGCGGCTTTAATCATCGCCACATGCGACTGCAACAACCCCGGCTTTTTCCTTTTCTCACGGATATCCTTGATGCGGAAAGGCCGTCCCGTCACCATCGATACGGCAAGCGCCGTCCGCAAAATTTGGCCGCCGCCTTCACCCGAGGAACCATCAATCACAACCATCTTCATATTTGTTTCTGATTCGGCTAACATGTAACCGCATTAATGAGTGTCCATGTCTTCCCCCTTCTACGTCAACCAAAGCGGTACGATGACTATGGAACAATTATGCAGCCGTATGTCCTTTTACTATGCGCTTTGCCCGCGCTTGCCGCAAGTGTGGAATTCAACCGCGACGTCCGCCCCATCCTTTCCGACAAATGCTTCCAATGCCATGGCCCCGACGCGAAGAACAAGAACATTCCCTTGCGCCTTGATCGCGAAGATGCGGCTAAGGCGGATCTCGGCAACGGCCGCCGCGCCATAATCCCCCATCAAGCGGAACAAAGCGAACTAATCCGCCGTGTCACCGCCACAACCGGGCGCCGCATGCCACCCGCATCCAGCGGCCATACGCTATCGGCTAAGGAAATCGATACCCTTCGCGCTTGGATCGAACAAGGGGCCGTCTGGCAGGCTCACTGGGCATTCATTCCTCCCAAACGCGCACCAGCCGCACCAGTCGCCAACACGGCGTGGCCCCGCAATCCCATTGATTCTTTCATTCTTGATCGCCTCGAAAAGGAAGGGCTCAAGCCCGCGCCGCAAGCCTCCAAGGAAACTCTATTGCGGCGGATTTCGCTCGATCTTACCGGCCTTCCCCCCACCATCGCCGAACTGAACGGCTTCGTCAAGGACTCCTCACCGCGGGCCTACGAAAATGCCGTGGATCGCCTTTTAGTATCGCCCCGCTATGGGGAACGAATGGCTGTTCGCTGGTTGGATGCCGCCCGGTACGCCGACACCAATGGTTACCAGTTCGATGGCGAACGCACCATGTGGCGCTGGCGCGATTGGGTCATCGCATCCTATAACAGAAACCAGCATTACGATAGCTTCCTTACCGATCAAATCGCGGGCGACATGCTTCCCGGCGCAACGCTCGAACAAAAGATCGCCACCGGCTTCAATCGCAACCACCGCGCCAACACAGAAGATGGAATCATTCCCGAAGAATACGCGGTCGAATACGTTGTTGATCGCCTGGAGACTACATCCACCGTGTTCCTTGGCGTCACTCTCGGTTGCGCCCGCTGCCACAATCATAAGTACGATCCCTTCACCCAAAAAGAGTTTTACCAGTTCTTCGCCTACTTCAATAATGTGCCGGAACTGGGCCGCGCCATGAAATACGGAAACTCCCCGCCGCTGATTCCCGCGCCTACCGATGAGCAGAAAGCGCAATTAGCGGCTCTTGACTCAACCATCCAAGCGGTCCGGGAAAAATTCAACCAACACAAATATAAAATCCAACAGGCCCTAAGCCATGCGCCGCCCGGTCCATCCGCCTATTGGATTCCCACCATCGGGCGCGAAGAAACCCAAGCAAAACCGAACGGAAATGTTGTTTACGAAAACGGGCCAATCGGCGGCGCCGCTAAACTGGATGGCTCGGGATTTGTGGAGCTCACCGGAGCCGGCTTGTTTGATATCGAAGACCGCTTCACCCTTTCTAGTTGGATCTACTCCGATACAGTTCCTCAAGGCGCTCTGCTTACACGCATGGCCGACACTGTACATGGCAAAGGCTACGGCCTTTACGCCGATCAAGGTAAGCTTCACTTCCACATCACCAATGCTTATGCCGATGATGCTCTGCGCTTGGAAACGCCCGTCGTGCTTGAGGCCAAACGTTGGCATCACATCGCTGTATCGTACAACGGCTCGCGCATGGCCGAAGGCGTCACCGTTTATCTCGACGGCAAGCCGCGGGAAAACAAGATCCTGCTGGACACGCTTTACAGGCCCTTCAAGAACGCCGGCGCGAAGTACGCGGAGCCTTTTCGCGTAGGCGGCGGTTGGGGTAAGGAAAACCATTTCAAAGGCCTCATCGGCGATCCCCGTACTTACTCGCGCGTTCTGGGTTCCGACGAAATCACCGCAATGTCCGCACCGATTACTCCCGGTTCAAAACAAGCACTCTGGAGCTATCTCGACACGCAGGCTCCAGCTGAAATCGCTGGCGATTGGCGACGTTTGAATGACCTTCTTGAGCAACGGGAAGCTCTGGAACGAACCTTTCCCACCGTGATGGTCATGGCCGAAAGCCCTAAGCACAAGCAGACGCATCTGCTGCTGCGCGGCGCTTACGATAAGCCCGGCGAAACGGTTGACCCTGGTGTCCCCGCCGCGCTCCCGCCGCTGCCCGAGGGCGCTCCGAACAATCGTCTCGGCCTTGCGCAATGGATGACCGCGCCTGAAAACCCCCTCGTCGCGCGTGTCGCCGTGAATCGCTTTTGGCAAATGTATTTCGGCGCGGGCCTGGTCAAAACCAGTGAGGATTTCGGTCAGCAAGGCGAATGGCCATCGCATCCGGAATTGCTCGATTGGCTCGCAACGGAATTTGTCCGCACAGGCTGGGATGTCAAGGCCATGCAGAAGTTGATCGTCACCTCAGCCGCCTATCAACAATCGTCGAAAGCCACGCCGGAGCTGATTCAGAAAGATCCTGACAACCGCCTAATCTCACGCGGACCACGCTTCCGTATGCCGGCTGAAATGGTGCGCGACCAGGCTCTCTTCGCCTCCGGCCTGTTGACGGAAAAGCTCGGCGGGCCATCCGTGAAACCTTATCAGCCCGCTGGCCTGTGGAAAGAAGTAGTTATGCAGGACATGGACTACACGCAATCCAAAGGGCCCGACACTTACCGCCGGGGCCTTTATACTTTTTGGAAACGCACTGTCGCGCCGCCCATGATGGCTACCTTCGACGCTGCCAATCGTGAAGCCTGCGTGGTGCGCGAAAGCCGCACCAACACGCCGTTGCAGGCGCTCAACCTGATGAACGATGTGACGTTCCTTGAAGCAGCTCGTTTCGTCGCCCAACGCATGTTAACCGAAGGCGGCCGAACGGCGGAGTCACGCCTTGCGCATGGCTTCCGCCTCATTCTCGCCCGGACGCCGCAACCCGCTGAACTAGACCTGCTGCGCCACTCGCTCAACTATCATCTGGATTACTTTGCTTCCAATCAATCCGGCTCCAACGCCTTCGCCAAACTGGGCGACTCTCCGGCGTCGGCGGCCCTTCCGCCACGCGAGCTGGCGGCCTATACCGCCGTCGCAAGCCTGCTGTTCAACCTTGATGAAGCAGTCACCAAGGAGTAGAAAACGATGAACCCAATAGAACACCGCAAACTCCTATTCACTCGCCGCCACTTTTTTAACAAGGCGGCCACCGGCGTTGGAACCGCTGCCCTCGCATCCTTACTCGGTTCGGAAACGAAGGCCGCCGAAACACAGTTTCCACCTACGGCGAAACGGGTCATCTATCTGTTCCAACATGGCGCTCCTTCGCAACTTGACCTGTTCGATTACAAGCCCGATTTAGAGAAAGCCCGAGGCTCCGATCTGCCCGAATCCATCCGCATGGGCCAACGCCTCACCGGCATGACGGCCTACCAAACCACATTTCCCACCGCGCCCAGCCTCTTCAAATTCAAACAGCATGGCAAGTCCGGAATGTGGCTCAGCGAGTTGATCCCGCACACCGCGAAAGTCGCTGATGAGTTGTGCCTGATCAAGTCCATGAAGACCGAGGCAATCAATCACGATCCTGCCGTAACTTTCTTTCAAACCGGCTTCCAACTTGCCGGACGTCCCAGCGCCGGAGCTTGGGTTAGCTACGGACTCGGCAGCCTCAATCAGGATCTGCCGTCGTTCGTGGTCATGGTTTCCCAGGGTCTCGGCAACTCACAAGCACTAGCTGATCGCGCCTGGGGCAGCGGCTTTCTGCCCACCAAGTACCAGGGCGTCAAGTTTCGCTCCGGCGCCGATCCTGTTCTTTATTTGTCCAATCCGGAAGGCTATTCCGCCGCTGCCCGCCGCCGCTTTCTGGATGACTTGAACAAGCTTAACGAAATGAAAATGGCCGAGTATCAGGACCCGGAAATCGCCACCCGTATCGCTCAATACGAAATGGCGTTTCGTATGCAAACGTCCGTTCCCGAACTGGCCGATCTCTCGAAAGAGCCGGAAAGCACATTCGAGCTCTACGGCCCCGATTCCCGCAAACCCGGAACCTATGCGGCCAACTGTATCCTTGCCCGCCGCCTCGCTGAACGAGGGGTTCGTTTCATTCAACTTTTCCACCGCGGCTGGGATCAACATAATAATCTTCCCCGCGAAATTGCCAAACAGTGCGGACAAACCGACCAGGCCTCCGCGGCGCTAATCACCGACTTGAAGCAGCGCGGCTTGCTGGACGATACCCTCGTAATCTGGGGCGGCGAATTCGGGCGCACTGTTTATTCGCAAGGCGTGCTGACCGCCGATAATTACGGCCGGGATCACCACCCGCGCTGCTTTTCACTATGGGCAGCCGGGGGCGGAATCAAACCCGGCGTCACCTACGGCGAGACCGATGACTACAGTTACAACATCAACGAAAACCCAGTCGAGGTTCACGACCTTCATGCTACGATGATGCGCTGCCTTGGCATCGATCACTTAAAGTTGACCTACAAATTCCAAGGCCGCCATTACCGCTTAACGGACGTGCACGGCAATGTGGTTAAGGGAATCCTTGCTTAGTACGTGGTTCCGGTCTTCAGCCCAAACTCAGTGCAAACCATAATGACATTACGCCAGTGGCGCAAAAAGCCAATAACTATGTCCGCCTCCGCCTCCTGGTATCTTGCCGACATCATGGAAGCTCGCGGCAGGCAGGATCTCTATCTTCGCCAATCGCCGCAAAGGCTGAAAGTCCTACGTGATCACGCTCTGATCGAAAGCGCCGTTTCTTCCAATCGAATGGAAGGAGTCCAAATCGAAGCCTCTCGTCTTGCCGCCGTAATGCGCGGAAGAACTTCGTTACGAGACAGGGACGAAGAAGAAATCCGTGGCTATCGCGACGCCCTGAACCTCATCCACTCAAAGGGCGCAAAGCTACCATTCAACGAAGAAACAATTTTGAAGCTCCACTATCTCAGCCGAGGCAAAACC
>JAYVXT010000478.1:0-5239 GCA_043785065.1 Bryobacterales bacterium | reverse complement strand
GCGCGATACTTGGGTTAGGAAGATTTGGATTGGAGCCTAAGCTGGCGGCATTGGTGCTCGTACTCTTTGAACTCGTAAACAGAAATGGACCTGGATTCGCTTGAAAAGTTCCACCCGTAGGCATATCAGCAAATAAACCGTATGGAAGAAAAAGTGAAGGTAAGGAAGGGAAGAAGAAGTACACATCACTGTCGGAATGGTAAGAATAAGAGGCAGCCGCGTTGGTTGTGTTGTTTACGCTCGCCGTCATGGTCGTCGTGGCTGAAAGCCGAAAGTCGATTTTGGTCAGACCCGCCCCCGGCACGTTGAATTTGGGCAAATTGAAGGTTTGATTCCAAAGCGCGGGTTGGCCGGCGCCAAGATAGTTCGTCGTCTCGAAGGTATAAAAGATCGTGCCGGCGCAGAGTGAAATACTTAACGCGGTGATGCTTGCGAAAATACAAAAAATAGTTCTGCACAAAAGGGGTTTCATAGCTTCACTTCCTCACTATGATACCCACCTGCATTTTTCAAGCCATTCAAGGCATGCAAATACACCAATAAGTCGAAGGGGGAATTCACTCATTTTGGGTGATTTCGCACAACGGCGGCCGCTCGGTATCGCCATTAAACTTTTCTCGATCATGCCGTTATGCCAAACATAAAGAACCCGGCCTGGGTTTTCCCCAAGGCCGGGTGTCTCAATCGCTTTTTAGTTTGATTAGAACGCCAGTTTCAACGTCACTTGGACCGTTCTGGGATTGCTGCTAAACGCTTGATCCCAACGTCCAAACAGCGCATTACCGGGAATGAACATGTTCGCCGACCCGGAGGTATTCCGCGCCCTGACGTTGTTGACGCGTCCCAAAGTATATTGCGGATGGTTCAACGAATTGAACATATCCGCCCGGAACTGCAACTTGTACCGCTCCTTGAAAGCAATGTTCTTGGCGATCGTGAAATCCACATTGTGGATGCCAGGAGTGATCAGAGTATTGCGGCCCGAGGTGGCGAAAGCTCCCACTTGCGCCCGAATGTACTGCGCGTTTGGATTCACAGCCAAGTAGGCGACCGTTGCGCCGGAGCTGTTTTTCAAGGCCGTCACATCGCTGGATGTGTTCTTCACGCCGGTTGGATTCAGGATCACGCGGTCGGCCGCGGCATCCCCGTTCTGGTTGGAGTCGACGCCGCTTTGCGGAGTAGCCCATTCACCGCTTTCCGCCGTGTAGATGCCAGATAGCTCCCACTTGCCCAGTACGTTACGCACGATAGCGTTGGAATGATTGCTCAACCAAGGAGTATCGTACACGCTCGTAAACGTGAACCGATGCCGCCGGTCAAGCGCCGAATTTGCCTTTTCCGCTGAAATGTTATTGAAGTCCTGCGGCCGGCGCGGTGAGGCGACAATCGAGTTCACCTCGGCCGTACTGTCGTCAATCAAATGGCTCCAGGTATAGGCGCCATGGAACAGCAGGTTCTTCGTGTAGCGCTTCTTCATGTCCACGGCCAACCCATGATAGTTTGAGTTGCCGCGCGGCGAATAAGCTGTGATTGCGCTAGTGAACCCCGCCGGCAGGAATGGGTTCCAAGCGGAGGTGGCGCGCAAGGCTGTGAAAGTCGCCGTGCTCAATGTCAAAGCATCCAATTGCGCCTGTGAAGGAGCCGTCAGATACGTCGGTAAGTTTTGCGTTGGCGAAGTTAGTGAGTTGCGGTTGATCTGGCTCTGATACAGCAAGTGAACCCCGCGAGTGCCCAAATAACGCGCCTCGAACGTGTAATCGTTCCAGAACGAATGCTGCACTCCAAAGTTCCAACTAGGCGAGTAGCCTAACTGTTGATTGCCCGGCAAGTAAGACGAAGTAGCGGCCCGCGCTTGGACCGCGGTCAATGCCGCCGCGGTGGCTGTGGGTAAAATTCCCCCATTGGCTAGAAAGCCCGCGCCGGTGTTGCCCGTCACATCAACTGTCGAGGTTGCTTGCGGAGGGCGCGCGTTGGTTCCGACGTTGTCGAAAATCTGATCGTAAGCCAACCCGAAGCCGCCTCGAATGGAGGTGCGGGCGCTGAGACCCGGCGAATAAGCGAAGCCGATTCGCGGAGCCCAATTGTTCTTCGAGGCAACAGGTGCGCTAAACGTCAGCACGCCAGGAACGTCGGCGATGCTGTTCAATGCGAATTCCTTCATCGATTTGGCAACACCATTGTATTCATAGCGGAGCCCCACGTTAATGGTCAAATTCCGGTTCATCCGGAAATTGTCGTTAACAAAGAAGTAGTATGCGGTGTTGTTGCCCGAGTACGGCTTTCCGCCCACGTTTCTCTGCGCTATGAAGTTTGGAACCGTATCGTTCAAGAAGCCTTGCAGATTCGTCCATTCATAATCTCCACGATTTCTTTGAATAAAGGTGCTGGCCGCGATCAATGATCGCAAATCAACGCCAACCTTCAGATCGTGACGGCCCTTCACCCAACTAACGTTGTCCACCAACTGGTAGGTGGTTTGCTTGGTGGCTTGCGGACCGTTGGGGTTGGGCCCGATATTCAAATTCAAATCGTCGCGCATCACCACGTTAGGAAACACGTCCAGGCCCGGATATTTGAAGTCGGGAACTTGAATGTCGTCGTTATAACGATTAAACGAAAGCCTCAATTCGTTGTTCAAATTGGGCATGAAGCTGTGGAATTCAGAGATCGAGCCCAGCTTGGCGGTGGTCGGACGGCTGGTGAAAAACACGGGCAGTGATGCCGCCGTGTCCAAACCCACAGTGCGGTTACTAATGTAGCGTCCCCGCAATTGATCGCGGCTGGAAAGCGTGTAATCGGACGAGATCAGCCAGTTGTAAGCATTGCTAAAGCTAGGAGCCACCACGGTGTAAACGCCAAGCGGAATCACCGTTCCATTGACGGTGGTAGTCTTCACCTGGGACGGCGCCGCCGGAGCGTATTGTTGAAGAATGCCCAGATTCGTCTTGGAAATTCCCGTCATGGAACTCAGGGCGGAATAGCCGGCCACCGTGGGCGCGTAAACAGGCGAAGAAGGAACACTCGCCTGGCCAGTCGGATTATATTCAAACAACCCGTAGTAGAACAGTTTGTTCTTAAGCACGGGACCGCCAACGGCTCCGCCTAAGCGGTTTTGATCGTAACGGGGCGGGCTTAAAGTACCCTGCCTTGCCGCCGCCTCGTCGTTCGCATTCAGATTGCGATTCTGCAAAACTTCATAAGCAACCCCATGCAGGTCATTCGTTCCACTACGCAGCGTTGCGTTGAATTGCCCGCCCGAGGAATGCCCGAACTCGGCGCTGAACTGATTCTGAAGCACGGTGAATTCCCCAACCGCGTCATTGGGAATGAACACAGTCGGACCGGTGACGTCCTTGCGGTTGTTGTCCACGCCATCAATTGTGAAGTTGTTGTTGCGTGGCCTTTGGCCGCCTACCGATGGACCATAGCCGACGCCGACGCCGCCCGAGCTGCCGACACCCGCGCCCACCAAGGCTAAATTATAGATACCCCCGTTGGGATTAGCGCTTATCGGAAGTTCCGTCGCCAATTTGCGGTCGTAAGTGTTTGAAACTTGAGCCGTGGTTGTGTCGATCAACGCCGCGGCGGAAGTTACTTCCACTGTGCTTGAAACCGCTCCCACCGTCATTGTGATGTTGGCTGTGGTTGTCTTGCTAAGCTCCACCCTAACATCGCGCAATGCGGCGGTGGTGAAGCCAGTGGCGGTGGAAGTAATGGTGTACTTGCCAACCAGCACATTTCCGAATCGGTAGGAACCACTGCCGTCCGTTTTTACCGAATTCTTGACTCCGGTTTCCACGTTGAGGAGTTCCACGGTAACGTTCGGAAGAACGGCCCCCGTCACGTCGGTTACCAAGCCTACAATGTTGCCATCGGAAGCTTGGGCGTTAAGTTTAGATGCCGAAATCGAGCCAAAAACCAGCAGCGCCAACGGGAAAGTAATTGAATGAAATCGTGTAACCAGCATATGCGAAACCTTGACCTTTACTAAATTTCTAAGTTGGGAACAACCAGCAACGGAAACGTCCCAGACCCTGTTGTCATGATAATAGCGCCACTTCGACGTGGTGACAAGGGGTAATCAGGTCAAGCAGGTCAAGCCGCCAAAAACGTTACTTCGCATCCTTCCGCACCAAATCGTCCAAATCGTCCAGCTTTTCGTGCATCAGGTTCAACTTTTGCGCCAGCGTCTGGATCTCCGATTCCGCCTTACGGTTAACGTCATAATCCAACTCGCTCCGTAGACGGTCCTTGGTATCCTGGCGGTTTTGGCTCATCATAATTACCGGAGCTTGAATCGCGGCCAGCATCGATAAGAATAGGTTAAGCAGGATAAACGGATAGGGATCCCAAGCTTTTCCGCCAAGGATGATGTTGATTAGGATGTAAACGGTCAACACAATGCCGAAGGAGATGATAAAACGCCAAGAGCCTCCAAACCGGGCTACTTGATCGGCGATTCGTTCGCCGAACGTGGACTCCTCGTCAATCATCTCATTGGCATTGCGCATCGCGCGAATTCGCACCAACTGGTGCGCGGAGTGAAACTGTTTGCCAAGCACGGTAAGAAGGTCCATCCCCGCCATCGGCTTCCGCTCAAGCAGTACGGCGATGTCTTTGCGGTCCACCTCCACGCAAACAACTTCGCACAGCGCCTGTGCCGAAGTTTGGTGCGGCGTCTCGTCCAGCATCGAAGCGAAGCCGAAAAATTCGCCATGGCAAGGCTCGTCCACCACCACTTCCTGATTGTCGTTGTCGATGATAGTGACCCGCACTGTCCCCGATACCAGCACGTAGGCTTGGCCAGCCGGGTCGCCTATCTTATATATCCTTTGTCTGGCGCTGAAGCGCTTCACTTCCACTTGGCTCGCGAGAACCGCCATTTCCTCATCGTCCAAAAGGGCGAACAACGGAACTTCCTTCAACACGTGCAGATCACTAGGCATGTTCTATTCTCCAATTTCTATTTGAACTTTCAATGACGATAAATCCGTCCAGGCAGATACGGCGCGGGGTCGATGGCCGGTGGTAAGCCCAAAACAGCCGCGACAATCAAGTGGGCGGTGCCAAGCGATGTCGTAATCCCCAACCCTTCGTGACCCGTAGCTAAGTATACGTTGCCCTCGTACTTTCCGATAATTGGCAGCGAATCGCTGGTGGCCGCGCGAAACCCCGTCCAGGTGCGGATCACTTGCAGTCCGGCTATTGCCGGCATATATTCGACGGCCCGCGCCAGCAT
>JAYVXT010000477.1:0-5245 GCA_043785065.1 Bryobacterales bacterium | reverse complement strand
TTACACGATGCCGGCTCATCGGACCAAATTGGCGAACCATTTCTTCCACCACCGAATGCCCGGCATTCTCCATAAGGATAATGCCCGGAATGCCCAGTTCAATGGTCAGCCGGTCCACTTCCCTCATTTCGGCCGCGGTTAAAACCTTCATCACTTATCCTCTGTCAGCAGCTTTTCCAATTGCCGAAGGTTAGCTGCCGGGCCCATTACAATTAAATGCTCGCCGGAAATAATGGGCGCCTCGGCGGGCGGGTTGAACAGCATCTCACCGTTGATTTTCCGGATCGCCAAAACAATCACCCCTAGGTCGCGCCGCAGCTGCGCCTGGCCAATTGATTTTGAATCAAACTCCGAATTGACGGAAATTTGCACCTGCTCGATTCGCACGTCCATGCCCATCTTACTGGTGGTGAAATCGAGGAATTCATGCACATGCGGGCGAAGCAGCGATTGCGACATTCTGGCGCCGGCAGTGGAAAATGGGGCATAAACAACATCGGCTCCAGCCCGTTGCATTTTTGCTTCAGCTTCTTCTTCATTCACGCGCGTCGCTACTCGCAATTTCGGATTGAGGCTCTTCGCGGAAAGCACCAGGAACAAATTGTCGGCATCGGTTCCCAATGTGGAAATCACGCCTATGGCGCGATCAATACCAACTTCGCGCAGAGTCTCATCCCGCGTGCAATCGGCTTGCACCGCCAACAACCCGTCGTTCATCGCCATCTCCACTTTATCTTCGTTCTTGTCAATGACGATGAAAGGCGCTTTGGAAGACGCCAGTTCCCGCGCGGCCCCGCGTCCCATCCGGCCGTATCCGCAAAGGATGAAATGATTCTCCAGTTTTTGGATCATCCGTCTCGCTCTCCGTTTTTCAAAATAGTTCGATAACTCCAGCTCTAGTACGGTTTGGGTCAATGTCCCCATCGCCAACAATAGGGCCAACACACCGGTGATTATGATCACAACATTGAAAGCGCGGCCCGACTGCGAAAGGGTTCCGATTTCACTGTAACCAACAGTGGTGATCGTTACCAGAGTCAGATAGAAGGCGTCAAAAATCGTGAAGTGATCAATCAGCACAAAGCCGACCGTTCCGGCCAGCAGAATCGCCGCCAGTATGGCGAAGATAAAAAGGGCGCGCCTCCCAAGCCTGCTGATCTGCTTCACTCTAACTCTTCCTCACGATAAGTAGCGTCAAATCGTCGCGCGATTCAGGAGCGTGGGTCCATTGCTCCACAGCCGTGGCGATCTTCTCAAGAATCTCCGCGGAGGTTAGTTCGGAGTTGCGCAGCACCAGGTCGGCCAGCCTGTCCTCTCCATACATTTCATCGTAGGCGTCCTCCGGTTCGGTAACTCCATCCGTGTAGAACACAATCATGTCGCCCGGCATCAATTGCAACGTGCTCTCGGTATACGGAGCATGAGGGAATAGGCCGACGACCATGCCGTTTACTTCAAGCTTTTCAACTTTTCCTTCGCGAATCAAAAGCGGCTGCAGGTGGCCGGCGTTCGTATAATGCAACTCTGAAGTGGTCTCGTTGTAGATGCTCAAAAAGAAGGTGGCATACTTTTCGGGAGTCGTATTGGCGTACAAATGCTTGTTCAACTGGCCGACCAATTGTGCCGTTGAAATCTTTTGCCCCACCGCCTCTTCACAAAAACGAAGTTGGGTGCGCACGGTGGAAGCCAGTGCGGCCATCAGCAATGCGGCGGAAATTCCCTTGCCCGCCACATCGCCAATGGCCACGGCTATGCGGCCTTCGCCAAGCGATTGGTAGTCATAATAGTCCCCGGAAACGCTCAACGCGGGAATGTATTTCGCATCAATATGGAAGCCTTGGCAAACGGGTGTTTTGGTAGGGTAAAGCTGAGCTTGCACGGCGCGCGCGATTTCCAATTCCGCAACAATGCGCTCCTGTTGCTTGGCCACCACAAGCAGTTGTTCAACCTTGGAGGTCATCTCGTTAAACGAACTGCTCAACGAAGCTAACTGATCGTTTCCCCCAATCGGAATCTTCGAACGGAAATCGCCTTCCTTCACGCGAACCGTGCCTTCGTACAAACCGTGCACCGCGCCAGTGATAGACCGGGAAAGAGAAATGCCGATAATCAACGAAACGAACTGGATCACCAGGAACAAGACGAATATGCCGTAAAGCGGCGATAAAAGCTCCGACTGGTCGTAATCCGCCTTATCGGAAAAAATCACGCGGGCTACGGCTGAGATTCTGCTGAACAACGCAAGATAAGGCTTCGCATATTCGCCGGGTACTTCCCACAGCGCCGCCTTAAGAATCTTCGCGTGAGAAATTTCCGTATCGAAGCGGCTCATTGCCGGAGGAATCTCATTGCTCATACGCATCACGTTATCCTCCGGATCGTGAAGACGCATCGCTTGCTTCGATCCCGGCTCCGGAACAATGGCGACTTTCCCTATGTGGGGCACCAGTCCGGCCAGAAAATTACCCGTGATTGGAGTTAACAAGGTAACCTCGTAATCCTCCACCAGTTCATGCGTCCAAAGGTAGAGATGGCCATCTTTCACCAAAAGCCCGGATGCGTTCATCCAACCACGCGGAGGATGCGCCAACTCAGGTTCCGCCGGCAATAGCGCTGTGCCGCCTTTAGTCAGCAAGAGTTCCGCGCCCGGGAAGCGATCCTCAAGGGAGGCTTCAAAGCGCACCGCCACATCGTGCCGGCCAGCCTGTTCCAACCGGATCAAAGTATCACCGGCGGAACGGACTCGGCCGACATGCCGCTCGAATTCGCTGGAAACAAGGTAGATAGAAACTTGTTGGGAAAGAATTTCGGCACTATAGCTAGCCGCCCGCAGTATCAGCAGAATCGGTACTACCGCGATAAACAGGTAAGCCACAATCAGCCTGTTCCGCAGGCGCCAAGTGGCTTTCTTGAAAATGTGCGGGCCAATGCGGATCGCTACCCAGATAGCCAGCCAAAGCAAGGTAATTGTTGCCGGCGCCAGCAACAGCGGATGCGGAAACAACCATAGGCTAAGAGCCCAAATAAGCGCCACAATCACCAGGGCTATCTCCGGCTTGCCAAGGAACGGGCGCATGGAAAGCCACAGATATTTGGGTAGACCGTGGGGCTCGGGAGTCATTCTATTTCAACGATTCGGCAATAGCCGGAGTCTCCAATTCACGTTGCGGCAAAGGCTGCTTCGGATGCAAATAATTCTCGCTGAGGAAATCTTTTAACGCCATGTAAGCTTCTTCCGGTGTATCCACAAAGTGGAACAACTGCATGTCTTCGGCGCCTATCACCCCATGCTTAATTAGGGCGTCGAAATTCACCACTTCTTTCCAAAACTCGGTGCCGTAAAGAATGGTGATCATCTGCTTATGCAATTTCTTGGTTTGCGATAGGGTCAGCACTTCAAACAACTCGTCCATGGTTCCGAACCCGCCCGGAAACACCACCAGAGCTTTCGCCAAATAGGCGAACCAAAACTTGCGCATGAAAAAGTAGTGGAACTCGAAGCTTAGTTCCGGTGAAATGTAGGGATTGGGAAATTGCTCAAACGGCAGCCGGATGTTCAGTCCCACTGTCTTTCCGTTGGCGTCGTTTGCCCCGCGGTTGGCCGCTTCCATAATTCCCGGACCGCCCCCAGTGCAGATTACAAAGCGGTGATTGGGATTCTCGAAAGTTTCACACCATTCCGTGATCATCTTCGAAAGCTGCCGCGCTTCGCTGTAATAACGCGACAAAGGCCCTTCTTCTTTAATTCTGGCTGATCCAAAAAAGACCACGGTGTCCCGAATCTTCTCTTGGCGGAAGGTGTTAAGTGGCTTTAAATATTCCGACAAAATCCGCAGAGACCGCGCCGCGGCGGTATTCATAAATGCTTCATCCTCGTAGGCAAGAGGATTGCGATGGTGTTCGTTCAAGATGTCATCCATTACTTTTGTTTTTCTTTCGATTCCAATTCAGTAATACGTTTTTCCAATTGTCGCACTGTCTTTAGCAGGTCACCCAATTTTGGAAAGGCGGTGACCGAACGCAGCCAATCGCGGCTCTCGAACGCCGGGGAACCGCTGACCACCGCGCCGGCGGCTACGTCGTGCCCAATGCCGCTTTGCGCATACACAATCGCCCGGTCATTTATCGTCAGATGGCCTGAAACGCCAACCTGTCCCGCCAGCAGCACGCTGTTGCCAAGAATGGTGCTGCCCGCAAGCCCCACCTGCGCGCAGATAATGTTATCCTCCCCCACTACCGAGGCGTGGCCGATTTGCACCAAATTGTCCAGCTTCGCGCCTCGTTTAATGCGCGTCTCCCCCATCGTTGCCCGGTCAATAGCCGAAAGCGATTGAACTTCAACATCGTCCTCTATCACCACCACGCCGCTTTGCACGATCTTGAATTGAGTTCCCTCTTTGGTCTTGGCGAACCCAAAGCCGTCGCCGCCAACCACCACGCCGTTCTGCAAAATCACCCGGTCCCCGATGCGGCTAAATTCCCGGACCACGGAATTCGCGTGGGCCAGAAAACTGTCTCCGATCACCGCGCCTTCATAAATCACAACTCCTGGATGCAGCACCGCATCCCGCCCGATTGTGACCTTCGGACCGACCGCGCAGAACGGCGCGATAGATGCCCCCTCGCCAATCCGCGCCGAAGGATCCACGTAAGCTAGCTGACTGATTCCCGGAGCGGGGCGCGGAGGCTGATAGAAAAGCGCCAGGGCTCTAGCGAAATCATGATAAGGATTTGCACTCACCAGGCAAGCGATGGGTGAGTCTTTGATCGGTTCCGCCGCAAGGATCGCACTCGCCTGGGTACCCTTCGCCTTCGATGCGTATTTTGGGTTAGCCAAAAAGGTCAATTGCCCAGGGCCGGCTTGTTCCAAGCCGCACAACCCACTAATTTCCAGATTCGGGTCACCAACCAACTGGCAACCCAAGGCCGCCGTAATCTGCTCAAGTAGCATTTAACTATTATGTGGTAAGGTCCAAGCATGTCCCAATGAAACTAATCCGCAAAACTTTTCGTACAATACTCGTCACTTAAGAAGTATCCACTGCTGCGTCCAAAGTGGCAGACGCCCTCGTCTGCGGCTGGGCCCCCTGGCCAGCCTGCTCCAGGTATTAGAGAAACATCCGAAGCGAGTGGGTATCTCTTTCACTCAGCTAACCCCAACAGGTTGTGGCACCGGTTTTGATCCCTTGACCATTGCATCGTAGGTGGCTGGGGGAGTAGTCGCTGCCTGCTGCATGAGGCGGAA
>JAYVXT010000476.1:0-5246 GCA_043785065.1 Bryobacterales bacterium | reverse complement strand
TTCTGGAGCTGTGCGCCATTCCTAACGTGACGGGCCTGAAGTTTACGGACTTTGATTTGTATCGTATGCGGCTGCTAAAAAATAGTGGCGCTGTGATTTTCAATGGCCGGGATGAAATGTTGGTGGCTGGGCTATTGATGGGCGCAGACGGCGGCATCGGTAGCTTCTACAACATCATTCCGGAACTGTTTGTTTCATTGTACGACTGTGCTCAAAAGGGGGATTGGATGGCCGCCCGCGTCAAGCAGGACCGCATCAATGCGATCATCCAACTGACGCTGAACTTTCCGATGATGGCCGCGCTCAAACAGACTCTGCAATGGATGGGAATTGATTGTGGCCATTGCATTACTCCGCGCCAGGCATTAAGCGCAGGACAAACGGCTGAACTGCGGCGACAACTGGAAGCGATTCAATTTCAATTCGACCGTAAGGCATGATGACGGCGCGCAGTTACTCCTGGTGTCTGGTCGGAGTGCTGTGGGTCGTGGCGTTGTTGAATTATTTAGACCGCCAAGTGATCTTTTCTGTACTGCCGCTGTTGTCGGTGGATCTTCACTTGTCGAACGTGCAGCTTGGCTTGCTCAGTTCGGTGTTCCTGTGGACCTATGGCATTCTTAGCCCGGTGTCGGGATTTTTGGCGGACCGTTTCGGACGATCACGGCTCATCACAATCAGCCTGTTGGTTTGGAGCGCTGTCACCTTGGCAACGGGTTGGGCCGGCAACTTTCAACAACTGATTGCGGCCCGCGCGCTGATGGGAATTAGCGAGGCTTGCTATCTACCCGCGGCATTGGCCAAGATTGCCGAACACCATGGAGTGAAGAGCCGCTCTTTGGCCGTTGGGATGCATCAAACGGGACTTTTCGCGGGAATCATACTGGGTGGATCCTTCGGGGGATGGGCAGGGCAACACTATGGCTGGCGTATGCCGTTTCAGGCGCTGGGCGCGGTTGGGGTCGGCTATTTCGCAATCGTGTTTTTCTTCTTCAGGAGCCAGCCAGTGCTGGCAGGGACGTCTATGGCGAAGCCAAAAGGCTTCTTTGGAGCGCTTGCAGAGTTGATCCAATTGCCAGGTTATTTTGTGATGTTCATTGTATTTTCTTCCGTCTCAATCGCCCACTGGCTAGTGTCCACTTGGCTACCTTTATATCTATTTGAACGATTCCACATGAGCTTGGCCGAAGCCGGATTCACAGCCACTTTCTACATTCAAATCGCGAGCTTCGGTGGAATCCTTTTCGGCGGATGGTTGGCCGATAGGCTGAACGCGCGCATTGCAAGGGGAGCGTTATATATGCAAAGCGCCGGAGTGCTGGTGGCCAGTTTATTTTTACTGTTGCTGGCAGGGACCAATTCGCGCTTTGTGCTGATTGCGGGACTGGTGGTCTACGGCGTTGGCCGAGGTTTCTACGAATGCAACACCATGCCGGTATTTTGCCAGATTGCACCGGACGAGTTACGCTCAACCGGTTACGGTGTTTTCAACTTTGGCGGGTGTGTGGCTGGAGGTGCGGTGGCAGCGTTGGCTGGCGGATTTAAAGATAGCCTGGGGCTTTCCGGGGCATTTCAAATCGCCGCCGGAATCATGTTTGTGTCGGGCCTTTTGTTGCTGACGATGCGGCACCGGCCGGTGCAGTCAAATCAGGAGATCCGCGCTTGAACTGTACCGGCCCAACTGGAAATTGAGCTACTGCCAAAATGGCCTCGCGCCGAGGCCTGCAACATTGCCAACGCGCCCAGTGGATGCTGCCCCTTTTGAGGGGACCGGTCGTCAGAGTTGACCGTTTGGAATGGAAAATGAGACAGCGAGATAACGATCAAATTAGGAGTTTGAGATGAAATCAGCGATCAGGCCGATGGTTGCCCTTGCCCTGGTGGCGACGGTCGAAGCCCGCATTACGCGCATCGTCATCGACCAGCGAGTTTCGCCGGCATTCAGTGGCGCGAGCTATGGTGCGGCAGGCCAATATGAGACAATCGCCGGCCGCGCCTATGGTGTGCTCGATCCCAGCGATTCGCGCAATGCCGGCATTCAGGATCTCGATCTGGCGCCAACGAAAGACGGCCTGGTGGAATACATGGCCACTTTCCAGGTCGTGAAACCAATTGACATGACGAAGAGCAGCGGGTTCCTGTGGCACGACGTGCCCAATCGCGGCGGGCGCATCACGATCGGCGTGCGCGAACGCATCTACGGGGACATCGGGCTCAGCAGCGGATGGCAGGGCGACAATTCGGGCGCCACCGCCCATAGTTTTCCGAACACGAACGACTATGCGATGGTGCCAGTGGCGAAGAATCGCGACGGAAGTCCGATCACGGGCCTGGTGCTTGGCCGCATTGTGAATCGGAGCGGGCTCGCTTCACAGCCGGTCAATGTGCAAGCGAATCCTATCCCGTACCGTCCCGCGAGCCTGAGCACAGCGCAGGCGACTCTGTTCTCGCGGGTGCGTGAGACTACCGACGGCGAGGTGATCGGCGAGATGGCCATTGCCAGCACCGATTGGGCCTGGGCCCGCTGCACCGCCGCCAATTCTTTCCCTGGAACGCCAGACCCTTCGCAGATCTGTCTGAAGAACGGATTCGACGCGAACTTGCTCTATCAGGTGGTTTACACGGCGCAGGATCCCCTGGTGTTAGGGGTCGGCTTTGCCGCCTTCCGCGACTTAGCATCATTTTTCAAAAATGCGGAAGCCGATGACCAGGGCAATCCGAATCCGCTGGCGGGTCATGTGAAGTGGGCCGCTTCGAGGGGCCGGTCGCAATCAGGCAACTTCCTGCGTGGCTTTCTGCATCTTGGCTTCAATCAGGACGAAGACGGCCGCCAAGTGTACGAAGGAATGTGGCCTTTTATCGCCGGCCGCCGAATCGGGCTGAACTTCCGATGGGCTCAACCGGACGGCGTGCTCGAGTTGTACCAGGCGGGTAGCGAAGGTCCCCAATGGTGGACCTCTTACGAAGACAGCTGCGAGACTTGCCGGAGTCTTCCTTGCTGACCCGTTGCCAGGCAACTAAATCATGTCCTAAGATTTTTGAGTTTTTCGGTTCCGCGGAAATCTACGGGCTTAAGTACAGTCCGGGACTGACGGGCACCCGCAACGAGGCGGATTTGGAACTGCCGCCCAATGTACGGCGCTACTACAGCGCCGGCAGCACGCACGGGAATGGAGTAGGTGGCTTCGATACGAGTCTGCCGGGAGAGGGTTTGCCGACGGCAGGAGCCACCTGTTCGGGCAACAACTTCGGCATCGGAATTCTGCCGCGCAACCCGATGCCGCAGGTACAAGCCGAGAACGCGCTGTTGGTCCATTTCCGCAATTGGATCATCGAAGCGGCGGAGCCTCCGTCTAGCCGTTATCCGCGTCTAATGGACGGCAATCTGGTAGAAGATACGAAGGAAGCCATGCAGTTTCCCACCTTGCCCCCATTGCCGGTCGATGCGCCCACGCGCCTGATGAATCCTCTCTTTGACTATGACTGGGGGGCTTCGTTCCATCCCTTGGACGGCTCCGGTGTTCCGGTCCTGATTCCGCCAGCGATCAAGCGGGTGGTGCGTTCACTCGTCCCCAAGGTGGATGTCGACGGTAACGAACTGGGGGGAATGCCAGTGGTACTGAATGACGCTCCCCTCGGAACTTATCTCGGTTGGAACATAGTCAGCAGCGGTTTCCATAAGGGCAAGATGTGTGGCTACACTGGCGGCATGATTCCATTTGCGCGGACCAAGGCAGATCGCATGAAGAGCGGCGATCCCCGGTTGTCGCTCGAGGAACGGTATGGCGATCATGCGGGTTACGTCGCGGCCGTACGCCGCGCCGCCGCGAAAGCGCTGGATGAGGGGTTCCTGCTCGCGGAAGACGCCGATGCGCTGATAGCGGCGGCTGACGCCAGTCGAGTGCTGCGCTAGCGAGCGCGGCTTGCAGGAATCGTGGAAAGCGCGAAGAAAGCAGGACGTCACAACCCATAAGAGGAGTTCCGGGTATCGGCTTAGGATCGCTATGGCCTGTACGGCCCGGGCACCAAACAATTCGATTCGGCGATTGTGAAAAACTTCCTTTTGAGCGAAACGCATCCCTGAAGAATTCAGGGCCGGTAACTCTCTTCAAAGCGGTATAGAATATATCCAGACACTGATGCGAAATAGTTTCTCCACGTTGATAGCAATGGCTTGCTGCGGGTTGATGCTCCATTCCGCCGGGCTCCCTGGAGCCGGCAAGGATGATGCCACTAAGAATGACAATCGTCCGAATATTCCGCGCGAAGTGAAGTCCTTTGTCGAATCGAATTGCACTGCGTGTCACCACGGCGCGAATGCACCGGCGGGTATTGATTTAGCTTCGATCGGCTTCGGAGTCGAAAATGCTCACACGCTCAATTTGTGGGTCAGAGTTCATGACGCCGTGCGGGAAAGCAAAATGCCACCGGCGGGGCCACCCATCAAGGAGAATGATCGTCAAGCATTTTTGCGTTCTCTTAGCAGCAACATCAATAAGGAGGCGGGTAGCCGGCTAGTAACGCAAGGGCGCTCAACCTTGCGCCGGCTCAATCGGTACGAATACGAAAGCACCGTCCGTGACCTACTTTCCGCTCCGTGGTTACACCTTAAAGACTCCTTGCCGGAGGATGGCATCGTAAATCGTTTCAATAAGTCGGGTCAGGGACTCGATGTATCGCACGTTCAAATGGCCCGGTATCTGGAGGCTGCCGAACAAGCGCTCCGCGACGCGCTCAGCTCCGCAAAAACCCCATCACGGAAAGAGCGGCAATATGCCCGCGAGCAAAAACCCCTGATTAGGCGCATGACATTCACTGCTTTTAACAGCCACCCAGAGCGGGCTACGATTCCCATTCTCGACTTTGATGCGCAGCCAGATGTTTTGGCGCTGAAGGCACCGATGACGGTGGGAAGCGAGGATTCCGCAAGGCGCGATCGTGAAGGCTTTGCGGTGTCGGCGAGTACATACATTGGCAATGAGATGCATTTTGACGGCTTCACTGCGCCTGTTGGCGGGCGGTATCGTGTAAGTTTCAACGCATTTTCGTTGTGGGTGCACACGCACTACGTCACCGCGCCAGGCGGAAAAGAAAAATCTTGGCGGCCGAGTCGTGAAAAGACTTCACCGGGAAGGACCACGGAACCGGTTACGATTTACGCTCAAAACAAAGGACGGGAAAAACGCCTATTGGGTTCTTTCGACGTTACTCCCGAACCGGCAAATCACGAAATAGTGGTGAATCTTTTG
>JAYVXT010000475.1:0-16085 GCA_043785065.1 Bryobacterales bacterium | reverse complement strand
ACTAAAAACCCTCCGAATCCACATCGGCGGGTTTTCTAGTGTTCTCACTCAAAGAAGCATTACAGGTTGCTATTTAGCAGTTTTTCAATTTCCGACTTGGGCACGGCGCCAACCAACTGGCCCGCCACTTTGCCGCCTTTGAACAACAATAGGGCCGGAATGCCGCGGATATTATAGCGCTGGGCAATCCCCATTTCCTGATCCACATTCAGCTTGCCGACTTTTGCCTTTCCAGCGAAATCATCAGCCACCGAGTCGATGGTTGGTCCCAGCATGCGGCAAGGGCCACACCATTCAGCCCAAAAATCCACCAGCACCGGTTTGTCGGAAGTAAGGACATCAGCTTCAAAAGCCGCCTCCGTGAAAGTTTGTGTATTCTGTCCTGCCATATTTTGCTCCCGTTCTATTCTTATAAATTTCTATTCTTATAAATGGATAGATGCAGCCTGCCCCTGAAACGATTCAGTCCTTGAGCAAACGCCCGTAAAGCGCTGAATATTCGGAAGCCGATGCATTCCAGGAAAAGTCTTTCAACATTCCGCGCCGCATTCTGTGACGCCAAGAGGGCTTCTCGGCAAATGCTTTGAGGGCTTGTTCAATCGCATCCAGCAGCGCGCCACCGGTATATTCCTGGAACTTAAAACCCGTATCCTCTTCGATGGTATCATCCAAACCGCCCGTCGCGCGAACCACCGGAGGCGTGCCGTAGCGAAGGCTGTAGATTTGGTTCAAACCACAAGGCTCGTAGCGGCTGGGCATCAGGAAAATATCGGAACCGGCTTCAATCATATGGGCCAACCGGTTGTCGTAGGCAATCTTGACTCGCGCCTGCCAAGGGCGATCTTCAGCTAGCTGAAGAAAGAACTTTTCATATTGCGGCTCGCCCGTTCCAAGGGCGATTAAAGTAATATTGCGAGCAAGCAATCCGCTGGAAATTTCCGTTAGCAAATCAAACCCCTTCTGCCCGGCAAAGCGGGAGACTATACCTAAAATGGGGCGGTCTGAGACATCGGACGGCAAGCCAAAAGCTTCAAGCAATGCTTCCCGGCAGGCCTTCTTCCCCGTGAGATCATCCGGGCCGTATTTGGCTGCAATGTGACGGTCCACCCGCGGATCCCAATCCGCATAATCGACTCCATTCAGGATACCTGTAAGCTGCCCACTCCGATCCCGCAGCACGCCATCCAAGCCAAAGCCATATTCGGGCGTCTGAATTTCGCGCGCATAGCCTTTGCTGACGGTGGATAGCGCATCGCTTGCCGTCAAGCCGGCTTTCAGAAAATTGACGCTACCAAAAAATTCCAAATTCTGAACAGTGAACAATTCCGGACCAATTCCAATATCGTTCAGAATTCGATACGGATCGCTAAAAAGGCCTTGATAGCCAAGGTTATGGATGGTGAATAGAGTCTTAATGTGCGCCAGCCGGGGATCGTTCTTGAGGTAATGTTTGAGGTAGAACGGAACCAGCGCCGCTTGCCAATCGTGACAATGAATTACATCGGGCCGGACGATATGACGGGCAATTCCGATAACCGCATGTGAGAACGCCGCGAACCGGATGTGGTTGTCCGGATAGTCGCCTTTCTTGTCTGAGTAAATGCCTTCGCGATCAAATAAAAAGGGAATGTCGATGAAATAGAAATCCACGCCGTCTCTGGTGGCTCGCAAAATTGTCGCGGTGAAGCGATTAAGCCCGGCGCCGGCATTCATAGATTCCCAAACTCGGATCGCGTCTGCCGGAGCGGCGCCTCGAAAATTGGGTATGGCAACGGAGACTTTGTGGCTATTGCGGGCCAGAGCTTGCGGGAGAGAACCTAGGACGTCCGCCAAACCACCAGTCTTGACAAATGGGGCAGCTTCCGAGCCAGCCATCAGAATATTGGGCATAGGGCAAAGTGGTCCCTCTTATCATAAGTCAGTTGGAAAGAGGCCAGTTGGAAAGACTGACGCATTATTTCGATAAAAACTGGGGCCGGCTAGTACTCATGGCCGTAGTGGTGGGTAGCGCACGGCACGGATGTCGGGTAAAATGGAAAAAGCTGGTTCTAACATCGGCATTCGCCAATGTAGCTTGCTGAAGTTGCAGTTTGCTAAAATAAACATAGGGCCACCTTAGCTCAGTTGGTAGAGCATCTCATTCGTAATGAGAGGGTCGTCAGTTCGACTCTGACAGGTGGCTCCAGTTCTGGTATCTTTTCTATCCACGTTTGACGAAATCAAGAGAAGCCGAATTCATACAGTAACGCAACCCCGTAGGCTTTGGTCCATCGTTAAAAACGTGCCCCAGATGGGCGTCGCAACGGGCGCATTCCACCTCATCGCGCGACATGCCCAGGCTGTTATCCATCCCGACATGTACGTTTTCCTTAGCGAGTGGATCCCAAAAGCTTGGCCAGCCAGTGCCCGATTCAAACTTGGTTTTGGAATCGAACAGCGGTGTGCCGCAACAAATGCATTTGTAAATACCGTCCTCATGGTTGGCGTGATACTTACCCGTAAAGGCCCGTTCAGTTCCTTTATGCCTAGTCACTTCAAACTGCTCGGCGCTTAACTGCTTTCGCCATTCGGCTTCAGCTTTCGTTACCTTGTCCATCTCTTTCAATCCTACCCTCTTGCCGCTCGAGTCGAACAGCGCGATTTTCACCATCTTCGGGGCCGCAAACGCCGTAGCGATGCATGCGCTAACAGCCGCCGCTCCAAACATTCGTCTGCTGATTCGGTTTGTCATAACCATGAGATCACCTCACAGCCTCATTTTATTCCATTCCTAGGCCCAGAGTTCATCCATGGGCGCGTAGGTTCCCACGGACCCACCGGGAATATATTCAAAGGTGCGGCCAAAAGGAGTATCCACTTGCTTGGTCCAATCGATACCCATGGCGGAATAGACAGTGGCCTGCAAATCCTCGGGCCAGAAATAACGGTTGTACTTCCATCCAAAGTCCACCGTATCCGAACCATCCGCCGTTGTGGAGCCGATGGCGCGTCCACCCTTGATGCCCGCCCCGGCAAACGCCGCGAATTGCTGCAACCAGTGATCGCGTCCGCCGGCGCCGGACAACTGCCCTACCGTGCGCCCGAATTCGCCCACCATTACAACCATGGTGTCTTTCAACAAGCCCGAACTGTCCAGGTCGGCCAACAGCGTCCCCGCCCCGGCATCAAACATCTTGCCAAGGGTGTATAGATTATTTCCGTTGGCATTCTGTTGGCCATAAATATCCTGATGCATATCCCAATTTCCGACGTTGATCTGGATAAAACGCGTGCCTCCATTGGAGGCCAGCACTTGCTTTGCCACCAGGCACGCATTGCCGAAACCTGAATTGCCATATCGTTGACTGTCCGCGTTGGTATAGGAAAAAGCATTGTTGACGCTGGGGTTGTACATCATGCCACGCGCCGCCGAATAGAAGGCGTCATAGTCCTGTGGCGGTTTCCCTAAAGGCGAGTTCACGCGCAAGCTATCGTCGATTGAATGCAGGAACTTCAAACGCCCATCAAGCCGGGGTTGTCCGTCCACATTCGTCGTATTAGCCAAACCGGACGCAGTCGGGATTACCTTAAATGGAGCATAGTTCGCCGCAAAATATCCAGAGCCCACGGCTCCATTGGCGTTCAGCGCGAGGAACGTCGGGAACACCTGGCCAGGCGTCCGTTCCTTCTCTTTCTCGACGGAAATCACGCTACCCACATTGGGAGCGACGTCACCTAGAGCAGCCGCCGGAGAGCGGCCGATTTGCGTCCATGTCTGGGCCAATCCGTGCACCAATGCGTGGGCATGCATGGAGCGCACCACGGCCACTTTCGAGAGTTGCCCGCCGATTGTCGGCAACAATCCTTGCGGCCAGAAAATGTTGCTCATCGTGGCCGGATTGAATTTGGTTGGCGTTACGCCGCTGACCATTTTCAAATCGAAGGTATCGGTATGGCTCGGAGCGCCGGTCATCAAAATAAAGATGCAAGCCTTGGCTTTGCTCTGCGTGGTCACTTGCGGCGCCGAATCAGCAGCGAAAACGTTCGATGGCCTCATCAGATAGGAGCCAGTCACCCCCGCGCCTAGGATCTCAAAAAAACGGCGCCGCGAAAGATGTGGCTGCTGGGCGAACATGGCATGCTTCACCGGCCGCCGTTGCAAAAACTTAGTGTGGTTATCTTGTCCGTAGATCATGATTGTTCTCCCTTCTTAATAATTAAAAGTAAAATCGACTTTGTTGTACAGCGACCAGAGCAAGTCTTCAGCCGCCGCGGTCCTCGTTCCCGTTTTGAGTTGCGCCTGTGCGGCGGTCATCTCCGCCGCCGACGGGTAGCGTGACAAAACATTCAGGAACAAAGTGTTGATCAATTGATCGTCGGATAGAGCCAGGTTTTTCACCAGCAGCAATCCCGCGCTTCCTGTAACTTGCGTCGAGGATGTACCGCGAATGCGCGTCATGATAATCGGATCGTTCATCAAGTCCAAGCCTTGCGAGATTGAGCCGTCCGAAAGCCGGTTCTGATCATCCCGGTTTCCGCGCCAAAACGAATCCAGGAATCTTGCAATCGGGCCATTATCGGGCGTGCCGGCGGTATCGGGAAACTTCATGGCCCAGGATTCGGTTGCCGACGAGTGTGGGAAGGTAGCCTGCAGGTTGTAGGAGGGAAGCAAGCCGCTGGTTTGCGCCACGGCATCGTGGAGTTCCTCGGCCCACAGCCGGCGCACCAGTTTCCGGGCAAACAGGTTTTCCCAGGCGGGGTTCCAAGTCCCGTTGTAGCGCGAGGAAAGCTGATATGCGTTCGAGGTGACTATCTCCCGCATCAGCGCTTTCAGATCGTAATTACTGTTAATGAAATCCTGGGCCAGGTCAGTCAGCAATTGCGGATTAGTGGGTTGAATCGCCCATCCGGCGGGAGGTGGATTTGCCGGATCCTGCCGGTCCGGATCGAACGCATCCACCGGTTCCACAATTCCCTTACCGTAGAATTGAGCCCAAATATAGTTCACCGTCGCGCGGGCGAATTGAAAATCGGTAGTGACTTCGCGAGCAAAAGCAACCCGGTAGTTTTCCCCGGGCTTAGGCCCGCGTCCACTGAACAGGTAAACAGGAGGAACCGTGGTTTGCGCGGCCAACGGCTGACGCGCCGGCCGGTTTCCCGTAGTGGTGTTCAGTGGGTAATCAGTCTTGAACCTCGCCGGATCTTCGGCAAGAGCCCAATATTGCGGAGTGACGGTCGCTGGATTCACTCTGATGTTTGACGTAAGTGTCTTTGCCATGAATGCCGACATGCCCCAGGCTTGCGAGCGCAATTGATGGCTGCCCCAAACGCTCAAAGTATCCAGATGGCCGCGGCCATTGTGGCAAAGCAAACAATTCAAATGCGAAATACCAAGAAAAGTTGTGGCGGTCAATACCGTCTGCGAATCCCAAATATCCTGTTGCGGCCCGCCTGTGACCAAGCCGCCAACGAGGAAGTTCAGATCGCCTTGATTGTAGCTATCCGTACCGGTGGAGGTGATTAATTCCGTGGCCATTTGATTATATGGCTTGTTGCTTTTCAGCGAATCGTAAATCCATTGATAGAAGGCGGAGGTTCCGGGCCCATAACGGACTACTTGCGACGTTCTCGTCGTGTTGTTGAATAGATCGCCATAAAACATGGTCCATTTATCTACCCACTCAGGTTTGGCCAGCAATTCGTCAATCAGCAGGTCGCGCTTATTGGAACGCGAATCCGCCACGAACGATTGCACCCGCGCCGGATCGGGAATGCGCCCTGTAAGGTCCAGGGTTACACGCCGGATGAACTCGAAATCGTTGGTGCGATCAGCGGGTGTCACGCCGGCTTGCATCATCGCCCCGAAAAGATTACGGTCAATGGCGCCCAATCCCGCGAGCGGATTCTGCTGTAAACCGCCGGTGCGGCTCCCGCCGGGAATAAATTCCTGTGAACCACCTAAGCGACCGGCAACCTCCATGGTCAAGTTGCCGATATGGGTTAACATCTTGGGGCTTCCGTTCATCCCGCCTTGCGCGATTTGTTCCCTCTTCCCGGTAAAGAAAGCACACTCAGCATGATCCACAATTCCCGGATCGCCATTTTCCAGGATTGGGATTTGGGCGGACAACAGGCACGCCGATTCCGTGATCAGAATGAGAAAGATTTGTCGAGTTCTAAGATTCATAAGATTCACTACCTCTTAAAGTATCGTCATCATGCGCCGTAAGCACTAGAGACTGCGTCCGATTCAATGAACCCAGCGCTTCCTCAATAGTTGTGCCGAAGATTCTAAGTCAAATTCCCTAGTTGAGTTCAGCAAATACCCGCTACTTCTTTGCTACTGTTGGTTTATAGAATCTAAACATGGGTATCAGGCTTGCTATTTTTTGTGTTTCCTTAGCCGTTTCCGGCCAGACGATGTTCAGCCAAACACTGGGCAATGGTTCGTTGAACGGCAAATTCAACGCCCGCCACTTGATGCTCACCGTTAATTCCGGCGGAACGATCACTGACGCCCGCACCTTTTATGGGCTGCTCACATTCGATGGCGCCGGAGCCTTCACCTACTCAGGCAACCAAATCGTCGGAACCGGCGCGCCCGTCCCAGCCAGTGGCTCCGGCAAGTACACCGTCCAGGCAACCGGATACATAGCGATGACCAACATCCAGCGAACCGACGCCAACTTGCGCGGTGGACTGGGCCAAGGCGCCCTGGTTGCATCTACCCAAGAAACAGCGGGCGTGTATGACTTGCTAATCGCCGTTCCCGCATCCTCCGCCAGCGTAACCAATGCAGCGCTAACCGGAACCTACTTCACCTCCACCATGGAATTTCCCGGAGGAAGCTCTGCGAGCGTTCGCAATGCATTCTTTCAATTGAAGCCCAATGGCGCGGGGACCCTGGCCGATGTCAGCGTAACCGGCAAAGCCTCAAACTTGCAAGATAAGGTACAAACGCAAACCGTCGCCGCCCCTTCCTATTCATTAACCAGCGATGGCTCCGGAACTGCAACCTTTCCCCTACCCTCCGGCGGAAGCGCATCGTCGCAACTGCTTTCCGGCACACGCCAAATTTTCGTTTCCTCCGATTCGAATTTAGTGATCGGCGGATCCACTGCTCCCGGCGGGCACGACCTGCTGATCGGCTCTAAGGCATTCTCGGGAACAGCCGATGCCGGCAGCCTGCGCAGCCTATTCTTCGCCGCCGGTCTGCAACTTACGCCGAACCGCCCCGGCAGTTATTCCGGCGCGGCCAATGCCAACGGCTCGGGGAAACTGGTCTCCAGCCGTAGGGTCCGGCAACTCGAAGGTGTGCTCGATTTCACCGGCGGCAGCGATTATTCCATCACCGCCGATGGTAGTGGCTCCGTCCAATCCAACCGGTTTGCGATTGGCGCGGGGGGTAACAGTTACGTTTTGAACGGCGTTGGCATTGCCGATTCCAACAGCTACGAGATTGGATTCGCCATCCGCGCCACGGCGGCGGTTAGCGGTACCGGCACGTTTTATATCAACCCGCAAGGCGTCGTAAACGCGGCCAGCTTCGCGCCGGTAGGGGCGCCAGTTTCGCCCGGCGAATTTATCTCCATTTTTGGTGCGGGCTTTGCAACGGCTACCAGCGTCGCCTCGGCTCCGCTCCCAGCCACTCTAGGCGGCGTTCAGGTCTTGATTAACAACGCACCGGCTCCACTCTACTTCGTCAGCAGTGGGCAAATCAGTTGCCTGGTTCCCTTCGGAGTTACCGGATCCACCGCTTCGTTTGTGGTAACCACAGGGGGCCGCAGCACCGCAACCGTGGAAATTCCACTAGCTAAAACCAGCCCAGGCATCTTCACCGTACCCTCGGCCGGCACGGGCCCAGGCGCAATCTTAAAGGCCGATTTTTCACTGGTCTCCGCCTCCAACCCCGCCAAGCGCGGCGATGTTGTGCTGGTCTTCCTCACCGGCCTTGGCGCGGTCACGCCGGCGATTCGCGACGGTATTCTGGCTCCTTCAAACCCGCTCAGCATCGTACCTGGAACGCTAGGAGTTTACGTCGGAGGCAAGCAGGCCGACATTCTTTTCCAAGGCCTTGCGCCCGGTCTATTCGGCCTCTACCAGTTGAACCTGAAAATCCCGTTGAACTCGCCCACGGGCAACAGCGTTCCTTTCGCCATCGATTCCGGCGACGGTTTTCATGACATGGTGGACATTGCCGTTGTACCCTAACGGCAAGTGCCTCTTCTTCACGACCCTGACATCGTAAGGACAATTCTCAACCGCGACCGCCCTTGGGCCGCCTACATTTTAGGCGACCTTGCGCCCGGCTCCCTTGAGCATTGTTCCTTCTACTCGACCGAACTTGTTGACGGAATCGTGGTCATCTACCGCGGCCTGGGCTTTCCCATTCTCTACTGGCAGAATGCCCAGCCGGCGCTGCTCGACGAGTTTGACGAACCAGCCGTGTTCCTCAACCTCCGCCTCGAAGACGCGGGCTTCATTGCCGGCCGTTACACTTTTGTCGAGCCCAAGCGCATGGGCCGTTTTGTGCTGGATTCAGCCAAATGGAATCCCGCCCCAATCGCGTCAGCCAAGCAACTCTCCAAAGCCGACCTGCCTGCCATTCAAAAACTATATGCCGATGCGGCCGAAGGCGAGCAGCCCTATTTCTTCTATCGCGAAATGTTGCAAGAAGGCGTGTTCTACGGCATCTGGGAGCAGCAAACGCTAATCGCCGTCGCCGGAACCCACCAGGTCACCAAACAGGATAGCGTCGCTGCGGTCGGCAATGTATACACCCGCCGCGACAGACGAAAGAAGGGATTGGCGGCGGAAGTAACCAGCGCGGTATTATCCCACTTACTAGCCATGCCGATTGCAACCATCGTGCTCAATGTGGAGCACGATAAACCCAACGCCCGCCGCCTGTACGAACGGCTGGGCTTTCACCTGCATTGCGAATTTCTGGAAGGACGCGCCGTGCGCCAGGTTTTTTAAGAAAAGGTGTACTAACTAAACAATGGATTCCATACTGCTCTATGCCGCGATGTGCGCGGCGGCTTTCTTCGCGGGCGCAATTAACTCAATAGCGGGCGGCGGCACACTACTTACCTTCCCTTCCCTGCTGGCCGTGCTTTCGCCAGTGATGGCCAACGGCACCAGCACCATGGCGCTTTTGCCAGGGTCGCTCGCCAGCGCCTGGGCTTATCGTAACGATGCGGCACATCCGCCAAAGCTGCTGTGGTGGCTATTCGGGCCGAGCCTGGGGGGCGGCATGCTCGGCGCCTTGCTGGTGACGCGAACCGACGAACGTTACTTTGCGGCATTAGTACCGTGGCTGATTCTCATTGCTTCGGTCTTGTTCTTACTCCAACCACTCGTCGCAAAAATGACGAAGAGCCAACCAATACAAACCGGCGTGGATCATTCCACTTCACACCTTGCTGTACTCGCAGCGGCGCAATTCGTGGTGGCCATTTACGGCGGCTACTTCGGCGCCGGTATCGGCATTCTGATGCTCAGCGCATTGGCCTACATGGGGCTGCGTGACGTGCACGAAATGAATGCATTGAAAGCCATCCTGGCCACGCTGATCAACGGCGTCGCCGCCGTTTGGTTCACGGTTGAAGGCAAGGTGGAGTGGCGATATGCCCTTCCCATGGCACTTTCCGCTATTGCCGGCGGTTATATCGGTGCGCGCCTTTCGCTTAAATTCTCCTCCAGTTCCGTGCGCAAAGTTGTCATCTCCATCGGCTTCGGCATGTCCGCCTACTACATGTACAAGCAGTATGCGCAATAGATCCACGATATGATTCATAGTATGCGCGTCTGCCTTCTAACCCTCTTCGCCCTATCTGCCTCAGCCGCCGACGTCACCTTCACGCGCGATGTCTACCCAATCCTGCGCGCCCACTGCTCGGGCTGCCATCAAGCGGGCGAGATAGGGCCGATGCCGCTCACCACCTACGCCGAAGCTCGCCCCTGGGCTGCTGCGATTCGTCAAGCCGTCGCCACCCGCACCATGCCGCCATGGCATGCCGACGCCGCCACTAGTCATCGCATCGCCAATGCCCGCGCGCTCAGCGATGCCGAAGTCCGCACCATCACCAACTGGGCCGATACAGGCGCAAAGCAAGGCCTGGCGATGAATTTGAAAGCCCTTGAGGCTGCGTCACCGGAAGGCTGGCGGCTGGGCAAGCCCGATCTTATCGTCCGCGTCAACGGCTTCAAAATTCCCGCCACCGGCACGGTGGAATATACGTTCCTGGTCACGCCTGTCGATCTCAAAGAGGACATGTGGATCGAGGCCGCCGAATGGCGCATCGACAAGCGGCAATCGCTCCATCACATGAATGCCTTCATCCGCCCGCCTGGGTCCAGCTACATCGCCGATGCGCCAATCAACACGCACTACGTGGCGTCAAAGAACGAACGTGGGGCCCGCCGACCGGACGAACTGGAAACCACCCGGCGCGAATTATTGGTCGGCTATGAACCTGGCTACCGTCCCATCGGCTGGGGCGAAGGGCGTGCCAAACTGCTACGCAAAGGTTCCGACATTGTGTTTGAGATGCACTACAACACATCCGGCCGCGAGCTGGTGGATAACTCCGAACTCGGCATTTATTTTGCAAGGACTCCGCCGCGCGAGCGCGTCCTTTCCATCACACCGGCCGATTCCAAATTCGCCATTCCGCCTGGCGACGGCAATTACCGCTCCGAAGCGCGGGCGCAATTTACTGAGCCGGTGAAGCTGATATCGATGCAGCCTCATATGCACCTTCGCGGCAAGGATTTCCGCATTGACGCCACCTATGCCGACGGGCGTCATGAGACGCTGCTTAACGTGCCGCACTATGATTTTCGCTGGCAAACAACGTATTTCCTGCGCGACCCACTGGCGTTGCCAGCCGGTACGACACTTGAAGTGGTTGCGCACTTCGACAATTCTCTCAACAACCCGGCAAACCCCGACCCGAAGCAGACCGTAAGATGGGGCGATCAGAGTTGGGAGGAAATGAACATCGGCTTTTTGGAAGTAGCGTTTCCAGCGGCGGCGAATGCTGAAGTTGCGAAGTTGAGCGATACTCCCAAACCTGCGCCGGGGGCCGCGACAAGCAAGTAGGTAGAGCCGAGTATATTCGGCGGTTGGACTCCAAACTGGTCGTTCTGGTATGCGGGACCCGTCGATGAAAATCGGGGGCTTCCTCCGAACCGAATTCGTTGTTGGGGCTCCGAACAATCCCCCGATTTCCATTTGGGTTAGGTGGGTGGCGAGGTCTTGCTGGGCGGGTTCGGGTGCGGGGAGGGCGAGATTGTTTGAGGGCCGAAGAAATTGGGTGCCGGGATTGGAGGTTAGCTTCCACGATTTGCGAGTGAGTTCGACGGCATCGAAATTGTCGCGCAGATCGAGGAGGAGGGTTTGGGGGTCGGGTTGGAATGTGCGGAGGTGAACGGATTGGATACGGCTTGAGGCGTGGGCTTGGCATCGAGTTTGCGGAGGAGGAAGAAGAGGGCGTTGGCATTTGGGATGTCGATTTGTTGGGTGTCGGCTAGTTGGTTTAGGAAGACGAAAAATTCTTCGAAATAGATGGGGGTGGCGGCGGCGGAAGGGAGGGTGGCGTGGGATTGGTTGTCGGGTGGCGAGATTGAGCAGGGCTTGCATTTACTGGTTAGTTAGCGGCTTCAATCCGCTATTTGGTATTCTGGTTGAGAAGCCGCACATCCTACCGCTACCAGCCTCTGCAAGGCGCACCGGACAACGTGTGACCGTGGTGTCTTGTTTTAATGCCGAATCCGTCCAATAACAAATAAGCGATCGGCCAACCGTTAATCTTCAAACAAACATATAGGGAAGCATGAAAATCTTAGTTGCTGAACCAATGGCTGCCGCCGGAATCGACCTGCTCAAGGCCCAACCAGGTTGGGACGTGATTGTATCCAATCCCAAGGAATATGCCGCTCATTTGGCGGATTGTGACGCCTTGCTAGTGCGTAGCGCCGTCAAAGTGAATGCCGATTTGTTGTCGAAATCGCCAAAACTGAAAGTGGTTGGCCGCGCCGGCGTGGGCGTCGATAACGTCGATCTGCCCGCCGCCACCGCCGCCGGCGTCCTGGTGATGAACACCCCAGGCGGCAACGCCATTTCCGTAGCCGAGCACACCTTGGCGCTAATGCTTTGCATGGCCCGCAGCATCCCGCAAGCCAGCGCCTCCACCAAAGCCGCCAAGTGGGAAAAGAAGAAGTTCATGGGCAACGAATTGCGCGGCAAAACGTTGGGCGTGGTCGGCCTCGGCTCCATCGGCCGCGAAGTGGTCAAGCGAGCCCGTTCGTTTGAAATGCGCATCCTCGCCGCCGATCCTTTCGTTTCCACGCAAGCCGCGTCGGACTTAGGCGTCGCCCTAGCGGACTTGGCGCAACTTTGCGCCGAAGCCGATTATATTACACTGCACATGGCTTTGACTCCGGAAACCACCAAGATGTTCAATGCCGCCGCCTTCGCCAACATGAAACAGGGCGTGCGTATCATCAATTGCGCCCGCGGCGAATTGATCGATCAGCCCGCGCTGGTGGAAGCCATGAAATCGGGCAAAGTGGCAGGTGCCGGTCTGGACGTCTTCGAAGCTGAACCGATCGCCGCCGACGATCCGCTGCTTGGCATTGAGAGCCTGATTGCGACCCCTCATATCGGTGGCTCCACCGAAGAAGCGCAGGAAATCGTCGGCGTCAAAATCGCCGAACAAGTTGTGGAATACCTTGTCAGGGGAGTGGCGATCAACGCCGTGAATATGCCCGCCATGTCGCCGGAGCAATACAAATCGGTGGGCCCGTACATTGAGTTAGCCGAACGGCTTGGCGCTTTCGCGTCTCATGCCGCTGAAGGCAATCCGAAATCGGTGCGAATGATTTATTCCGGCCGTATTGCCGAATTTAACACGACTTTGTTGCGCAATTCCGGTCTTGCCGGGGTTTTAAGCAGGTCCGCCGGCGCGCGGATTAATTTAGTAAACTCCATGCCGATTGCCGCCGAACGCGGCCTTGCGGTTGTGGAGCGTCACGAAAATCGTCATGGCCATATTGATTCTATCCGCCTGGAACTGGAAACGGAAAACGGCGTAACAGCGGTGGAGGGCGCGGTGATTCTAGGCAAGCCACGCTTGATCCAAATCGACGGCATCTACTGCGAGGTCAATTTGGCCGGCCACTTGATCTTATTAAAAAATGATGATGTTCCCGGCGTTATCGGCCATGTGGGGGGCGTGTTGGGCGAAAACAAGATCAACATCGCCAACTTCTCGCTCGGCCGTCAGGAAGGCAGCGCGACTTCCGGTTCCCCACTAGCCGCCATCGCTGTGGTTGAAGTGGATGGCCAAGTGCCGGAAGCTGTCTTGACCCAATTGAAAAAGAACCCGGCAATCAAGGTGGCGCGAGCCGTTTCCATATCCGCCTAAAAAAAGTAAGGAAAGACCGGGTATTCCGGCTTTTGTGGTTGAACCTGCTAAATTTATGTGTTAGCATTTAATTGCTCTCTTAAGGGCCACCCCAGCCCAAATCCTACGGAGTAGTTTAAACACCCACGAATGAGTTTTACCGTTTTTCTTGGCAATCTTCCCCTTTGGGTGACCGCTGATGATATCAAGACCTGGTTGCAAGCAGACAACCTGGTAGCTGATTCCATCAAAGTCATTCGCAACCCGGAAACGCAGGAATCCAAGGGCTTCGCGTTTATCGAAGCACCAAATGGCGAGGAGATGCAGTCCGTCATCCGTCGTTTTGACCGCGCCCCACTTGAAGACAAGCTCCTCCGCGCTAATCCAGCCCAACCTCCAAAGGGTAAGGGAGGGGCACCTGTATTTATACCGGGTGTTCGTTCCTCAGCCCCGGGTGGCCAAACTGGCAGCCCGCCTAGTGGTGCTTCGCCCGTCATGGGCGGCGGCCCGCCTCGCACAGGAGTGGATGGCGAACGTAAGGCTCGCGGTGGCAAGAAGCACAAGAAGCGTCCGATGAACCAACCCCAAAGCGCTTTTGCTGAAGAGTTGGCCAAGGCGCTCTAGGCTTCGGCTATTGAAGTATTTTCTTGGATAACCTCTTACTTGGATAACCTCTTAAATGATAGACGGTCCGGCTCAATGCCGGGCCGTTTTGGTTTTTGGAAGGCCTTTGGCTACTGATGCGGCTCTTATCCGGGGCTTGTAAACTAGTGGTGAACTATTTTGCTAAAACGCGAAACAATCCTGGAAGCTTTCAGCCTGCTTTCAACCTATCGAAAGAAACAGGAAGTGCATGCGGAGATTTGCCTGCTCGATGGGACCGCGATGGTGCTTGCGTTTCAGGCCCGGCAGTCTACCAAGGACGTTGACGCAATCTTCGCCCCGGTGGGTGCTGTCCGCCAAGCGGCGCGCCTTGTGGCGGATGAACTGGATTTGCCCCAAGGTGGCGGCGCGCGTGGCGATCGCGGATATTCGCGGTGATAAGGAAGACATTGCATTCCTTGTAAGGCTCCTTGCCCTACAAAGTCCCGAGGAAGCAATTCTTATTGTGGAGAAGTATTACGATCCCGCGAGGATGCTACCCCGTTCGATCTATTTATTGGATGAAATCTTCGAGGAGATGAAATGACCAGGGCTCGATCCCTTTTCGAGGTGGCCGCACTGAGCGCCACTATCGATGACTTCTCGATGAATATTCAAGATTTTCTGCACGAGTTCCAGGCGCACCCTGAATATGACAAGCTTGAGACCTCTCCCATATTGTTGGCCTTTAAGTTTGAAAACGGCGATCTTGCCGATGCGTACCTTGGCGCTGTTGCGGATTCGCTGTCCAAGCAATTGCGATTGCCAAGACCCGGCTGGAGCACCGAACCGGAACGCTATCTGCACTCCCCGTGGTTCGCCAGCCCCGGTTCCAGCATGCGCGCCTGTTTGCTGCTGGAAAGTCCAGGACCTCTCCGGGAGCGGAACCTATTCGTGACCTCGAACGCTTTGTCCGTGGCTTAAGTCACGGCCGAAAGTTCCTTTTGAAGCCAAGCTTTGGCAAACTGCCAATCGCGACGCACGGTCCGCTCGGAAGAGTTCGTCACTTGCGCTGTTTCTTCCTCGCTCAAGCCGCCGAAGTAACGCAACTCCACGACCCGCGCTTGACGCGGAGCCACCTTGGCGAATTCTTCCAACGCGTCGTTCAGAGCCAGAATGAAGCCGCCGGGTTCAGGAGACATCACCGCCGCATCTTCTATATTGACTTTCGCCAGCTCGCCGCCCCGTTTGCGAGATCCTCTCGCTCGGGCAGCGTCCACCAGGATGTTGCGCATGATCTGAGCGGAGATTGCGAAGAACTGCGCGCGATGCTGCCAGTCGACATTCTTTACATCGATCAACCGCAGGTAAGCCTCGTTCACCAGCGCCGTGGTTTGCAGCGTGTGGCCAGGGCGCTCGTTGTGCATGTAGCGGCGGGCAATGCGATGCAGCTCGCCATGTAGAACGGCGGTAAGGCGGGTGAGCGCGTCTTGTTCGCCGCCGCCCCAAGCTTTCAGTAACGCGGTGATTTCCGATGATTCGGGCTGATCCATGGCAACTATTAGATCATTTTAGCTCCACGGGGCCAAGATAGCGGTCGTACCAAGCAAGGGTTTCGCTGATCGTTCCTTGCACGGGGAAAACATGGCCACCATCGAATAGCGACTGCTTTTTGTCTTGGCCGGGAGTGCCCAACAGGCGAAAAAGTGGCTTTGTCTGCTCCTCAAGAGAATAAGCGAAATCATCTTTCCCGTTAAGCATTAAGACAGGAAGGCGAACCCGAGGAGCGAAGTTGAAGATATCGACTTCCGGCGGTAATGGAATGGTCAGCAGTCCACATCCATTCAATACAGCGGCTTTCAATCGTGTCTCAAACGCAAGTGGGAAGATTCCCAACCAAGCTCCAAAACTGGTGCCGTAGTAGCCAATCCGCGTGTGGTCAATCTCCGGACGGCTCTCCAAGTAATCAATGGATTGAAACGTATCTTTTGCGAATTGAAATTTAGCGTCGCTCTGCACAACCGGGCCGGCATCATCGGCCAGACGGCGTTCATATGTGCCCTTGAAAACCGGATGGAAAACGGCTCGTCCGGTTTGAAGGAGATAGCTGAA
>JAYVXT010000474.1:0-5251 GCA_043785065.1 Bryobacterales bacterium | reverse complement strand
CGAAGGTGTTCGACGAAAAGGCGCTGCTGGCGATCAATGATCTAGGTCCAAGCGGTGAAACCTGGAGCCTGAGTTCAGTGGCTTATGGCGATGGCATTCTGTATCACCGAAGCTTGAAGGAACTGGTGGCGATAGGACGCCACTGATGATACTCGTTTGGGCTGAACGTCAACCCAATCAAATGCGACGTGTTAGGATACAAGCAGAAAGCAAATTCAAAGGAAATATGCCCGCTAATACTGTTGAGGCAAAGCAACAAGCTCACCAGCTTGTCGACCAACTTGGCCCGGACCAACTTCATGCCGTAGTGCAACTCCTGGAAGTAATGGTGCATCAAGGAAGCGACGAAGACGAGGATATCATGGGCGACGACGACCTTCGCGCCATCGCCGCCTCACGTGGATACTTCCGCAAGAATTCTGATGGCGGTATCCCCTTCGAGCAGGTTGGGGCCGAGTGCGGTTTCACCATGGAACAAATCCGTGGCCACGAGAATTAACTTCGCGTGAAGAAGATTCGGTTTGAACCTAACGTACCCGCTGAGGTTCGAGCCATCGAACAGCCTGCGGCAATTAGGGAAACAAGAGTTTGTTACAGTAAAAACAGTTGGAAAGCGATTCATCCATGAAAACTATCGAACTAATTGGGGACATTGATAACCAGCACAAATTGTCCGCCATCGCACCGGCGGAACTCCCATTAGGTCCGGTTCGTTTAATGGTGTTGGTGGCCGATGAGGATGATGCAGGGGCCGCTTGGGCACACGCCATTGCGCGAGATTGGACCGATGAACTTGCCGACCCCGCACAAGATATCTACACGCTCGAAGATGGGCAACCAATAGATGCAGCCCGGTGATATCTACTTGACGTATTTCCCATTTGGAGACTCCAGGAAGTAAATTTCGCCCAGCGCTGCTGTTGACGTCAAGACTAGGCGAAGTCCCGGAAATCTTGGTGGAGTAGATTTCCTCCGTCGTGCCAAGTACTCTGCTTGAGACAGATATCGTGGTCGACCCGCAATTGGATCGGTTTAAATCGACGAACTTGAAAGTAAGGTCGGATCTAAGGCTTCATAAACTCGCGACGCTACATGTCTCTAATCTAGCTAGGCGTTTGGGTTGTCTCGAAGAACCGGCTCAAGCAATTGTGCGGCAGAAAATGAAAACCCTATTAAACTTGTAGGTTCGTCCCAAGCGCTTAAATACAATACTCCGAAGCTAATCGTAAGGCGTGCAGCTTCCTCAGCTTCTTCAAGTCAGCCACATCCGCCGGTAATCTATTCACATGCGGAGGACGCACCAGCCCGCCGCGCAACCCATCAAGCATAACCATAGCCGGCTTCATTACCGGCGCTCCGTACCCTTTCATCCGGACCCGTAGCGCGCACAGCGGATGCACATACTTCGCCATCAGTCTCGGCAATAGACAGCAAGTCTTCCCTGAAATGTTGGAAATGCTCGATAAGTACAAGTTCGGCAACTGATCGTAAAATATCCACGTGAGCGCACCGTCGCCCGTCAAGGCTAGACGACCCCCTCAATCAATGCTTCTCTATCAGTTGCTCCAAATCGGGAGCGCGTTCGCGCAACATCCGGCGAATGACCGTGTGCATCCAGATCAGGCAGATCAGAGCTAGAATCAGAAGGAAGGCCCAACAACTTGTCCAGAATCCACTCAGCCGCAACAAATAGCCGAACAGTATCGGGCACGCGAAACCACCCAACCCGCCAATAACTCCCACGATGCCGCCGGTGACGCCCACGGAATTCGGAAAATAGTACGGAATGTGTTTGAACACGCCGGCCATGCCGATCCCCATCGCACAGCCCACCACGAACAAGATCGCGGTGAACACTCCAATATTCGCCTGGAAGTGAAGATGGGTGATACCGCGCGCGAGCAATTGCTGCCTGGAAACGCGGTCGCCCTCTTTTACTACAGGCTCCTGCCACTGGGTAATGACCGGAAACACCAACATTTCCAATGCGGTACTGGCGTCGCCGCGGGGCGGAGGAACCTGCAAGGCATAGCTCTTATCATCTATGAATACATGGCTTGCCGAGACCGCGCGGACCGTGCCGGATGAGCTGGCCATAATCCCTTCGCCGGGAGATTCGATGTCCATTTTGGGAATCATCAACATGCCACAGCCAACAATCATAACCCCAAACACCCAGTACATAACGGAACGGGCGCCAATGCGATCCGCCAACCACCCCCCTAACGAACGGGTTACCGCGGAAGGAAGACTGAAACACGCAGTCAGCAGTCCCGCCTTGGCCACGGACACGCCATAAGAATTCACATAATACGGTATCAACCATTGCGATAGGGCCACGAACCCGCCAAAGACAGCAACGTAGTAAAGTCCGAAGCGCCAGACCTGCAAGCTGCGGAGTGGGATCAAACGTTGTACCAGCGATTGTCCGGAGCCTTGCCGGGGCAAGCGGGTACGCGTTGAGAAATAGAATGTGAACCCGGTTACCACAAGCAACGCCGCGTAAATTCTGGGCAGAGTGCGCCAGCCATCCAAGTATTGTCCGCCAATGGTTAACTTGGAAAGCAGCATCGGTCCAACAATGCTGGTGAGTGCCGCACCTGCGTTTCCGGCCCCGAAAATACCTAACGCCGTCCCCATCCGCTGCGGCGGTGTCCATACCGCGACGTACGCCACGCCCACGGCGAAGCTAGCTCCAGTTAGCCCGAAACACAGACTTGCCGCTAAAAATTCCTCGAATGTGCTAGCCAACGAGGTCAGGTACACCGGCAGTGCGGACACCAGCATCAGCCCTGTGAAAACCACACGGCCGCCATACTTGTCGGTCAACAATCCGGCGGGAAGACGAAGAATTGACCCGGTAAGGATAGGTACACCTAGCAGCCAACCCACCTGGGCCTTTGAGAACACAAACACCTGAGCCTCAACCAAATGTGTGATTAGCACTCCGTTGAGCACCCAGCAAGCGAAGCAGACGGAGAAAGCCAGCGTGCTCATCACCAAAGCTCGAATCGAGTCGCGCCTTTCAGTCATGATGATTCCCGGAAGATTTGTTTGTGGTTAGTGACGTCGCAATCATCGCCAATCCTCAGGGTGCACCGCTTCGATCTCTGAAAAGCGAGAGAAGTCTGTCACATTAAAAGTGACGATTTGAGTTACGCTGTAAGTGTTCATCACGGCGACAAGGCGTGCGTCATGAACCAGAACACCGCTCACGCGTTTCGCCACAATCAGCGCCTTCCATGCCGCGTACGATGCGGCATTTTCGCTTAGAATTTGAAAAAATGCGTCGATTTTAACCATCTCTTCCCGCGCTTCTTCAATCGTAAAACCAAGCCCGCTATTAACAATTGGGCGCGTGGCTACGATCCAAAACTCCGCTACATTTTGAATCGCTACCGCAAGAGCCTCTTCCCGTTTCATCAGATTTTCCAGAGCACGAACCGCGCTTGCATGCATTGGGTTCGAGGGCTGAACGGAGCGAAGCAAAACGTTCGTATCGATCAGAATGGCCATTTACCAACGATCCGGATACATGCTTGTGCGGCTAATTGCCTCATCCGAAAGCGACGGTCTATGGCGATGGCTTTTCGCCCATTGCACGAAGGCGCGAGCCTTCTCCTCCCCGCTCATTCCTCCGAACGGCTCCGTCTTGGACCGTGTTCGTTTTTGGTCCAGTTGACCTGAGAGATCACGCTCTAGAACCTGCCGCGCATACATGGAGGCAGTAACGCCTTCCGCCATTGCCTTTGCGAGCAATGCATCTATCAGGTTTTCAGGAATTTCGATGTTCAAAGGCGCTACCTCCGGTACTTCCAAGATAGCCTATCTAAAAAACGCTGTCACAGTGGCCAGTTCTCAATCTACGCTCCACCGTTCCCCTTCCGGCCAACTAACAGCAATTAGCTTTGTAGGCTCCTAGCTATCGAAGACGGCAGTAAAGTGCAGGCGAATCATCGCTCCAAAGTTATTTTGAGCGTCAACCCAACCCAACCATTACAGTGGAGTTTCGCGGACTACTTTTGCCGAATTGTGCTTTGCTCTTTGGGATGAATTTGGCAGTTGACGGATTTTAAGCCTCGGCTCAATGTATTTCAAAGCGTTCGAATACTGAGACCTGTGCATAAAGTAGTTCTGGAATTCCGTTGGGCATCAACAGCGGGGAGCCAAGAAAGGTATGATTGCCAGAATAACGAAGGCCAATAACTTCTCTTGGCTATAGCGACGGCGATGAAGTAACACATTACGAGCAATAAAACTGCCCAACCGATTCATTTCATACCTCTCATATGGTCCCTCCAGCAGTGCTTTCTACGGAATTAGAACCGACGCTTTCCTTATTGTGACAGCCGGAACCTAACCCCGGTCATAAGCCGCGTACAGCTTCATCAGCTTCTTCAAATCCGCCACATCCGCCGGCAAAGTATTCACAAGAGGAGGCCGCACCGGTCCGCCGCGCAACCCATCAATCATATCCATCGCCGACTTCATCACCGACACTTCATACCCCTTCATCCGGTCCCGTAGCGCGTACAAGGGATGCACATATTTCGCCATCAGCGCGTTCATCGTCTCACGATCGCCCTTCAATCCAGCCTCGGCAATCGCCAATGACATCTTCGGTGAAATGTTAGAAATGCTCGACGTGTAAGCTTGGCATCCGATCGCAAAATACCCAGGCGCGCAATCGTCGCCAATTCCGCCGATCCAAGCCAAACGATCCCCAACCGTTTGGATGATCCGCTGATACTTGCGCATATCGCCCTGGCCGTCTTTCCACATTTTCAGATTCGGCGCCGCATCGCATAACCGGCCAACCTGCGCCGCCGACATGCCCGCCCAATCCCGCGTATAAAAACTAAGCGGCAATCCGCAGGAATCGTTGATCGCCTTGAAATACGCAATCATCCCCGCTTCCGGCGCATTGATGTAGTAAGGAGGCATCACCAGCAACGCCGCAGCGCCCGCCTTTTCCATCTTCTTCGCCATTTGGCAGGCAATCGCGGTGTTGAAACCCACTCCAGCCACAATCGGCATGCGCTTCTTCACTGTCTTCACCGTGACGCGCACCACTTCCACCGATTCTTCGGGCGTCATCGAATACACTTCGCCCGTGCCGCCGGTAGCCACCATGGCGCAGAATGGATGTTTCGCCATCCAATCCACATTCGCCTCAAGCCCAGCCAGATCCAGCGACAGATCATCCTTGAACGGAGTCACAGGGAAGCCGAAAACACCATGAAATTGCTTT
>JAYVXT010000473.1:0-5256 GCA_043785065.1 Bryobacterales bacterium | reverse complement strand
CTTGCTCACTGCTGAAATCCCGCCTCGACCGATTGCCTGACTCTCCGCCGCCGCCATCAACCGTCGCGCTCGCTCGTCCAGAACAGGTTCCAGAGCCTTATAGCGTGCGGCGATTCCAGCAAGGTCAATCACTGCAACGAGTATACTCTAAAACATTCTTATATGGATATGTTATTTATAGACAGATCCTGGCTTCGACAGTCATATCTCCACGGTATCGCTTTCTAGAATCCCACACAACTCGAGAATCACCTTATAAACTCAGTTGGCCTTCGCACCGCTCCGGCGAAAGAATGCGCGGCCAACCGGTACCACTTTCAAAAAGCGCGCCTTGCCTCGCTCACCCATCACACACAGAGCCGTATCCCACCCATCAGCAAGCAAACCAGTCGGCGCGACCACACTTACCGTCAATCCATTCGTCAGCCCCACTCCGGTTCTTGGATCAAGGATGTGCGAATAACGCACGCCGTTCCATTCAATAAATTGCTCCGCCGCACCAGCCGTCGAAACAGCCTGATTCACAAGCTCCAGCTTCTCACCACTCTCCAGTGCAATCATCCAACCGTCGCGGCCAGGGGGCGCGGCGCCAACTCGGATATCACCCGAGGCGGCTACTAAAGATTGGCCGAATCCCTCAGCGGCCAGCACCGCCAGTATTTGATCGGCTGCGTACCCTTTAGCGATTCCCCCTAAATCCAGTTGCATGCTCTGCTGCTTCAACGTGACCGTTTTCCCGCGAGCGTCAAGACCAATCTTCCTATAAGAGGTTCTAGCGCGCGCCTCATTGATTTCCGCGGCGGAAGGTAGCCGCCCGGCTTTGCGCGCCTCACGCCATTGATGCGTTAGCGGACCCACCGTAATATCGAAGGCCCCATCCGTCGTGCGGGCGATCCTTAGCGAAGCCGCAACCACTTGCAGCAAGTCCGAGGACACAACAACAGGCTTGCCGGCAGGCGCGCGGCACAACTGGTTCAACTCGCTATCAGGTTTATAGTCGGAAAGCTTTTGGTCAAGGTCCGCCGCCCGCTCAAAAGCCTTCTTGATCGCCACGCGTCCCGCCGTCTCGTCCGCCGCGTAAACAACCACGCGAAACAAAGTCCCCATGTGAGGCTCGCTTGCCTCTAGCCGATGCAACTCCCACGCCGGAGCCATCGCGTGCAACACAAGAGCGCTAGTTGCTATCCACTTGAACGCCATTGTTCCAATACTGGAACATATCCTTTGCCGCCGGAACCTGCAGCGGCCGCACCAAACGAAAGCCAAGAAATTGCGCATCAGTCAAGTACCATATACTCTTCGGCAATTGCGGATCCTGCATCTTCCACGAGGCATCGCTCCCAACGCGGGCGCTGCAACGAAGCTTCGACGCCGGATCGTTCCACGAACCGCCACGCGCCGCGTGCGGATACGATTCCTTCGACTTCAACCACGGGTTGCTTTGCGCCTCCGCCCGGTATGGCTCATATTGATCAAGCGTCCATTCCATCACGTTTCCGTGCATATCGAATAACCCCCACGGGTTGGGTTTCTTCGTGCCCACTTTCTCATACTTGCCGTTCGCGTTCTTCGAAAACCAGGCATAATCGGCCAGCTTGGCGGCATCGTCTCCGAACGAGTAGGCGCCGTCCGTTCCGGCGCGGCAAGCGTATTCCCACTCGGCTTCAGTCGGCAGACGATAGAAATGCCCGGTCTTCGCGCTCAACCATTCGGCATATTTATTAGCCGCATGTTGCGTCATACTAATCGCCGGATAACCATTCAATCCCATGCCAAAACTCATCTCCACATATGGGCGGGTGGGGCGGCTCACGGCATCCACGTTGGGATCGGCGCCGCGTGTTTCCCTGGCCTGCTCGGGAAACATGAACAACCGGTATTCGTCCCAGGTGACTTCAAACTTACCCATCCAGAATGCATCTACCTTCACCTTATGCCGGGGCCTCTCATCCCTCACCTCATCGGAACCCATGGTGAATTCTCCGCCAGGGATGGAAACCATATCAAAGGCGACGTCCGCGCCTGGAATGGTTGTCTTGTACGCCTTCATATCGGCGGGCCGCTTCTCTTTCGACCTTGCCGCGATTTGTACATGCAGACGTTCCACCAACGCCGCATCATCCGGCATGCGGCCCGCCCGCGACCCCACCACCACCGATTCCGGCCACGGAGCTCCCATCGCAATCCAACTTCGCAAAGCAGCACGGTCATCGGAGGAAAGATGCGCCCCCTCGGGAGGCATCGCGCCCGGCTGACCCGGGTCACGATCAATCGTCAGCAGCAACAAACTCTGCTCGGGTTTGCCTGGGTTCAATACCTTCAAAGCATTCGCACGCTTGTCCAACCGCAGCCCGCCCGCCGCCTTTTCATTGGAATGGCAGGGCATGCAATGGGTTTCCAGAATCGGGCGAACGACCGTGAAGTCGGCCGAAAGCACGGGCAACGCCAACAGAAATAGGACCGTACGCATTAGACGAATTTGGTGATGCCAGGGCGCGCAGTGGGCGGAACTTCCCACTTCATGTTCCAATCCATCTTCTCCGGAATCAGCCTTTCCTGCGAATTCAGCGCCTGATCCCATGTGATTTGTTGGCCAGTATAAGCAGCCATGCGGCCCATGATGGCAAGCATCGTGGAGGTCGCCAAACGCTCGCCGTTATTGATCACGGTTCCCTTGCGGATGGAGGCAAACAGCACGTCGTGCTCGCGCTGGTACATGTCATACTTCTGGCCTTCGTAGCTCCAGGTGGTTTCGGCTTCAATGCGCGGATTGGGGCCGCGGCCGATTATGGCAGTGCCTTTAGTACCTTGAATGTAGTCGGCATTTTCGTTGTAGCAGCCCACGATCTGACGATTGGCGACAGTGGCCCGCGCATTATTCGGGTAAAGGTAGTTCACCTCGAAGTGATCGTAAATGTTGCCGCCTTCGGCAGGAATTTGGCGCCCGCCAATACCTGCACAGCTAATAGGTGGTTGATCGTTGAATGCCCATGCCACTTTATCCACGGTGTGCACCGCCTGCTCCACCAAGCTGTCGCCGCACAGCCAGGAAAAGTTGTACCAATTGCGAACCTGCCATTCCATGTCGCTCATGCCCGCCGGACGTTCGGAGGCTGGAGGCATCGGCTTCACTGGCGTTGTGTAGTAAGTGCCGTAGTAATTGACGATGTTGCCGATTGCGCCGTTCTGAATCTTGTCGAACGTCTCCACAATGTGGTTCGCATAGCGCCAACAGAAACCGGCGACAAGGTTCAAATTTTTCTCCTTGGCCATCTTCACGCTTTCCAGAACGTGGCGAACCCCAGGCGCGTCGGTTGAGACGGGTTTTTCCACGAACAAGTGCTTTTTGGCCTCAACGGCTGCCCGCAGATGCAAGGGGCGAAAGCCGGGAGGCGTGGCCAGCAGCACCACGTCGACGCCGCTGTTCACCAGCTTTTCGTAACCATCAAGCCCGGCAAATTTCCTGGCCTGTTCCACCTTCAAGCGCGTGCGCACTTCCGGCTTCAGGAATTTTTCCAGCGAGGCGAGGCTTTCATCGATGCGCTCGACGGTGATGTCGGCCATCGAGACCAATTCGGCGCCATCATCGGCTTTTATGGCCTGGGCCGTTGCCCCGGTGCCGCGTCCCCCGCAGCCGACAATGCCGACCTTTATGGCGTTAGTTACCGATGCGCCTTTCAATAGAGCAGGCACTCCGAAGGCGGAGGCAGTCTTGATAAAACCACGGCGTGTGTTCTCGCTCATATTGTTTTCAGCATATCACTGTGGGTCTGGCTTCACTTCTTCGGCGGACTGATCATGATGTGCGCCCCTGCCTTACCCGGATACATCAGCCATGGTTCATTACCCGATTTCGTCGTAAGCCCAGTCGATTCCGGCGTGGCGTATGGCGTGTAGAGCACCCAACGCAAATAGGAATCCACAACTTTGTCCGACGCCATATCGTAACTCTTCCCCGTTAGCACATAAAGCATGCGAGGCAACTTGGGCAGCGTCAACTTGCCCTCATCCACTTCTTTCCACCGCGTTTCGTGACGGGCGTTACCCTTCACCCCTTGCGCCGCAAGCTCGCGGCCGCGGGCCATGAACGGCTCCAGTTCCTTGTGGTAGCAATCCACCTCGAAGCCGTCAATAGCGGGATTGTCGGCCAGACAAATCAAGTCGTTCGTTCCCTTGCGCAGGGTAATCTGTTTGCCCTCGGGAGAATAGCCCAGCACTTCGGCCCCTTCACGGCGGTCCTTCGGCGCGGCCTGCACCGCGCCGGCGATTTGTTCGGCAACAGAAGGAACGGGTTGCGCGGCAATGGTGGCAAGCGCGGCTAGCCCCGCGGTAACTAAAAGCTTTATGGATCTCATGGCACTATCTTATAACCGCGGCTGCCCGTTCGCTAGGGCAAAAAACAAACTCATTCGACGACATCAGCACGTGACAAGAACTTTGTCATGCTTTTGCCCACGCATCTCAGGCCGCCATCCACTTCCCGCGTCTCCGCCATCCACGTCAGCGCCCGCATGTAAGCGCGTTCCACACGTCGCGGAGTCGCAAAGCCCTTGACGTGCTCCATCACATACTTGTTGTTCGTCATGAACAACGCCCACGGAGCCACATTGGTTCTCGGCCGCCCATCGCTCGAAGTTGTCGCATCGCCATAATCGAACGTCGCAAGCACGGGGGAATGCCGCCCGCACACTGAAATATACAAACGCCGCTCACCAGACGGGCCAGGCCACCGCGGCGCGCGGCTCAAAGGAGCCCCATTGCAGGTTCCGGAACTCTGTCGCTACCTTGTTTCTGTGATAAAGTTAATCCAACTTGATCCTGCTTGGAGGTCGAAATGCGTCTATTGTTCTTGCTCGTATTTTCTTTCGTGCTAACCCTGGAAGCACAGCAGTCCACGGCCCGACTCCTAGGAACCGTGCTTGATCCAGGTTCCGCCTCTGTCAGTGGCGCAACCATAACAGTTATGAATATTGCCACGTCGCAGCGGCGTTCCGTTCAAACAAACGCGGAAGGCGAATATTCCATTTCCCTCCTCCCGATCGGCGAGTACACAATGCTGGTCGAGGCTGCCGGCTTTCCTTCTAAATCGATCCGCGGCATCGTGCTGCAAGTCGATCAGGAAGCCCGCATCGACGTAAGTATGAAGCTCGGCTCCACTAACGAGACCATTACGGTTCAGGCCGAAGCGCCATTGCTGGTCACCGACACATCTTCCGTTGGTCAAGTGATCGAAAATAAAGCCATCGTGAACATGCC